>NZ_JBWXUE010000046.1:0-61145 GCF_057158765.1 Kitasatospora sp. NEAU-69
TCTAAGCTTGAAATTAAACCCCGCCAAGATCATTTCTTGGCGGGGTTCGTCGTTCGCCTGACAGCTGGGCGGCCTTTGCGTGATCGTGTCTTCTCGCTGAAGTCGACAACGGATCTACCCAAAGGCCGTGATGGACAGTCTGCAAGACGACGCCGCGCGCGTCGAGGCCCTGACCGCGTTGTCGCGGTTCCGCCGCGAGTTCTACTCCTGCCTGACCTTGCGGGCTGATGCCTTGTTCGAGCTGGCGGACGCGGTGCTGTGCGCCGGTGGCCCGGTGGTGTCGCTGCCGGAGCTCTCCTTGGAGGCAGTGCACCGGCGCGGGCATGGAGCGATGTACGACGCCCTCGCCCGTGGCCGCCTGGACGTGGCCCGGCTGCGCATCGCCCTGGCCGGCCTCGCGCTTCCGCGTGGCGCGGACGGGCAGCTCTCGATCGCGCTCGACGTGACACCGTGGCCGCGGCCGGACGCGGAGTGCTCCCCGGACAGGCTGCACTGCTACCGGCCGTGCCGGTGCGACGGGGTCCGCCGGACGATCCCGGGCTGGCCCTATCAGGTCGCCGTCGCGCTGGGCGCAGGACGCTCCTCGTGGACCGGCCCCCTGGACGCGGTCCGTCTCACCCCTGACGACGACCCTACCGAGGTCACGGCCGCCCAGATCCGCGACCTGCTCCTACGTCTGCGGCAGACCGGGCAGTGGCGCGAGGACGACCCCGAGGTGTTGATCGTCCTGGACTCCGGCTACGACATCGTGCGGTTGACGTGGCTGCTGCGCGACGCACCGGTCCGGCTGCTCGGGCGCATCCGCGCCAACCGGGTCATGTACCAGCCGCCCGGCCGCCGCAAGGGTGACCGGCCCGGCCGCCGGCCCCGTCACGGTGAGGGGTTCCGGCTCGACGACCCGGCCACCCACGCCACCCCCGTCCAGGAATCGGCCAGCCGCCACGACCGGTACGGCGCCGTGACCGCCCGCGCTTGGGGACGCCTGCACCCCAAACTGGAACGCCGCCAGGGCGGCTGGCACGATCACATAGGCGAACTGCCCAACGTCGAGGGCACGTTGGTCCACCTCCAGGTCGAGCACCTGCCCGGCAACCGCGACCCCAAGCCGCTATGGCTGTGGCACTCCGACCCGGACGCCACAGCCCACGACGTCGACCGACTGTGGAGGATCTTCCTCAGAAGATTCGACATCGAACACACCTTCAGATTCTGGAAGCAGTCCCTCGGGATGACCCGTCCCCGCCTGCGCAACCCCGACCAGGCCGACCGCTGGGTCTGGCTCATCCTGGCCGCATACACCCAGCTCCGCCTCGCCCGACCCCTCACCGACGACCTGCGCCGCCCCTGGGAGAAACCCCTCAATCAAGATCAACTCACCCCCGGCCGGGTCCGCCGCGGCTATCCCCGACTCCGCAAGATCCTGGGCACACCCGCGAAACCGCCGAAAGCCACCCGCCCCGGCCCCGGCCGCCCTCGCGGCCGCACCAGCAGCCCCGCACCCCGCCACCCCGTCGGCAAAACTCAACACATAAGGGACAGCCCCTCGGCTACACAGCCAAGGGGCGACCTTTAATTTCAAGCTAAGCGTTTGCGGCTGCCCGGCGAATAGCCGGCAGTGAGGGCCGGTACCGCGTTTATCGCGCGGTACCGGCCCTCTCCGCGTTTTCCGGGGGTTTTCCCGGGTGGGCCTTGGGAGAGACCGGGCGCGGGCGGGCTGCTGCGGTTCGGGCGGTGTCGGTAGGGCAGCTCCGGCGCCGGCCGGAGTCGGAGCTTGAGCCGGCGTCGAGGGCGGGTCCGGACGACGCCGGGTCTGGGTCGGCAACCGCCTGGGCCCGATGCGGCTCTGGCAGTGGCCATGGGAGGGCGCATGGAAGCGGGCATGAAAAATGCCCCGAGCGAATCGCTTCGGGGCATCGTTCCGGTCGTACTCTGTGGCCAGGGCCGGGGTCGAACCGGCGACCTTCCGCTTTTCAGGCGGACGCTCGTACCAACTGAGCTACCTGGCCGTACTGCACCATCCCTTGCGGGATGAGCGATCCTGACGGGACTTGAACCCGCGACCTCCACCTTGACAGGGTGGCGAGCTAACCAACTGCTCCACAGGACCTCGACAGAGCCTTGCGACCCTGAACTTTACTACGTTTACCGCGTACTGCTGGTACTGCCGTGCCCCCAACGGGATTCGAACCCGTGCTACCGCCTTGAAAGGGCGACGTCCTGGGCCACTAGACGATGAGGGCTTGCGGCCCGCCCGGCTGGGATCCAGCGGTCGGGGACGTTGAGAAGCATATGGGATCTGGGCTGGAACGCCAAAACGGGTTTCGCACGGGTGGGCCGAGGCGGGGTCAGGACCAGCCCAGCTCGTGGAGTTCGTGGTCGTCGAAGCCGAAGTGGTGGGCGACTTCGTGGATCACCGTGGTGCGGACCTCGGCGATGACCAGCTCGCGGGTCTCGCACAGGCGCAGGGTCGGACCGCGGTAGACGATGATCCGGTCGGGCAGCACGCCGGCGTACCACTCGCCGCGTTCGGTCAGCGGGGTGCCCTCGTAGAGGCCGAGCAGGTCGGGCGTGGCGGGGTCGGGCTCGTCCTCGACGAAGACGGCCACGTTGTCCATCATCGCCGCGAGCTGCGGGGGGATCTGGTCGAGGGCGTCGCTGACCAGCGTCTCGAAGTCGTCCCGGGTCATGTCCACGGGGCCATTGTCGGGCGCGGGGTGAGGGTCTGCCAGGTGATGCGGGATCCGGCCGGGGGCGCGCGGGGTGGGGTGGCGCGCGGGCGTGGCGCAGCGGGGTGGCGGTCGGGTTTGCGGGCGGGGCCGTGTCCAGGGGGCGGGCCGGGCGTTGGGCACCGAAACGGCTGTGCGGTCGGTGCGGCCGGGGTGGGGTGCGCGAGAGGCGGCGGCAATGGGCACGACGGGGTCGAGCGGACGTTCGGGCGGATGCGCGCGGGCGGGGGGAGGCGCGGCGGGGCGTTCGGCCCGGGGAGTGCTGCTGCGGACGGCGATGCTGGCGCTGGCCGGGCTGAGCGCCGCGGGCTGCATGGAGGTCGGGCCCAGCGCCGACCAGGTGCCCGCCGGGCACGCCTCGGGGCACGCGAACCCGTCCGCCAAGCCCTCGGCCGGAGCCGTCGCGGGCCAGACCCGGCCGGGGACCGGCGCGCACGCGGAGCGGGGTGGCGGGGCGAAGGGCGAGAGCGGCTCGGTGGCTCCGGGCGGCGCGGTCGCGGCGGGCGACGGGGTGGCGGGGCCCGGGGTGGCGCCGGTCAGCGACCCGAGCCCGGGTGTGTCGCCCGCACCGGGCGTGTCGGTGCCCCCGGGCGTGGTGGCGGTGCCGGTCGGTCCTGCCGAGCCCGCAGGGGGCGCGTCCGGTGGCGCGGGGGCGGCCGGCGGCGGACGGGCTGCGGACGGGTCGGGGGCGTCCGGCGGCGGCGCGAGCGCCGGCGGCGGGGGCGGCACTGCGGGCGGCGGGGCCGGTGCCGGCGGGAGCACGCAGGGCACGTCCGGCGCGCCGAGCGCGGGGAGCGGAGGCGGCAGCGGGAGCGGCGGGAGCGGGACGGGCGCCGGCGGTGCTTCGGGCGGCTCGCACGGCACCACGGGCGGTGGCGGGGCCTCGCCGAGCGCGGGGGCCGGTGGCGGCTCGGGAGCCGGCTCCGGCGGCACCGGCGCCACCCCGGGGACGTCGGCCGGTCCGACCACCGGCGGCTCGGGCGGCTCGGGCGGTGGCACGGGTGGCAGTGGCGGCGGTACGGCCGGTGGCACCGGCGGCCACCCCTCGGCCTCCCCGAGCGCCTCGGCGCCCGCAGGCGGCGGCAGCGGATCCGCTGCCGGAGGAGTGGGTTCCAGCTCACATTAGAGAGTTGGCCAGAGCATTTGCCTTCGGACCTACGGCTCGTCTATGGTGGGAGATCGTTCGTTTGATCCATTTGACTGGCGCCCCATTATTCATCTGGCGCCCTTGGCGCGTTCCGGCGATCCGTGGCTGACCGCATAGAGGCGGTTGTAAGTCAGAACCCCGGACTTAGGCGCGTGCCACTTCCGGAAGGTTTTGCATTGTCTCTCGTTGACGACGCCCGCTTCGTCATGCCCGCTGACGCCCAGGACGAGGCCATCGCCGCCGCCGACCTGATCGACGCCGACATCGACGCCACCAACGACACCACCGACGCCACCGAGGTCGAGGCCCCCGAGGCCGACGCCGTCGAGGCCGAGCCCACCATCACCTTCGGCGACCTCGGCCTGCACGACGACGTCGTGCGTGCCCTCGCCAAGCGCGGTGTCACCACCCCGTTCCCGATCCAGGCCGCGACCATCCCGGACGCGCTGGCCGGCAAAGACGTGCTGGGCCGTGGCCGCACCGGCTCCGGCAAGACGCTGAGCTTCGGTCTGCCGCTGCTCACCCGCCTCGCCGACGGCGAGCGCACCAAGCCCAAGCACCCGCGCGGCCTGATCCTGGTCCCGACCCGCGAGCTGGCCATGCAGGTCGCCGACGCGCTGGAGCCGTTCGGCTCGGTGCTCGGCCTCAAGCTCAAGGTCGTCTGCGGTGGCACCTCGATGTCGAACCAGATCTACGCGCTGGAGCGCGGTGTCGACGTCCTGGTCGCCACCCCCGGCCGCCTGCGTGACCTGATCAACCGCGGCACCGCCAAGCTGGCCGACGTCCAGACCGTCGTGCTCGACGAGGCCGACCAGATGGCCGACATGGGCTTCCTGCCCGAGGTCACCGAGATCCTCGACCAGGTGCCGACCGGCGGCCAGCGCCTGCTCTTCTCCGCCACCCTGGAGAACGAGATCGACAGCCTGGTCAAGCGCTACCTGAGCAACCCGGTCACCCACGAGGTCGACGCGGCCCAGGGCGCGGTCACCACCATGACCCACCACATCCTCGTGGTGAAGCCCAAGGACAAGGCGCCGATCACCAACGCGATCGCCGCTCGCAAGGGCCGCACGATCATCTTCGTCCGCACCCAGATGGGCGCGGACCGGGTCGCCGAGCAGCTGATCGAGGCCGGCGTGAAGGCCGACGCGCTGCACGGCGGTATGACCCAGGGCGCCCGTACCCGGGTGCTGGGCGACTTCAAGGACGGTTACGTCAACGTCGTCGTCGCCACCGACGTCGCCGCCCGCGGCATCCACGTGGACGGCATCGACCTGGTGCTGAACGTGGACCCGGCCGGTGACCACAAGGACTACCTGCACCGCTCCGGCCGTACCGCTCGCGCCGGCCGCTCCGGCGCCGTCGTGACGCTGGTCCTGCCGCACCAGCGCCGTGGCGTCTTCCGCCTGATGGAGGACGCGGGCGTCGATGCCTCGCGCCACATCCTGGACCACGCCTTCGACGCCGAGGTCGCCAAGATCACCGGCGCCCGTTCGCTGATCGAGGTCCAGGCCGAGAGCGCCGCGGGCATCGCCGGTGCGGCGGAGCGCGAGATCGCCGAGATGACCCGCCAGCTGGAGCGCGCGCAGCGTCGTGCGAACGAGCTGCGCGAGGAGGCCGACCGCCTCGCCGCCCGTGCGGCGCGCGAGCGGGCCGACCTGGGCATCGTGGACGAGGAGCCGGCCGAGGCCGCGGCCGAGGGCGAGGGCACCGAGGCGGCCGTCGTCGCCGAGGCGCCGGTCCGCGAGGTCCGCGAGCCGCGCGAGGAGCGGACCCCGGCGTACCGCGAGGCCCGCAACGAGCGTCCGTCGTACGGCGACCGTGACCGTGACAACCGCGGCGGCCGTTCGTTCGGTGACCGCGACAACCGTGGCGGTGGCTTCGGTGGCGGTCGTGACCGCGATGACCGTGGCTCGCGCTCGTTCGGTGACCGTCCGGCCCGTTCGTTCGGTGACCGTGACAACCGCGGTGGTGGCTTCGGTGGTGGCGCTGGTCGTGACCGTGACGACCGTGGCTCGCGTTCCTTCGGTGACCGTCCGGCCCGTTCGTTCGGTGACCGCGACAACCGTGGCGGTGGCTTCGGTGGTGGCGCTGGTCGTGACCGTGACGACCGTGGCTCGCGTTCGTTCGGTGACCGTGACAACCGCGGTGGTGGCTTCGGTGGTGGCGCTGGTCGTGACCGCGATGACCGTGGCTCGCGTTCGTTCGGTGACCGCGACAACCGTGGCGGTGGCTTCGGTGGTGGCGCTGGTCGTGACCGTGACGACCGTGGCTCGCGTTCCTTCGGTGACCGTCCGGCCCGTTCGTTCGGTGACCGCGACAACCGTGGCGGCGGCGCCGGCAGCACCAGCCGTCCGTTCGCCCGCCGTGACGACCACCGCTCGGGTGGCCGTCCGCAGGGTGGCTCCTCGTTCGGTGACCGTGACAACCGCGGCGGCCGTTCGTTCGGTGACCGCGACAACCGCGGCGGCGGCAGCAGCTTCAACGGCGGCGACCGCAAGCCGCGTTGGAAGAGCTGACACGCAGCAGTCAGGCGACTGACAGGTAGTTCCCGGCGGGCCCGCTCCACTTCGGTGGGGCGGGCCCGCCGCCTTTGCGTCACTTTGGCGATAACTCGGTGGCCGAGCGGACCCGTAGCCCTTACGGTCGGTCAGATGAGCAGCAGAGTGCGTCAGATGGCCAGGGAGAACGAGGAGATCGCCGAGCGGGGCGGCTACCGCGCGGCGGGCGGAGCCGAGGTGGAGATCGCCGCGGCGCTCGCGGCGGCACGCGCCGACACCGTCTCGTACGGACCGCAGGACACCGCCGACGCGCTGGCGGCGGTGCTGCGCGAGCTGCCGCCGGCCGGCCCCGGCTGTCCGCTGGTCGAGGTCACCGCGGAGGGCAGCATGCAGGCCGCCGCGCGGCTGGTGCGGGACGGCGGCGAGGAGGGCCTCGCGGTGCTCAACTTCGCCTCGGCGCGCAACCCGGGCGGTGGCTACCTGCGCGGGGCGCGGGCCCAGGAGGAGGACCTGTGCCGCAGCGCGCTGCTGTACGAGTGCCTGATCGGCGCGCCGGACTACTACGCCGCGCACCGCGCCAGTGACGACCTGCGGTACAGCCACCGGGTGATCTTCTCGCCGGAGGTCCCGGTGATCCGTGACGAGCGAGGTGAGCTGCTCGCGCGCTCGCACCGCGTCTCGTTCCTGACCTCGCCCGCGCCCAACGCCGGTCAGCTCGCGGCGCGTTCACTGCCCGGACCGGGCTCGCCCGAGATCGCCGAGCTGCTGGCCGAGCGGTCCGCCCGGGTGCTGGCGGTGGCGGCGCGGCACGGGATGCGGCGGCTGGTGCTGGGAGCCTGGGGGTGCGGGGTGTTCGCCAACGACCCGGCGCAGGTCGCCGAGGCGTTCGCGGTGGGGCTGGAGACCTTCGGGGCGGCGTTCGACCAGCTGGTGTTCGCGGTCTGGGACCGGAAGCCGGTCTCCGCGAACCGGACGGCGTTCGAGCAGCGGTTCGGCGCGGCGCGCGACTGACAGCCGTCGGGCCGACCGTCCGCTCACCGCTCGATGCCTACTCAGCGCCCGGCGAGCGAGGCGCCGACGGTGATCAGGATCCCGCAGCAGGTCAGCACGGCGAGCAGGCCCACCGCGTTCGGCGCCAGTGCGGCCCGCCGCGCCCGCCGGGCCAGGCCCGCCGCCGCCGACGGCTCGGTCGGGCCCTCGACCCGGAACAGCAGCGGGTCCTCGGGCAGGTGCCGCACCGGCACCGTCTCGTGCTCCCCGCTCGGCTCGTACCGCCGGCTGCCGTGCGTGGCCAGATCGACCCCGGTCACCTGCTCGCCGCCGGCCGCCGTGAACCGCAGCACCGGGTGGTAGCGGTGCGCGGCCTCCGCGCCGCCGTCCACCACCAGCGTGCCGACCACCCGGGCGGGCGTGACGACCCCCTTGCTGCCGAGCAGCCGCTGCCGTTCGAAGTCGCCGGCCCGGTGCCCCAGCGCGGTCGCGGCGCCCAGCGCGACGGCCGAGGCGGCGAGCACGGCGCTGGTCGCGATCGCGTCCGGATCGGTCCAGCGGGTCAGCACCAGCGCGATCGAGCCGAGCGTCATCACCAGCAGACTGCCGAGGAACGCGTCGGACACGCCGGTCTGCGGCCCCACCTGGAAGACCTCCGGCGCCCCCGGCAGATAGCGCACGGAGATCGCCTGCCCCGGCCACCCGACCTGCGGCACCCGGCCGGAGGCCGGCGCGCCGGTGATCTCCCGCTCGCTGGCCGGATCGGTGAACCGCACCACCGGCAGCACCGAGGCCGACCCGTTCCGCCGCTGCACCAGCACCCGCACCACGCTGCCCTGCACCTGCAAGCCCCGCCGGGCGAACCGGGTCAGGCGCAGCGCCGTCGTCGGGACTCCCGCGACCAGCAGCACCAGCCCCATCCACCAGCAGATCATCAGTGCGGTCTGGCTCTGCTCGCCCATCGCCGTCCCCCCGGACTTCGTTTGGACTTCCCCCGGACTTCCGCCGGTTCCCCTCGACCCCCTCCCTGATCCTGCCCCGTTCCGGCTGCCGTGTCACCATCGCCTGGCCATCTCGGCTGATGTATCTGACGCCGTGTCAGTAGATGGCGCGCCCGGCCGGGCACCCGGAGCGGCGGAAATCGTTCGCGGCGGCCGGGTGGGGCGGGCGAGACTGGCGGCGCGGGCCATCACCGCATCGAAGGGGGAGTCATGCGGATACTGCTGTCCGGCGTCGTCGGATCGACCGCGTACGGGCTGGCGCGGCCCGAATCGGACGTGGACCGGCTCGGCGTCTTCGCCGTGCCCACCGAGGAGCTGCACGGGCTGCGCCGGCCGGCCGAGTCGGTGGTGCGCACCGAGCCGGACCAGACCTGGCACGAGGCCGCGAAGTGGTGCCGGCTGGCCCTGGTGTGCAATCCGACGGTATCCGAACTGGTCTGGCTGCCCGATGAGTTGTACGAGGTCAGGACGCCGCTCGGGGAGGAGCTGATCGGCCTGCGGCGCAGCCTGCTGAGCGCGCCGGCCGTCCGCGGCGCGTATCTCGGCTACGCGGGCCAGCAGTTCCGCAAGCTGCTCGGCCGCGACCGCGCGCAGCCCGAGACCCGGGCCCGGGCCGCCAAGCACGCCCGCCACCTGGTGCGGCTGGTCGAGCAGGCGGTCGGCCTGCACGAGACCGGCGAGCTGACGATCCGCCTCGCCGACCCCGAGCGGGTGCGCGACCTCGGCGAGCGGATCGCCGACCACCCCGAGCTCGCCGAACCACTGCTCGCCGACGCCGAGCGCCGACTGGACCGCCCCGGCGCCCTCCCACAGACCCCGGACGAGGCACCGGTGGAGGACTGGCTGCGCCGGGTCCGACTGGCCCATCTGGCCCTACCGGTCGGCTGACGATCCGTCGGTACGGGCGATCGTGACCCGAGCGGGCGGATATCCACTGGCCAATGCCTGGGGATCACCGGGTAGGATCGTCCCGGCAGGTGCCGTACCACCACGGTGGTCGCACCGGCCAACGGGGCGCTAGCTCAATCGGCAGAGCTGCGGACTTTTAATCCGTAGGTTCAGGGTTCGAGCCCCTGGCGCCCCACCCGGAACGAGGCGGGAAGACCCCTCTGACCAAGCAGTGCAGCACCCCGGCCAGTTCGATTGGCCGGGGTGCTGCTGTTTTTCAGCCCGGTTGTTGCCGCTGCTGCTGGTGAGCCGCGCGGGTCGCGCGTGACCTTTCGATCTTGGTGCCGGTTGTTCTGGTGTCTCAACTATCGGTCGCGTGGTGGGGAGTTCCCGTGAGGTACCGCAGTGTTTCGGCTGTCGCGGCGACGGCCGTCCTGGTCGGGTTGGCCGGCAGTCCGGTGGCCATGGCCGACGCGCAGCCGCGAGCGGCGTCCTGCGTGGCGTGGACGAAGGTGAAGGCCATCGCCTACCTGAAGCGTTCTGACGGTGGTTTCCGCAGGGCCGGCGGCACGGCGGACACCATCGCGAAGGACACCTGCTTCATCGAGATGGACGAGAACCGGTACCCCCCGGGCTGGTACACGGGCTGGGACGGGAGCTGGAGCATCGCCAAGGAGAACGAGAAGGGGGCGGTGTACAAGCAGTTCGCCTACGCGGTGGTCCGCAGGGAGTCCAACGGGTACACGGAGGGCTACACCGTGGACCTGGACCAGCTGCGGGACGTCGCCGAGAACGTGAACTGCGACGCCAGGGCGACCAAGGACCTGTCCCGTGCCTGGCGGGCCGACATCCGGATCTATGGCGAGCCCAACCTGCAGCTGACCGACTGGATCAGGACGTGGAACGAGGTCACCGGCTTCACCGACCTGGGTGGGCGCTGGCGCAAGAACCAGTGCGTCAAGCTCACCGGCAGCGCCACGAAGTGGGACGGCCACACCTACTACGAGACCCCGGTGGCGGGCGGCGGTGGCGGCCACTACGACTGGATCCGCGACGACGAGATGAAGCTCCAGCGCAAGTGAACCCACCCCGCGCAGGGCGTCGCTGACGAGATCCCGGCCGCCTGATGCTGCGTACCGCAGGCGCCCCGAGGCGTGTGGAGTTTGAAGCGGGCATGCCCGGACCAGGATCTCTCTGCCCCGACGACTCAGGAAAGGAACAGCTGCGTGACTGGCTCTGCCACTTACCACTTCTATGCGGTTCAGGACGGCTCGGCCCCGCCCTCCTTTGAGGACGGCCCGGCCCCCTTGGTGCCGGGCGGAGGGGAGACGTTCGCCCTGTCGGTGATCGACCCGGTGGCCGGCGCTCTGGTCGGAACCGCGCGGGTGCCGGGCCGGCGCCCCGGGGAGATGATTGCGCATCCCGACGGCAGCCGCCTCTACATCCCGGCCAGGTCCGCGTACGGCGGCTTCGCGATCCTCGTCGTCGCCACCGAGTCGCTGGACGTCACCGCCGAGATCGAGATGCCGAACGGGGCGGGGGACCTGACCGTCTCCGCCGACGGCAGCCGCCTGTTCGCCGTGACCGGCTGGAACGGCGAGGTGACCGAGATCGACACGGCCACGAACAAGGTGGTCCGCACCATCGAGGACGTCACCGACGACCTCGGGCACCTGGCGGTGAGCGCGGACGGCCGACGCCTGTACGGCGGACTGTCCCGGGGCCGGAACCTGGCGGTGCGCGCGACGGTCCTGACCGAGGGCAAGGCAGGCGACGCGGTGGACTTCAGCGGGCAAGCCTACGGCCCGAGCGGCGTCAAGCTCCTGCCCAGCCCCGACGGCACCCGCCTGCACGCCCTCCACGGCAACTCCGGGACCCTCGTCGTCCTCAACCCCCTCACGCTCGCTGTCACGGCCCGCTACGACGGCGGGGGCCGGCCCCAGGACATCGCCCTGTCCACCGACGGTCAGCACCTGTACCTCGTGTTCGTGCAAGGTGAGGGCAGAATCCTGCAGGCCGAAACCCTCAAGGAGACGGGGCGCTTCACCGCCGGCGGGGAAGCGGCGACCACGGCGGCCGACGGCACGCTCTGCGTCCTCGAAAACCCGATGACGTGCGTTCTGCTCCGTCCCGAAACAGACCCGAAGGAACGGCGGGAGGTCAGGCTCCCCCAGCTCACCGGGAACGTGGTGGCGGGGGCGCCGACCGCCTGGCGGCCGCCGCCCCCGCCACCGGCGCGCTCCTACCCCGCCCGCTTCAAGCGGGGCGGCTGGGCCTACTGGGACAGCTCCGGGTACCTCATGCCCGGCAACTTCCACCAGGCCGGCGAGGGCGTGCCGATCCCTGCCACACCGGACGTCGTCAAGGGCCGCTACGCCAAGGCCGGCCCCGGCCAGTGGATCCCCTGCGCCTGGCCGCTCGGCTCGTACAAGCACTTCTACAAGGTCCCTGAGTGGTCCGATGCCTATGTCGACGAGGACGACATCGAGTCCACCTAGGACCTGCCCCTCCGATCAGGCGACTGGCTCATGCCCGGGTGGCGGCGAAGTCCGCCACCCACAGGTTGGCGTGATCCCGGGGTTGCCTGATCGACTCCGTGGGCACGACGAAGAAGTCCGAGTCGCTTCGCGGCTGGGGGTATCGGGACTCGATCGAGGGGATGCAGGTGTCGTCGATGATGCAGGGACAGGTCAAGTGGTTCAACGAGAGCAAGGGGTTCGGCTTCATCACCCCTGCGGACGGCAGTAAGGACGTGTTCGTCCACTTCTCGGCGATCCAGGGCACCGGATTCAAGACCCTCGCCGAGGGTCAGAACGTCCAGTTCGAGATTCAGGACGGACAGAAGGGTCCGAGCGCCGCCAACGTCACTGCTGTCTGACGTCTGTCGCGTGGCACCCCCGGGCCGGCGGGGGTGCCACGCAGTGCTCGTGACGGATGGTCAGGCGAGCAGGCCTGAGCCGAAGCGGTCGGTGGGGCCGGTGACGCCCGGGAGTGCGAAGAAGTAGCCGCCGCCGGTCGGCGAGATGTAGTCGACCAGGGGTTCACCGGCGAGGCGTTGCTGCACGACCTGGAACTGCCGGGCCACGTCCTGCTGGTAGCAGCAGAAGGCGAGGCCGACGTCCAGGTTGCCGTCCAGGTCCAGGCCCCGTTCGTAGTTGTAGCCGCGCCGCAGGATCTGCTGGTCGGCGGTGTCGGCGGTGCGCGGGTTGGAGAGCCGGATGTGTGCGGTCATCGGGATGATCAGGCCCTGCGGGTCGGCCGGGTAGTTCGGGATGTCGGACTCGGTGGTGCCGTCCAGCGGGGCGCCGGAGTCGCGGCGGCGGCCGATCATCGTCTCCTGCTCGTGCAGCGAGACCCGGTCCCAGAACTCCAGCAGCATCCGGATGATCCGGATCACCTGGTAGGAGCCGCCCTCGACCCAGGCCGGTTCGCCGTTCGTGCCGCCGTGGGTCCACAGCAGGGCGGCGGTGGTCTTCGGGTCGTTGACGTCCGGGTTGGCTATGCCGTCCTTGAAGCCGAGCTGGTTGCGCGGGGTGCCGCTCGGGCGCGGTGCGGCGTGGAAGCCGTCGACCTTCCAGATCGGCTGCATCAGGCCGCGGGTGTGCCGGGTGATGTCCCGCAGCGCGTGCATCACGGTGTCCTGCGAGTCGGCGCAGATCTGCAGCGAGAGGTCGCCGTGCAGCTCCTTGGAGCCGACCAGGTTGTCATCGGGGAAGGCGGGCATCTCGACCAGCTTGGCGGGCTTGCGGGCGGCCAGGCCGTAGCGGGCGTCGAAGAGCGAGGCGCCGACGCCCACGGTGACGGTCAGGCCGTCGGAGGGCAGCACCGGGCCGAGCGTCGAGCTGTCGGTGGGCGGCGAGGCCAGGTCGGTCGCCGGCACCGGGCCGCCTGCGGTCAGGGCGCGGACCCGGTCGGTCAGGATCCCCAGCAGCTGCTGGAGCCCGGCCCGGTCGGGCGCGATCACGTCGAACGAGACGAAGCTCGCGGCGGCCTGCTGCGGGGTGGTGATGCCGGCCTGGTGCGGGCCGTGGAACGGGATGGTCCGGCCGGACGGGCCCGGCGCCGCCGGTGCGTCCTCGGCGTGCGCCGCGAACGCGCCGGCCAGCGCGCCGGTGCCCAGTGCTGCGCCGAGAGCCGTGCCGATCGAGGCGCCGCGCAGGAAGGACCGGCGGCGCAGCGCCGGGCCGGCCGTCATCGGGCACTGGGCGGGGGCTGCCGTGGCGGCGTCGGCGGTCGGGTCGAGCGGGTCCGGCCTGGTCATGCGTGATTCCTCGGGGTCAGCAGGTTGGGCAGAACGGCCAGTTGCTCCAGCAGCGCGCCGAGATCGCCGTCGAGGCGCTGGCGCGCGGCGGCGCCCAGCGCGGCCGCCGGGGTCCAGGAGCCGTCGGCGGCCTTGGTGGCCGTCACCTCGGCGTCCAGCGCGGGCAGGGCCTTGTCCAGCTGGGTCAGCAGGGCGGCGTCGCGCGGCTGGATCACCGGGGCGAGCACGCCGAGCACCTCCTCGGTGCCCTTGATGTTGGCGTCCAGGGTGGCCAGCGTGCTGCCGCTGCCGTAGTCGGCGATGCCGTTCAGCTGGAACTGGAGCGCGTTCTCCAGGATCTCGTGGGCGCGCAGCGGCAGGTCCCCGGGGTCGGTGTCCTCGCTGGGGAAGTCGTTGATCAGGCCCTCGGCGTCGCTCACCAGCTGCTTGCCGAGCGGGCGCAGCTGGTCGGCGCTGCGACCGTGCCACAGGCCGTACTCCAGCGCGAAGAAGCCGGTCCAGTCCGGCGTGTTGACGCCCTGCGGCAGGCCGTCGGCCATGCCGTTGAGGGAGTCGTCGTAGTCGCCGAACGAGTGGTACGCGGCGCCGAGGCGCTCGTAGTCCAGGTGCGCGGTGAGCCAGTCGGTGCGGGCCGCGGTCAGGTCGCCCCGGGTCAGGTCGCCGTCCAGCGTCCTGGCGTCGGTGGCCAGCTTCGGCAACGCCCCCTGGACGTAGGCGCGGTAGGCGTTGACCGGGTCGGTCAGCTCCTTGTCGTTCATCGGCAGGTAGCCGGCCACCGCGCCGGCGGCGGTGCCGCTGACCTGGATCGGGCTGGTGGTGAGCACCGGGCCGCTGGAGAAGACACAGCGGACGGCGTAACCGCCGCCGGTGAGGGTGGTGGTCAGCGGGAGCGTCTTGCCCGGGCCCAGCCAGGTGATCTCGGCGTAGGCGAGGCTCGCGTCGGCCGAGACGAGGTAGACCGTCGCGTACACCTTGGAGCTGTTGGTGACGCTGAACGCGATTGGGCCGGCCGGGAGTTGGGCGGGTGGTGTGCCGCAGCTCGTGGTGTTCACCGTCAGCTGCCCGCCGGGCGGTGCGGGCGTGCCGCCGGCCGGCGCGGAGGCGATCAGACCGGCGGTGCCGGCCAGCAGCAGGCCGGCCAGTGCGACCCGCAGCGGCCGCCGGCGGGCGACGTCGAGCCAGGGTCTCGGCCTGGGGGCGGCGGGGTCGGCCGGGGCGGGTGCTGTCGTGGCGGAGTCCGTCGTGACGGGGTCGGCCGGGGCGGGGTCCGGCATGGCGGGGACGCTCCTTCGGTCGAGCCGGTGCCCCCGGCCGCACGCGGAAGCGCGGCCGGGGGCACCGGGTGGTGCCCGGTATGCGTGCTGGACTCTGTCTGCTGGGCTCTGCTCGAGATCAGCCCCAGATGTCGGTGATCGGCGCGGCGGTCGCGCTGTTGCCGACCTTGGTCAGCCCGTACATCTGCTCCAGGGTGGCGAGCACGTTGTAGTGGTTGACCGTCTCGTCGTACTGGCCCTGTGCGACACCGGCGCCGAAGACGATGGTGGGCACCTGGTTGCTCTCGGTGTAGTCGTCCTCGTCCCAGGTGACGATCAGCAGGCTGTTGTTCTGCTGCGCCCAGGTCGCGTAGGCGGACATCTTGTCCTGCAGCCAGCTGTCACCCTGCGCGATGCTGCCGTCGTGCATGTCGTCGTCCAGGTTCGGGATCACGAACGACACGGTGGGCAGCGAGTTGAAGTTCGTCGGGAACGCCGTGAACGGCTGCTGGTCGGCGGCGGGGATGTTGCTGTAGTTCACCCACGGCGCGTGCTTGCGCGCGTAGGCGCCCGAGGTGCAGGTGGTGGAGCCGGCCGAGGGCAGGCCCTCGGAGTAGCCCTTGAAGGTGTGGCCGGAGGCCAGCAGCTCGGAGCCGAGGTTCGCCTTGGTGCCCTCGCTGACCGGGCACTTGTCCGAGCTGAGACCGAAGGTGCTGCCGCCGAAGAGCGCCATGTAGTTCGGCTCGCTGGGGTGCGAGACGCCGAACGAGGAGGTGAGCAGCGCCCCCTGGTCGGCCAGCGAGTTGATGTACGGGGCGTCGGCGGTGTCTCCGATGATGTCGTCGAAGGAGTGGTTTTCCTCCACGACGACGACCACGTGCGAGGGGGTCGGGACGCTGCCGGTGGCGGCAGCGGCGACGGCGGAGCCACCGGAGGAGACGGCGGCGGAGAAGGAGATGGCTGTCGTCACAGCGACGGCACACAGTGCAGCGAGACGCGACCTCGAACGCATGAGGACTCCAGGAGTTCCGGGACGGCACGAACCGGGCCCGATTGGCCGGCTCGCGGAGAGGTGCGGTGCAAGAGCGTAGGCGCCGTCGGGGGCGGCAGGGTTGTCCATGACCTGTCAGAATGGTGAACTTCGCGGGATGCCCTGGCAATACGTTCGACGCGGGACGGCGGAACGCGTCAGCGCGTCAGCTCTGGTCCGTGCCGTGCGGGAGGATTCGACGCAGCGGGACACGGCCCGGCGGGCGCCAGCGGCGTTCGCGCGGGTAGCCGAGCGACACCTCTTCGAACCGGACGCCGTCGTACCAGGTCGTCCTCGGGATATGCAGATGTCCGTATACAACCGTATCGACCGGGAACCGGGTGTGCCAGTCAGCCGTGGAGACCGTGCCGCACCACTGGGCGAACTCCGGGTAGCGCAGCACCTCGGTGGGCCGGCGGTTCAGCGGGAAGTGGTTGATCAGCACCATGCGCGGACCGTCGCGGTGCTCCTCCAGCCGGGCCAGCGTGTATTCCAGCCGGGCGGCGCACCAGGCGTCGATGGCGGTGAACGGCTGGGGATCCAGCAGGAACTCGTCGGTGCAGACGACGCCGGCCTCGTGCGCCTTGGCCAGCGACTCCTCCTTGGTCTGCGTCCCCGGGGCCCGGAAGGTGTAGTCGTACAGCACGAACAGCGGGGCGAGCAGCACCGGACCGCCGGGGCCCTCCCAGGTGGCGTACGGGTCCTCGGGGGTGAGCACGCCCAGGCGGCGGCAGAGCGCGACCAGGTTGTCGTACCGCGCCTGGCCGCGCAGTTGCTCGGGATCCTTGGGATGGGTCCACAGCTCGTGGTTGCCCGGCACCCAGACGACCCGCTCGAACCGCTCGGCGAGCAGCGTCAGCGCCCACTCGATGTCCGGGGTCAACTCGCCGACGTCACCGGCCAGCAGGAGCCAGTCCCCCGGCGAGCGCGGGTGCAGCCGCTCGGCGACGAAGGCCCGGTTCTCCGCGTGTGCCACGTGCAGGTCGCTGATCGCGTAGAGACTCGGGGTGGCGTTCACCGCTTCATCGTGCCATCCGCGGCTCGGCGGCACAGTGGTAATGGAGGTGTTGGTCGGGACTCCCGGGTTTCCCCGGCTCCCCTGGGCCTCCCGGGCCGGCTGCTTCAGCAGAGGCCCGGTTCAGAAGAGGCCCGGGACGACCGGGGCGAAGTGGCGCTCGACGGCGGCGTCGGTCACCTCGGCCAGCGTGGCCGGGGACCAGCGGGGGTTGCGGTCCTTGTCGACGACCTGCGCGCGGATGCCCTCGACGAAGTCCGGGGAGGAGACGCCGTTGCAGGAGACCCGGTACTCCTGTTCCAGCGCGTCCTCCAGGCTCGGCAGCGAGCGGGCCCGGCGCAGCGCGGCCAGCGTGATCCGCAGCGCGGTGGGGGATTTGGCGGCGATCTGCTCGGCCGCCTCCTTGGCCTCGGGCAGCCCGGTGTCGAAGAGCCGGCGCAGGATCTCCGGGACGCTGTCGGACGCGTAGCAGTGGTCGATCCAGTCGCGCTGCTCGGCGAGCGGAGCGGGCGGGACGAGCGCGGCGGGCAGCGCGAACTCGGCGACGGCGGCGGTCGGTTCGAGCTCGGCGAGGGCGGCGGTGAAGGCCGGCAGCCGGTCCGCGGGCAGGTAGTGGTCGGCGAAGCCGCAGTGGACGGCGTCCGGCCCGGTCATCCGGCCGGCGGTCAGCGCCAGGTGGGTGCCCAGCTCGCCGGGGGCCCGGGCGAGCAGCCACGTGCCGCCGACGTCCGGGACGAAGCCGATCGCGGTCTCCGGCATGCCGACCGCCGAGCGCTCGGTGACCACCCGGACGCTGCCGTGGGCCGAGACGCCGACCCCGCCGCCGAGCACCAGGCCGTCCATCACCGCGACGTACGGCTTGGGGTAGCGGGCGATCCGCCGGTTCAGCCGGTACTCGTCGCGGAAGAACGCGCGCACCGCGTCGCCACCGGAACGGGCGTCGTCGTGGAAGAAGCGGATGTCACCGCCCGCGCACAGGCCCCGCTCGCCGGCGCCGGTGATCACCACGGCGGCCACCTGCTCGTCCTGCTCCCAGTCGGCCAGCACGGTGTGCAGGGCCAGCACCATCGCGTGGTTGAGCGCGTTGATCGCGCGCGGCCGGTTCAGGGTGATCCGGCCGACCCGGCCGTCCTTGCGGGCCAACACGAACTCATCGGCGAGGGAGACGGTGGGCTGCGCGGTCATCGGGTGCTCCGTTACGTGGTGGGCCGTGCCGGTCGACCACCGTACGCGCCCGCCGTCGTGGCTGGTCGGGGAGGGCGAGGGGGACACGAGGCAGGGGCGAGCGGCGGCCGCGTGGGGGCCGGCCGGCAAAGGTCGCGCAAACATCCGGAGCCGAGTGCTGCGGATCGGGAATCAGCGGCGGCAGCAACGGTGTTGAGGAGACCTGAACGCGTCAACGAGCGACTGAGAGTCTCGCCGGCCGTCCACCGCCGGGCGTTCGACCTCCGCATCGCGAACCGTCACCCGCCGCGATCTGCCACTGACTTCCACCACAGAGGGGCCGTCATGACTGCTGCCGACCGTATCCCCCTCGACTCCGTGCGCCTCGGGGAGTCGCCGCGCTTCATCGCCGAGGACGCGGCGCACGCCGCCCGGCTCGCCGAGAGCGCCGGCGAGCTGCCGCCGATCCTGGTGCACCGTCAGACCATGACCCTGGTCGATGGGCGGCACCGGCTGCAGGCGGCCCGGCTGCGGGGCGAGGAGACCATCGCCGTCGAGTACTTCGACGGGTCGGCGCAGGACGCGTACGTCCGGGCCGTGGAGGCGAACACGGCCGGCGACGAGTACGGCCTGCCGCTGAGCATCGCGGAGCGCAAGGCCGCCGCCGAGCACATCATCAGCCTGCGCCCCGAGCTGTCCGACCGCTCGATCGCGCTCAACGCGGGGCTGTCGGCGAAGACGGTCGGCGGGATCCGGCGGCGGTCGGAGGGGGCGGGCAGCCAGCTGGCGACCCGGGTCGGCCGGGACGGCCGGCTGCGGCCGGTCAACCCGGACGCGGGGCGGCAGCGGGTGCTCCAGGTGATCAGCGAGCGGCCCGGCGCCTCGCTGCGCGAGATCGCGCGAGCGGCCGGTGTCTCGCTGGGGACGGCGCACGGGGTGCGCAGCCGGGTGAACCGCGGGCTGGAGCCGGCGTCGGTGACGGCCGGTGCGGCGGGCCACGTCCGCGAGGGCGCGGGGGCGCGCGAGGGGGCCGGGGTGGCCCGTGCGCGGCACAACTGCAGTGGGGCGACGGGCGGTCGCGGCTGTGGCGAGCGGTGCGCGGTCGGCTCGGCGGGGTCGGCGGCGGTCGGCTCGGTCGGGTCCGTCGGGTCGGTCGCGCACCGGGGTGTGGGCGCCGGCGGCTCGGTGCCGGTGCAGCGGCGGGCCGGCTCGGCGCACGCGGTGCAGGGGGCCGTGCAGCACGCGATGCAGGGCGCGGTGCAGGGGGCCGTGCAGCGGCCGGTCCAGCACGCCACGGCGCACGCGGTGCAGGGGGCCGTGCAGCACGCGATGCAGGGCGCGGTGCAGGGGGCCGTGCAGCGGCCGGTCCAGCACGCCACGGCGCACGCGACGCAGCACCCCACTCAGCACGTCACGGCGCAGACCAAGGCGCACGCCACGCAGCACACCGCCCCGCACGCCACGCAGCACCCGGTGCAGCGGCACGTGCAGCCCCAGCGGCCGGTGCCGGTTCAGGGGCCGGTCCAGGTGCAGGGCAAGCTGCCGGTGAACGGGCCGGGGAAGCCGGCGGTGGCGCCCGCCCGCCCGGTCCAGCGCCCGAAGCCCGTCGGCGCGCACCCGCAGCCCGCCGTGCACGCCGCCGTCGCCGCGCCGGCCCCGGGCGCCGCGCGCCCGGCTGACCAGCAGCTGCACCGGATCGGCCCGCGCCGCCTGCCGGTCGGTGGCGACAGCACGCCGGACGGCTCGTTCGCGGCGCTGGCCAGGCTGCGCCGCGACCCGTCGCTCAAGTTCACCGACAACGGCCGCGCGCTGCTGGTCTGGCTGCACCAGCGGCTGGCCTCGGTGGACCAGGCCGAGCCCGAACTCCAGCACATCCCGCCGCACTTGCTCCCGGTCGTCGCCGACCTCGCGCTGGAGTGCGCGGAGGGCTGGCGCGAGCTCGCCGAGCAGCTCCGCGGCCGCTCCCGCCGCATCGGCTAGGACCGGAGCGGCCCCGGCGGCCTGCCGGCGGTGGCTGGCAGGCGTGCGCGGGCGGGCGGTCGGCCGGCGTGCGCTTCGCCGCCTGCTCCGGCGGCCGCCCCCCGCCCGCCCCCGGCCGCCGTGCTGGCTCTCCCACCAGCGGCGGGGCCGCTCGGCAGAGGCGCTGCGGCGGGAGTCCAGGGCGCGACTGAACGCTGTACGACGCGCCGTCCCGAATCGGCCCGGAGTCAGGTTTTCTGGGCCAGACTGCAAGCATGCTGCTGGGGCTACCCGATCACATTCGCGCCTATCTCTTCGACCTTGACGGCGTGCTCACACAGACGGCCAAAGTCCATGCCGCCGCCTGGAAGTCCATGTTCGACGCCTTCCTCCGCGAGGAGGCCGGGCGCACCGGTGACGAGTTCGTCCCCTTCGACCCGGTCGAGGACTACGACCGCTTCGTGGACGGCCGCCCGCGCCTGGACGGCACCCGGAACTTCCTGCAGTCGCGCGGGATCGAGCTGCCCGAGGGCAGCCCGGCCGATCCGCCGTCGGCCCGCACCATCAACGGCCTGAGCACCAGCAAGAACGACCTGGTGCTGCGCCTGATCCGCGAGCAGGGCGTGCAGCCGTACGCCGGTTCGGTCGAGTACCTGCACCGGCTGCGGGTGCTCGGGCTGCCGCGCGCGGTGGTCTCCTCCAGCGCCAACTGCCGGGACGTGCTCAAGGCGGCCGGCATCGACGGCCTGTTCGACGTCGTGATCGACGGTGAGGTGGCCAAGCGGGAGGGGCTGCCGGGCAAGCCGGCGCCCGACACCTACCTGGCCGCGGCGAAGAAGCTGGGCGTCGAGCCCAAGGACGCCGCGGTCTTCGAGGACGCGCTGGCCGGGGTTGCCTCCGGCCGGGCGGGGGGCTTCGGCACCGTGGTCGGCGTGAACCGGACCGGGCAGGCCGAGGCGCTGCGGGAGAACGGCGCGGACCTGGTGGTTGACGATCTGTCGGAACTGATCGAGGGGGCGGCACAGTGACCGCACAGGAGGGCTTCGCGGTCGATCCGTGGAGCGTGACCGAGTACAGACTGGACCTGGAGGGCCTGGCCCGCACCGAGTCCGTCTTCGCGCTCTCCAACGGCCATATCGGCCTGCGCGCCAATCTCGACGAGGGCGAGCCGCACGGCCTGCCGGGCACCTACCTGAACGGTGTCTTCGAACTGCGCCCGCTGCCCTACCCGGAGGGCGGCTACGGCTTCCCCGAGTCGGGCCAGAGCGTCATCAACGTCACCAACGGCAAGCTGATCCGGCTGCTGGTCGACGACGAGCCGTTCGACCTGCGCTACGGCGAACTGCGCGGCCACCGCCGCTCGCTGGACTTCCGCGAGGGCGTGCTGCGGCGCGAGGCGGAGTGGACCAGCCCGGCCGGCCGGACCGTCAAGATCCGCACCAACCGCCTGGTCTCGCTCACCCAGCGGGCGATCGCGGCGGTGGAGTACGAGGTCGAGGCGGTCGACCACGCGATCCGGATCGTGCTCCAGTCCGAGCTGGTCGCCAACGAGCAGCTGCCGGAGGGCGCCGCCGACGACCCGCGCGCCGCCGCGGTGCTGGAGGCGCCGCTGGTCGCCGAGGCGGACCACGCGCACGGCACGAAGGCCTCGCTGGTGCACCGCACCCGGTACAGCGGCCTGCGGGTGGCGGCCGGCATGGACCACTTGATCGAGGGCCCGGACGGGGTCAGCGTCACCTCGGAGTCCCGGCACGACCAGGCGCGGATCAGCGCGACCACCGTGCTGAAGCCCGGCGAGAAGCTGCGGATGGTCAAGTTCATCGGCTACGGCTGGTCCGCGACCCGCTCGGTTCCGGCGGTCCGGGACCAGGTGGAGGCGGCGATCACCGCTGCGCGCTACTCGGGCTGGGAGGGCCTGGTCGCCGAGCAGAAGGAGTTCCTGGACGAGTTCTGGACCGCCAGCGACATCGAGATCGACGGCGACGTCGAGCTCCAACAGGCCGTCCGGTTCGCGCTCTTCCACGTCCTCCAGGCGAGCGCCCGCAGTGAGGAACGCGCCATCCCCGCCAAGGGGTTGACCGGTCCCGGCTACGACGGGCACAGCTTCTGGGACACCGAGACCTTCGTGCTGCCGGTGCTCACGTACAGCCTGCCGGCCGCGGTCGCCCAGGCGCTGCGCTGGCGGCACACCACGCTGCCGCTGGCCCGCGAGCGAGCGGCCCAACTGGGCCTGGAAGGCGCGGTGTTCCCGTGGCGGACGATCCGCGGCGAGGAGTGCTCGGGCTACTGGCCGGCCGGTACCGCGGCGTTCCACATAGGGGCGGACATCGCGGTCGCGGTCGCCCGCTACGTACGGGCCACCGGTGACATCGACTTCGAGCGCAACTACGGCCTCGAACTGCTGGTGGAGACCGCCCGGATGTGGCGCTCGCTCGGCCACCACGACTCGTTCGGCAACTTCCGGATCGAGGGCGTCACCGGCCCGGACGAGTACAGCGCGGTCGCGGACAACAACGTCTTCACCAACCTGATGGCGCAGACCAACCTCAAGGCCGCCGCCGAGGCGGTCGGCCGCCACCAGCTGGAGGCCGCCGCGCTCGGTGTGGACACCGAGGAGACCGCGGCCTGGCGCGACGCGGCCGCCGCGATGTACATCCCGTACGACGAGAAGCTCGGCGTGCACCCGCAGGCGGACGGGTTCACCGACCACCAGGTCTGGGACTTCGAGGGCACGCCGCAGGAGAAGTACCCGCTGCTGCTGCACTACCCGTACTTCGACCTGTACCGCAAGCAGGTGGTGAAGCAGGCGGACCTGGTGCTCGCCATGCAGATCCGCGGCGACGCCTTCACGCCGGAGCAGAAGGCGCGCAACTTCGCGTATTACGAGCGCCTGACGGTGCGCGACTCCTCGCTCTCGGCCTGCACGCAGGCCGTGATGGCGGCCGAGGTGGGCCAGCTCGACCTGGCCTACGACTACACCGCCGAGGCCGCCCTGATGGACCTGCACGACCTGGGCGGCAACACCCGCGACGGTCTGCACATGGCCTCGCTGGCCGGCGCCTGCATCGCGCTGGTGGCCGGCTTCGGCGGGCTGCGCGACCACGGCGAGGTGATCGGGTTCCGGCCGCGGCTGCCCGCCGGGCTGGTCCGGCTCGCGTTCTCGCTGCAGATCCGCGGGCACCTGCTGCGGGTCGAGATCACCCACGACGAGACGACCTACACGCTGCGCGAGGGCGACAAGATGCGCCTGGAGCACGACGGGGAGTCGGTCTGGGTCGAGGTCGGCCAGCCGGCCAAGCGGCCGACGCTGAACCCGCCGGCCGGCGAGCGGCCGATCCAGCCGCCCGGCCGTGAGCCGGCCCGCCGCCACCCGCAGACCGGCTCGGCGATCGGCTCGGTCGGCTCGGGGACCTCCCCGACCACCGGCTCGGCCCCGTCGATGGAGCACCTGGCCGCGGAGTAGCCCTGGCGCTCAACCGCTGAACGTGCGGCCCGAGGAGGGTTCCTCCTCGGGCCGCCGCGCGTTTTCAGGGCGGGCCGGGGTGGAGTGGGGCGGGCTGGGGCGAGGTGTGGGCGGGCGACAGCTTTTTGCCTCTGAGGCACATTCCTTGCCTGTCAGGCAGGACGGGTGTGCACTGGTCTCATGAGCACCAGCCCCCCGCCCGACTCGGCGGAGCCCGAACTGCCCGGCCTCGGCGCCCGGCTGCGCGAGCACCGGCAGGCCAACCACCTCACGCTGGAGGTCGCCGCCGCCCGGACGGGGCTCTCGCCAGCGTACCTGTCCCGGCTGGAGACCGGCCGGCGTCAGCCCTCGCTGCCGGTCCTGCTCGCGCTCGCCCGGCTGTACGGCGGCACGGTGGCCGGGCTGCTCGGCGAGCAGCCCGGCACGCCCGACCCGGTGATCCGGGGCGGCGCGATCGAGCCGGGCCGTGCCGGTGGCTGGGGCTACCGGCGGGCCGGCGTGCCCGGCCGGGCGATGCAGGCGCTGCGGGTGCACGTGCCGCCGGGCCTGCAGGACGCGGTGGTCCGGGTGCACGCCGGTGAGGAGTGGCTGCACGTGGTCCGCGGCCGGCTGCGGCTGACCCTCGGCGAGACCGTCCATCTGCTCGACCCCGGGGACAGCGCGCAGTTCGACTCGCTCACCCCGCACCGGATCGCGGCCGACGGCGCCGACGGCGTCGAGCTGCTCTTCGTCCACACGCTGGTGCAGAGCCCCGGCAGCGAACTCTGCCTGGGCGACGCACCCCGCAGCCACTGAGGCGTCCACTGAGTCGTCCCCCCAGCCGTCCCCTGGGCCATCCCCCGAGTCATTCCCTGCTGCACCGTCAGGAAGGACCTCTGCCATGTCCGTCCAGCCCGTTCGCCCGCACTACGCCCCCACCACCGACGGCGGCAAGCGAACCGACCACCGGGTGGCGATCCGGGTCGGCATCTACATGGCCGCCGCCCACCTCTTCGGCGGCTTCCTCTACCTGCTCTTCTGGCTCGGCGCCCACCACCACTGACGCCCATCACCCCAGCAGCTCGGCCAGTGCCGTGAGACCGGCGCCGAAGGACCGCTCGGACGGCGTGCCGAAGCCGATCACCAGCGCGGGCGGCAGCGCTCCGGCCGGGGTCAGCGGGTGCCGGAACCAGTCCAGCCCCTGGAGCGCCAGGCCGCGCCGCCGCCCGCGCCGGATCAGCTGCTCCTCGCTCGGCGCGCCCGGCGGCAGCCGCATCACGGCGTGCAGGCCGGCCGCGATCCCGGTCACCTGCACGCCGGGCGCGCGCTCGGCCAGCACCGCGGCCAGCCGGTCGCGGCGCCGCCGGTAGTGCAGCCGCGCCCGGCGCACCTGCCGGTCGTAGCCGCCGGAGGAGACCAGCTCGGCCAGCGCGAGCTGTTCGAGCACCGCCGACTGCCCGTCGGCCCGTGCCTTGGCCCTGGCCATCGGCTCGACCAGGTGGCTCGGCAGCGCCAGCCAGCCGAGCCGCAGGCCGGGGGCCAGGCTCTTGCTGGCCGTCCCGGCATAGACCACCCGGTCCGGGTCTAGCGCCTGCACCGCGCCGATCGGCTGCCGGTCGTACCTGAACTCGCCGTCGTAGTCGTCCTCGATCACCAGGCCGTCGCTGCGCCTGGCCCAGTCCACCGCGGCGGCCCGGCGCGCCGGGGCCAGTGGCGTGCCGGTCGGGAACTGGTGCGCGGGGGTGAGCAGGACGGCGCGAGGTCCCAGCTCGGGGAGCAGCTCGGTGCGGGCGCCCTGCTCGTCCAGCGGGAGCGGCACGGTGGCCGGCCCGGCGGCCTCGATCAGTCGGCGGTGCGGCGCCAGCCCGTAGCCCTCGACGGCGATCGGCCCGGCGCCGCGCTCGTGCAGCACCGTGCTGAGCAGTGCCAGGCCCTGGGCGTAGCCGGAGCAGAGCAGCAGGCGGTCGGGGTCGGTGCGGACGCCGCGGACCCGGCCGAGGTAGTCGGCGAGTGCCCGGCGCAGTTCGATCCGGCCGCGCGGGTCGGAGTAGCCGAACGCCTCGCGCGGGGCGTCGGCCAGCGCCCGGCGGGTGGCGGCCAGCCAGGCGGCGCGCGGGAACAGGTCCAGGTCGGGGCGGCCGCTGCGCAGATCGCAGCTGATCGGGGGCTCGGGCCGACTGGCCGGCGCGGGCTCGGTACGGCGCTGCGGGGCGCGGTCGGCCACCGTGGTGCCGGAGCCCTGACGGGAGATCAGCCAGCCCTCGGCGGCCAGCTGGGCGTAGGCCTCGGCCACCGTGTTGCGGGCGATCCCGAGGTCGGCGGCGAGCGCCCGGGAGGACGGCAGCCGGGTGCCGGGGGCCAGGCTGCCGCCGGCCGCCGCCTCGCGCAGGGCGTCCTCCAGCGCGGCCCGCAGGCCGAGCCCGCGGGCCCGCAGCCGGGGTAGGTCCAGGTGCAGGTCGCGTCCCCAAATGGCCCAGGTATCCATGCCATAAATGAACCAGAGTGGCGGTCCAGTTGCACCCTAGGGTGGTGGGCATGAGCACTGCGACCGATCCGAACACCGTCCCCGCGACTGCCGTCCCCGCGTCCACCGTCCCCGCGCCCGCCGTTCGCGTCGAGAACTGGCACCAGAAGGCGCCCGAGGTCCTGCGGGCCATGCTGAAGCTCACCGAGGCGGCTTCGGCCGGCCTCGACCCGGTGCTCGTCGAGCTGGTGAAGATCCACACCTCGATGATCAACGGCTGCGCGTACTGCATCGACAAGCACGCGGCCGACGCCCGCAAGCTCGGCGAGGCCGAGCACCGGATCTTCGCCCTGCCGGCCTGGCGCGAGACGCCGTTCTTCACCGCCCGCGAGCGGGCCGCGCTGGCGCTGACCGAGGCCGTCACCAAGCTGACCGAGGGCCATGTGCCGGACGCGGTCCACCAGCAGGCCGCCGAGCAGTTCGACGAGGCCGAGCTGATCCGGCTGATCTCGCTGATCGGCACCATGAACGCCTGGAACCGGCTCGGGGTCAGCCTGCGGATGAGCCCGCCCGCGCGCTGACCGTCGCTGCGGCCGACAGCATGTCGTGCACCAACGTGCTTGGAACCTCCCGGTATTGACCGTTTCCGGACAACGAATCGGTCAAGCTTGCGCCGATCTCCCGGCAGCCCGGCCACCGCTGTGGTCGAGTCACCCCGGCCGAATGGCCAGTGACGACCGGGAGGTTCTGTTGTCGGCACCACTGCACACCGGGCGATGGCTCACGATCTGCGCCCTTGCCGCGACCATCGGGATGATCGGCTCACCGGCCGGGTCGGTCCCGCTACCGCACCAGTTCAAGCCCGTCACCAGGGCGTCGGCCTCGCCGCAGGACGGCGACGGCGGCGACGAGTCCGACTCGATCCAGGAGGGGGCCGACCAGCGGGCCGAGGCACGGACCTCCCCCGGCACCGTCGCACCGGGTGCCTTCGCCGCCGCCTGGAAGGCCATGACGGCGCTGCCCGATACCGGTGGGAGCTGGCAGCACGCCACCGGGCTGCCGTACAACTCGGACGACCCGCGCTACCGTGACGTCTCCTCCAACTCCAGTGCGGGAATGGGCAACGTCACCGGCCGGATGGCCGGTCTGGCGGCCGACAGCGAGGGCCACGTCTACGCGGCCAGCGCCGGCGGCGGGGTCTGGCGCTCCTCGGTCGGCGGCGGCGACTGGCAGCCGATCAGCGACCAGCTGCCGACCCAGTCCGGTGGCGCGCTCGCGCTCGACGACCGCAACCACCTCTGGCTGGGCACCGGCGAGGCCACCACCGGCGCGGACGCCTACCTCGGCTCCGGCGTCTACGTGCTGGAGCACCCGGAGAACGGCCAGTTCACCGCGCACAACCACGTCGGCGGTCCCGAGCTGGACAGCACCACGATCCACGAGCTGCGGTTCGGCGGCAACAAGGTCTGGGCCGCGACCAGCAAGGGCGTCTGGAGCCACTCCACGATCGACCTGAGCGGGCCGTGGACGCTGGAGTTCGCCCCCAATCCGGCCTATCTGCCCGGTGGTTCGCTGGCGAGCGACCCGAACGCGCCGTACAAGAACCTGGCCAACGACATCGCGATCGACCCCAAGGACCCGTCCAAGGTGGTGCTGGCCGTCGGCTGGCGCAGCGGTGACGACTACAACGGCTTCTACAGCAAGGCCGCGGACGGCAGTTGGCAGCGGATCGGATCGCTCGGCGACCTGCCCACGGACGCTGCCGACGTCGGTTCGGTGACCTTCGCCCGGTCGGCCGACGGCTCGCGCTACTACGCGATCGACCAGTCGCCGGCGCTGCTGACGAGTGGCGCGCCGAGCGCGCTGGCTGGCATCTTCGTCTCCAAGTCCGGCTCCCCGCTCGGCCCGTGGACCAAGGTCGCGGACTCCCAGGCGCTCGCGGCGTCGGGCTCGGCGCTGACCACCCCGACCGACCTGCCCGGCCAGCAGGCCTGGTACGACGAGTCGCTCCAGGTGGACCCGACCAACCCGGACCACGTCTACGCCGGCCTGGAGGAGCTCTTCGAGACCACCAACGGCGGCAGCAGCTGGAACACGGTGGGCCCGTACTGGAACTTCAACTTCCCCTGCTGGAGCATCGATCCGACCCAGCAGAGCGGCAGCTGCCCGCAGACCACGCACCCCGACCAGCACGCGCTGGCGATGGGCAGCTACCAGGGCAAGCCGTACCTGCTGGCGGGCAACGACGGCGGCGTCTACCGGCGTCCGCTGAACGGCCAGGTCAACGCGAGCGGTCACGCCACCGACTGGACCTCGCTCAACGACGGCACCATCGACGCGCTGGAGTACTACTCCGTCGGCATCGGCAAGGACCCGAACGCCGCGGGGGTGGCCGTCAACGGCGGCATGCAGGACAACGGCCAGTCGATACTGCGCCCCGGCGACACCGTGATGGGCTCCAACTTCGGCGGTGACGGCGGCGATACGCTGACCGACCCGGCCAACGGCTGCAACATCGCCCAGGAGTACGTCTACCTCGCGGTGAACGTCACGCAGAACTGCGCTGTGAACGACGGTAGTTACCTGACAGACCCGAGCAAGGCGACCACCTTCGCGGTGGCCCCGCCGGACAACGCACTCGGCAGCGCGGGTGCCCGCTTCATCGCGCCGCTCGGCACCGACCTGAAGGACGGCAACACCTGGGTGGCCGGTGGCCGGCACATCTGGATCCAGCACCAGGGCTACGGGATCCGCGACGCGAGCGCCTGGAGCAGCGCCTACGACCTCGGTGCCGGACGCGTCGCGACCGCCGTCGCGGACTCGGGCGGCAAGGTCTACGCGGCCTGGTGCGGCCCGTGCAACAACCAGGGCTTCGCGCGCGGCATCGCGGTCGGCAACGCCGACGGCACCGGCTGGCAGCAGCTGAACCTGCCGGTGGACGCGACCGTGCCGAACCGCTACCTGGCCGGTCTGGCGATCGACCCGGGCAACTCGAACCACCTCTTCCTCGCGGTCAACGGCTTCTCCCGGCAGTGGACCTCGGGACCGGGCGCGGGCATCGGGCACGTCTTCGAGTCCACCGACGCGGGTGCGCACTGGGCCGACATCTCGGCGAACCTGCCCGACGTCCCGTCCAACGCGGTGCTGGTCACCCCCGGCGGCGGGCTGGCGCTGGCCACCGACCTCGGCGTGCTCTACCGCGCGCCGGGCAGCAAGAACTGGCAGCGGGTCGGCGAGCTGCCGGCCGTCGCGGTCGATCAGCTGAAGATCGGCCCGGACGGACGGCTCTACGCGGCCACCCACGGGCGCGGCATCTGGTCGATCTCGCTGCACGAGGGCGGGCACCACTGACCTTCGGGTGCTGACGCGGCCGGGGACTGCTGCCCCGGCAGAGACACTGCGGTGGTGTCGGGCCCTGTCCCGGCACCACCGCGGCCGTTGTGGCTGGTCCGGCCGTTCCGGCGGTTCCAGCCGTTAGAGTGCGGCCCGTGCACACCTTGAGTACGGTGGATTTCCTCACCCGGCTGGCGGCCGGGGTCGGCTGCGGTGCGCTGATCGGCGTGGAGCGCCAGTGGCGGGCCCGGATGGCCGGGCTGCGGACCAACGCCCTGGTCGCGGCCGGTGCCACGCTCTTCGTGCTCTACAGCGAGGCGGTGCTGGATCCCGGCTCGGCCACCCGGGTGGCCTCGTACGTGGTCTCCGGCATCGGCTTCCTCGGCGGCGGGGTGATCCTGCGCGACGGTGCCAGCGTGCGCGGCCTGAACACGGCGGCCACGCTCTGGTGTTCGGCCGCCGTCGGCGTGCTCGCCGCCTCCGGCCACCTGCAGTTCGCGCTGTTCGGCACGCTGGCCGTGCTGCTGGTCCACCTGCTGCTGCGCCCGGCCGGCCGGCTGATCGACCGGGTGCCGCAGGACGACCCGGACATCGAGGGCGTCCGGGCCAGCGTGCACCTGCTCTGCGACCGGAAGAAGGAGACCCAGGTGCGGGCCCTGCTGCTGCAGGCGTTCGGCGCCGCCGGGCTCACCCCGACCGGGCTGCGGGCCCGGCAGGAGGACGACCACACCACGAGGATCCGCGCCACCGTCGCGGTGACTGGTGACCCGGCCCGGGCGCTGGAGCAGTTGATCACCCGGCTCTCGCTGGAACCGGGCGTGCGCGACCTGCACTGGCACCTGACCGAGGAGCGTCAGGATCCCGAAGCCGAGGCGCTGACCTGAGCCGCTGAGCTGAAGCCCATGCACCTTGCGCCTGTGAACGGAGAGATTGCGATGCCAGAGACCGACCCGATGCCCGCCCACCCGCGGACCGTGCTGCTGACCGGCGCCGCCGGCGGTGTCGGCACCATGCTCCGCGCCGAACTCCCCGGCTACGGATACGGGTTGCGGCTCTTCGACCGCGCGCCGATGCCCGCGGAGCCCGGCGCGATCACCGCCGAGCTGGCCGACACCGAGGCGCTGACCGAGGCCGCCCGCGGGGTGGACGCGATCGTCCACCTGGCCGGGATCGCCCAGGAGGCGCCGTTCCCGGAGATCCTGGCGGCGAACATCGTCGGCGCGTACCAGCTTTACGAGGCGGCCCGGACGGCCGGCGTGCGCCGGGTGGTGTTCGCGAGCAGCAACCACGCCGTCGGCTTCACCGAGCGCCCGGCCGCGGGCGCCGAGGTCGGCAGCGACACGCCGCACCGCCCGGACACCTACTACGGCCTCTCCAAGTGCTTCGGCGAGGATCTCGCCTCGCTCTACGCCGACCGGCACGGCATCGACACCGTCTCGCTGCGGATCGGCTCCTGCTTCCGCGAACCGACGACGCTCCGCCACCTCGGCACCTGGCTCAGCCCGGGCGACTGCGGCCGGCTGGTGCACGCGGCGCTCAGCGCCCCGGTCCACGGGCACGTCGCCGTCTACGGCATCTCGGCGAACACCCGGGCCTGGTGGGATCTCGGCCCGGCCCGCGCGCTCGGCTACCGCCCGCAGGACGACGCCGAGGCGTTCGCCCCGGCGCTGCTCGCCAAGTACGGCGAACCGGCCGCGGACGACCCGGAGTTCCGCTACGTGGGCGGAGCGTTCACCGAGGCCTGAGCCGCTCGGGGTGGAGCCGTCAGCCCGCCACCACCCGCAGCTCGCGGACGCTGTTGGTCACGAAGGTGGCGATCGGCTCCGGCGGCGTCGCGGTGTCCGCGAGCCGCAGACCCGGGAACCGGTCGAAGAGCGCGCGCAGCGCGATCTCGCCCTCCAGCCGGGCCAGTCCGGCGCCGACGCAGAAGTGCGGGCCGTGGCCGAGCGAGAGGTGGCGCGAGTCCGCCCGGCCCGGCTCGAACTCATCGGCGCGCTCGAAGTGTTCACCGTCCCGGCCGGCCGCCGCGTAGGAGGCGAGCAGCGCCTCGCCGCGCCGGATCAGCACATCGCCGACCGCGATGTCCTCGGTCGCGTACCGGAGCGGGAACTGGCCGACCGGCGAGTCGTAGCGCAGCGTCTCCTCCACCACGGCCGACCAGCTCACCTCGCCCGCCAGCACCCGCGCCAGCTGCCCGGGGTCGGCGAGCAGCGCCCGCACCGCGTTGGTGATCAGGTCGAGCGTGGTCTCGTGGCCGGCCAGCAGCAACTGGAGCAGGGTGCCGACGAGTTCCTCCTCGCTCAGCCCCTCGCCCGCCTCCCGGGCGGCGATCAGCGCGGTGGTGAGGTCGTCCCCTGGCTGCTCGCGCCGGAGCGCGGCCTGCCGGCCGAGCAGCGCGTACAGGTCGCGGGTGGCGGCGAGCGCCTCCTCGGGCTCGGCCGAGGTGCTGATCACCGTGCGGGTCAGCGCGTGCAGTTCGGGCTGCTCCGAGTCCGGCAGGCCCATCAGCTCACTGATCACCTTCATCGGCAGCGGGTAGGCGAACGCGGCGCGCAGGTCGAACTCCTTGTCGAGCGGCGCGAGCAACTGCCCGGCCAGCTCCTCGATCCGCGGCCGCAGCGCCTCGACCCGGCGCGGCGTCAGCGCCTGGCCGGCCAGCGCGCGCAGCCTGCGGTGCTCGGCGCCGTCCGCGGTGACCATGCCGACCACCGTGACGAAGTTCAGCAGCGGCCAGCCCTCCGGCAGCCGCCCCTCGGTGAAGAGCGGCCAGTGCCGCGGGTCCTTGGCGATCCGGGGATCGGTCAGCAGCTCCTGCAGCACCTCGTGGTGCGTCACGGCCCAGGCCGGCACCGCGCCGGGCAGCTCGACGAGCACCACCGGCCCGAGCTCGCGCAGCCGGGCGTTCTCCTGGTGCTGGGCCCGGCCGAAGGGATCGAGCCGGACGGCGGTCAGCGTGTCGGACGTCTCCATGTTCGAACGGTACTTCTGCACAAAGGAATTGACCAGGCGTCAGGTATTGGCACGTGATGCACGGGCTGGGAGGGTCGGGGCTACCGGCCCGTCCGGTGCAGCAGCAGGAGCGCCACGTCGTCGGGCCGGGCGTTCCGCTCCGTCACGTTCAGTGTGAGCAGGTCGGCGAGCCGTTCCAACTCCGCGTCCGGGCCGGTCTGTCGGCTCCACAACTCCAGCCCGCCGAGCATCCGCTGGACCGAGTCGTCGTAGTCCTCACTGCGGTCCTCCACCAGGCCGTCGGTGTAGGCCAGCAGCGTCTCGCCCGGGCCCAGCCGGTCCACGGCGAGCGGGTAGCCGATCGACGGATCGACACCCAGCGGCGGGCCGCCGGGCAGCTCCAGCTCGACCGCCCGGCCCGCATGGATCCGCACCGGCGCCGGGTGGCCGGCCCGGGCGCCGTGCACCGCACCGGTGGCCGGCTCCAGCGTGAGGTAGAGGCAGGTGGCGAAGAGCTCGGTGTCGAGTTCGGCGAGCAGCCGGCTGGTGCGGGCGAGCGTCGCGGCCGGGTCGTGGCCGTCGGTCGCGTACGCGCGCAGGCCGCTGCGCAGTTGGCCCATCACCGCGGTGGCCTCGGCGTTGTGCCCCTGTACGTCGCCGATCACCACGCCGACCTTGCCGGACGGCAGCGGGATCAGGTCGTACCAGTCGCCGCCGATCTGCATGCCCTCGGTGCTCGGCAGGTAGCGGGCGGCCGAGCGCAGTCCGGGCAGCGTGGGCAACGTGCGTGGCAGCATCGCCCGTTGCAGCTCGGTGGCGCGGTGCTGGTGGGTGTCGTAGAGCCTGGCGCGCTCCAGCGACTGCGCGAGGATGCCGGCGAAGGCCGAGTAGAGCGTGCGGTCCTCCCGGCTGAACGCGCGGGGTGCGGCGAAGGTGATCAGGCAGGAGCCGACCTGGCGGCCGGAGGCGACCAGCGGCAGCACCGCCCAGGCGGCCGGTCCGCCACCCGGCGCCGTGCGGCCCGGCTCGCTGAACAGCGGGGTGGCGCGGGCCTGCGAGTCCTCCGTCGCGTCGCCGGAGAGCTCGTGCAGCCGGTTCAGCTCGCCGCGGTGCGCACCGCCGTAGACCGAGGGGGAGAGCGGCAGCAGCCGGCCCTCGTCCACCAGGTCCAGCACCAGCCCGGTGGCGCCGAGCGCCGGGCGGGCCACATCGGTGAGCGCGGTGGTCACGTCCCGCACGGTCACCGCGCGGGAGAGCGCCCTGGTCAGCGCGAGCAGCAGCGCGGTGCGGGCGCCGGCCGGGCCGGACGCCTCGGCCCGCTCGGACGGGTCGGCCGGGGTGCCCGAGGGCTCCTGCGGCGGCGTGCCCGCGCGCCGCTGGTCCACCAGCAGCCCGGCGATCCGCACCGGGCGCCCGTGCACGTCCAGCTGGACCTCGCCGCACTCCTCGATCCAGCGCACCGCGTGCTCCGGGGTGAGCACCCGGTAGGTCAGCCGGTACGGGCCGCCGCGGGCCAGCACGTCCACCAGCGCGGCCTGGATGTCCGGCAGGTCCTCCGGGTGCGCCAGGCTGGTCAGCTCGGGTGCGGGGAACGGGCCGGCGCCGTCGGGGACGCTGCGGCCGACCACCCGGTACGCGGTGGCGTCCCACGCGGTCTCGCCGGTGACCAGGTCGCGCTCGAACGCGCCGGTGCCGGCCGCCCGGACGCCCCTGGCGAGCAGCGCGTCGGACGGCTGCGCGGCCGACCGCTCGGCGTGCGTCCGCTCGCCCGGCGCGGCGCCGGTGCTCGCCGTCGCGCTCACCAGCAGGTGGGCGAGGCGGTGCGCGCAGGCGTCGGCGATGGTCTCCAGTGCGTCCAGGTCACGGCGCGGCACGGTGCCGCGGTGCGCGAGCGCGAGCGCGAGCGCGAGCACGCCGAGCGGCTCCTCGTCCACGATCAGCGGCAGCGTCATGACGGCGACCTCACCGGTGCCGAGCCCGGCCAGCCGGTTCGGGTAGTCGCGGCCGGTCTGCTCGGGGCCGAGCAGCACCGGTGCCCGGCGGCGCAGCGCGAGCGCGGCGGGCAGGTCGCCGGCCGGGTCGATCGTGCCGAACCTCTCGTGCGCCCAGTCAGGCAGGCCGCTGGAGACGGTGAGCCGCAGCCGGCCCGCGTTGTCGAGCAGGTAGATCGCGGAGCCTTCGCCGGTGATCCAGCCCGGTCCCTCGGTCAGCACGGCGGCCAGCAGCTCGGCGGCGCTGTGGCAGCGGAGCAGGGCGCGGACGCAGCCGAGCGCGGAGCGCTGTGCGGGACGGGCGGCGGCGGCGCGGTCCCGGTCGAGGCGGGCGGCGTCGAGCCGGGCGGGGCCGAGCAGCGCGGAGGCGGCCGGGTCCCCGTGCTGACCGTCCATCGAGGCCTCTTCCGCTCCGGGGGCGTCCCACCGCACCGGGCGGCGGCGGTCGACGGCCCGAGTGCCGCGCTTGATGCTGAATATCCTATTTGGTCCTACCGGGAACGGCCTCGAACGGCGGGACGCTCACTGCCCGTCGCACTCGCCGTAGCCGGGCTGCGGGCGGGCCGGGACGGTGCGCAGCGAGCGCAGTCCACGCACTATCGCCAGGTTGCGCCGGACGGCGGCCCACCCGGTCGGCTGCCCGCTCCCGGTGACCTGGTGGCCGGTGGCCAGGCCGGTGACCCGGCCGCCGTCACGGGCGGTGGTGGCGGTGGAGCGGCCGCCGGTGCGCTGGGCCGGGACGGTGCCGGTGGGGACGCCACCTGCGGGGGCGGTCGCGCCGTTCGCCGGGGTGGTCCGCGCGGTGGTCGGCTGCGTCATGGGCCCTCGTCCTCTGCGATGCGGGTCCCCCTGGCCGGAGGCCGGGAGACGTGGCGCCGTCGGGCTGTTGCTACCCGGCCGGGCCCTGGTCTGACCGTGCTTCGGAGACTGGTTCTGTCTCGGTCCCGATCCGAATCGGTACGGGATGGGACTTTAGTCCTATCCGATGAGAGCACTCTGTGGCCAGAGCGGTTCCGCCGCAGACTCCGACGCGGACCTCGACGCGGACCTCGACGCGGCTGTCCGACTCAGCTGCCCGGCTCAGGCCGTCCGACCAGCCGCCGGCCAGTTGCGCAGTCCGCTGGTCAGCACCGCGATCAGCCGGTCCTGGGTGACCGCCGTCTGCTCGGCGAGCTGGAACGCGCCGCCGATCGCGAGCGAGGCGAACCCGTGCGAGAGCGCGCGCACCGTCCGGGCCGCGTGGATCGCCTCGGACTCCTCGATCCCGTAGTCGTGCAGCACCCCGATGATCGTGCCGACCAGCTCGGTGCTCGCCTCGATCAGCTCCCGGTCGGCGGCCGACGGCGCCTGCGGCAGCGCGGCGTAGCGACGCGGGTGCTCGGTCGCGTACCCGTGGTACGCCCGCAGCAGGGCGTCCACCGCGGCGTCCCCGCGCAGCCCTGCGGTCGCCTCGTGCAGCCGGGCGGCCAGCTCGCCGGTCACCCGGATCGCGACCAGCCGGCGCAGTGCGGTGAGCCCGCCGGGCACGTGCTTGTAGAGCGAGGGGGCGGCCACGCCGGCCCGCAGCGCCACGCCGGACAGGGACAGCGCCTCCGGGCCTTCCTGATCGATCAGTGCGAGCGCGTGGTCGACCACGCCATCGGGGGTCAGTCCGACTCGGGGCATCAGGCCACCTCGGCGAGGAAGGGGAGCAGGGCATCGGCGGTGGCCTGCGCGAACTCCGCCATCGGGTAGTGCCCGGCCCCGTCGATCATCACCTTACGGCCGTTCAGCGCGGCCACCTGACGGTCGGCCACCGCCGACGGGTCGGTGAAGTCGGGGTCCTTGGCGCCCATCAGCACCAGCGCCGGGCAGCGCACGCCCTCGGTCCAGCCGACCGGCGCCGAGTCACCGCGGACCTGGGCCTTGACGGCGGGCCGCCGGCCCGGCGTCCGCAGCGCGGCGACCAGGCCCGCGTTGTACTCGGCGCGGTCGGCCGGGCCGCCGGACGGGTAGGCCATCTTGTTCAGGTACATGCCCCAGAGCGAGGGGAAGTACGGGATCAGCTCGCCGATCCCCTTGGCGACGGCGCCCATCACCGGGTTCGGCTTCGGGCTCTCGACGAACGCGTCGATCAGCACGATCCCGGCCACCTTCGCGGGGGCGGTGGTGGCGGCCTTGACCACGCTGGCGCCGGTGTACGAGCTGCCGACCAGGACGGCGCGCTCGATGCCGAGGTGGTCCAGCAGCGCGAGGGCGTCGGTGGCCGCCGAGGCGGGGCTGTAGTCGTCCCAGGCGATCGAGGACTCGCCGAAGCCGCGCAGGTCCATGGTGATCACCCGGTGGCCGGCGGCGAGCAGCAGCGGACGCAGGTGCCGGTAGCTGCGGCGGGAGTCGAGCATGCCGGGGAGCAGGACGACCGGGGTGCCGGTGCCTTCGCTGTCGTCGTAGGCGAGGGTGCCGCCGGCGAGCTCCAGGTAACGGGTCTGCGGGGCGAGGGTGCTGTTCATCTGAGCGGGCCTCCTTGGCCTGTCGGCCGTGCCGCCGGCGCCTGCCGACATCACAAAGCTATGGCTAATAGCCATAGCCGTCAAGTGCCGCATCAGGCGGCGTTCATGTGGCGTTCGAGGTGACGTAGTCACAGAATGTGATGACCTGATGCCGCATCAGGTACAAACCCGTCAAATCACCATGGAAGTGGGTGACAATGCCTGGAGATCGGCTTGGAATCAGGGGCTTCTGGGATTAACGTTTGATAACGCAGCGCGGTCGGCAACGCCGTACCCGAACGGCACCGTGCGCCGTCGCCTAATCCACGGACCCGCCCCCACGGCGCGGTCCCGGAGCCGGGGAACCACCGTTCCTTGGGGTGAATCGGAACGGCTCCGGCCCGACCGTAGGGGACCTTCCTCTCCGAACCCGTCAGCTAACCCGGTAGGCGCGAGGGAAGGAAAGGAGCGCGCCCCCGTGGCGTTGACGCACTCCCCGGAGAGTCGTACCCAGTTGCTGGACCACGCCCCCGACGGGGATGAGACCGCCCGGCACAAGGTGCCCCGGCAGGCCCGCGCCGGCGCCCCCGCGCTCGGGGTCGCCGCGATGACGGCCGCGCTCAGCGCGACCGGCCTCTCCGCCGCCACCGCCGCCGCGGCCGCCCCCGCCGCTCCGGCCCCCGCGCTCTCCGTCCCCGCACACTCAGCCCCGGACACGGCCGCCGCACACGCGGCCACCGCCTCGCCGGACAGCGCCGACCCGGGCCTCGCGCTCGCCGCCCGCATCCAGCAGCAGGCCGACAGCCGCCGCACCGCCGCCGAGGAGGCGGCCCGTCTGGAGGCCGCCCACGAGGCCGCGGCCAAGCGCGCCGTGCAGGCCGAGGCGCAGGCGCTCGCCGCTGCCGCCGCCGTCGCGCAGCCCGGCCCGGCCACGCCGTCCGTCGCGGCCGAGCCGACCGCGCCGGCCGCGGTGGCCGCCGAGCTGCCGGTCGCCAAGTACGTGCTGACCGCGCAGTACGGCCAGACCGGCTCGCACTGGGCGCAGCTGCACACCGGCCTCGACTTCGCCGCTCCGACCGGCGCCCCGGTCACCGCCGTCACCACCGGCGCCGTCAGCTCGGCCGGCTGGTCGGGGGCGTACGGCTACCGGGTGATCCAGACGCTGCCCGACGGCACCGAGCTCTGGTACTGCCACCTCTCCTCGATCGCCGTCACGACCGGCCCGGTGGGTCCGGGGACGGTGCTCGGCAAGGTCGGCGAGACCGGCAACTCACCCGGCCGGCGCGCGGACGGCGGCGCCGTGGGCCCGCACCTGCACCTGGAGGTGCGGCCCGGTGGCGGCGCCCCCGTCGATCCGCTGGTCTGGCTCCAGCAGCACGGGGTCAACCCGTAACGGGCCCGTCCTCGGTCGATCCGTCCTGGGTCGTCTCCTCCTGCGTCCAGTCGGCCGCCGCTGATCCGTCGGCGGCGGCCGGGTCGCCCTCGGCGGGCCAGTCACTCTCGGCAGGCCAGTCACCCTCGGCGGGCCAGTCGGCGCCGATCGCGCCGATGTCCGGCAGCTCGACCAGGCCCCGCTGCACGATGTAGCCGTCCACCTCGGCCGCGCCCGGCTCGGGCGCGAGGTCCGGGTACTCGGTCAGCAGCAGCCCGGGCAGCCCGGGCACCGTCCAGTCGCCGAGCAGTCGCAGCGCCTCGGCCTGCACCGCCGCCTCGAAGTCGGTGAAGTCGCCGGAGAGTTCGGCGGGCATCGGCAGGCCGAGCGCGTTGAGGCCGGCCAGGTTGCGGTAGCTGCGCTGCATCAGCCGGTTCTCGATCAGCAGCCGCGCGCCGTCGGTGGCCATGCCGATCGAGAGCAGCACGCCGTCCGTCCAGCCGGCCACGCCCTCCGGCTGGTCGAGCGACTCCAGCGCGGTGAACGCGTCGATCCGGGCCGGCTCGTCCAGCTCGCGGAACGCGTCCAGCCAGTCCCGCACGGCGTCCAGGTCGGCGGTGTCCACGCCGGCCTCGCGCAGCAGCAGCGTGTAGAGCCGCGGCCAGGTCACCAGGTGCGGCTGGCGCAGCAGCCCGGCGAGCAGCTCGCCCTGCCACAGCGCCTCCTCGTGCAGGCGCTGGTGCCGCTTGGCGTTCAGCCGCTTGGCCGCGCGCTGGTGGTCGATCAGCAGCCGCACAGCGGCGCCGTAGCCGAGTGGCGACTCGTCCTCGCCGGGCTGCACGTAGAGGTGGATCCGCTCGTAGAGCAGCTCCTGGACCAGCGGCGAGGTCAGCTCGGGGAAGCCCTCGTGCATCCGCCCGTCACCCAGTTCGAGCAGTGTGAGCACCGCGCTCAGCGGGCCTTCGGGCACCGGCTCCAGCCCCTGCTCGGCGGCCCATCGCAGCAGGTCAGCGGTGTGCGGCCGGGGTGCCAGCCGCAGGTCTTCGTCGTCCATCCCCGTACCGTAGCCGCTGGGGCCGGCCGGTCGGGCCGCTAGCGTTACCGGCCATGATGCCCGTCCTGCTGACCGGTCCACGGCTGACCGTGCGCGAGTTCCACCATGTGCCGCGCGACATCGACGCGTTGCACGCGATCTTCGGCGACCCGCAGACCGCGCGCTTCCTCCCGTTCGAGCCACGCGACCGGGAGGACTGCGCCGACCAGGTCGCGCTCTACCTGGACGAGGCCGAGCGTGACCCGCGCACCGTCTACCGGCTCGCCGTCACGCTGACCGCCGAGGGCGAGGACGCCGTGCCGCTCGGCAACGCCGTGCTCGGCGTCGAGGGCACCGAGGCGCAGCGCGCCGCGTTCATCGGCTACGCGCTGCGCCGGGACGTCTGGGGGCTCGGCTACGCGACCGAGATCGCCGGGCTGCTCTGCGGGTTCGGCTTCGACACGCTCGGCCTGCACCGGCTCTCCGCCCGGCTCGACCCGGAGAACCTCGCCTCGGCCCGGGTGCTGCGCAAGAGCGGCTTCCAGTTGGAGGGCCGGATCCGGCACGACCTCTACCTGCGCGACCGCTGGCACGACGCGCTGCAGTACTCGCTGCTGGAGGACGAATGGCGGGCGGGGGGTTAACCCCACCCCGGGTCCACCGGTTGCCACGATTTCGCCGCGCCGGCCGCGCGGGCAGGCTTGCACCATGACGACCTACCAGGACAGCTTCCACGAAGCCGCCGCCACCAAGGGTGGCCCGACCGGCACCGCGGCGCGGTACTCGATCGCTCCGATGATCCGCGAGGCCGGCCGGGAGTTCGGCTACCTGGTGGGCTCGCTCCCGATCGCGGTGCTCGGCTTCGCCGTGACCATCGCACTCCTCGCGTTCGGCCTCGGCACGATGGTCACCGTGCTCGGCTTCCCGGTGCTCGCGCTGCTGCTCGCCCTGGCCCGCGGGCTCGGCACGCTGGAGCGCGGCCGGATGGCCCGGCTGCTCGGCCGGCCGCTCGCCGAGCCCGCGCCGGTGCCGGTGGGTCGGCCGGGCTTCTGGGGCGGGCTCACCGCGCGGCTGGCCGACCCGGTCGGCTGGCGGGCGGTCGCGTACCAGGTGGTGATGTTCCCGTGGCACGTGCTCAGCTTCGTCGTGGGCGTCACGCTCTGGGCGGTCAGCTGGGCGCTGTTGCTGCTGCCGGCCTACAACTGGGTCTTCCCGACCTTCGTCAAGTGGCCGGGCTACCGGCTCTTCGAGTACCACAGCGGCGGCGTCCACCACGCCTTCTACCTGGCGCACTGGTGGCAGGTCGGCGCGGCCTCGCTCGGCGGGCTGCTGCTGATGATCCTGACGGCCCGCCTGGTGCACGGCCTGACCAGCGTCTCGCGGGGCGCGGCCGAGGCCCTGCTGGCAGGCTGACGGGCGCCATGGCCGGCGTCATGACCCGGCGTCATGATCGGGTGTCACGGAGCCTTCCGCCAACCGTCCGCCACCGTCCACCCGGCTGCGGGTGCGGGGCGGGCGGCCGCGTGTTCGGATGCGCTCATGCTGATCACCTCGCGCCCCCTGGACGAGTACTGCCAGCTCTTCGGCCTCAGCCGGGCCCGGCTGGCCGCGCTGCCCGGTCCGGTGCTCGACTGCCCGGGCGGCGCCGCCGGGCTGGTCGCCGAAGCCCGCGCGCTCGGCTGCCGGGTGGTCGCCGCCGACCCGGCCTACGCGGTCCCGGGCCGTGAGCTGCTGCTCCGGGCCGAGGCCGCCCGCCGGACGATGGCCCGCGCGATGCCCGCCGCCCCGCACCGCTACCCGCCGCCGCGCCACCGGCCGTACGAGCGGTACCTGCGCAGCTGGGACCGGGCCCGCGCGCTCTTCGCCGCCGACCGCGGCGCCCACCCGCAGGACTACGTCGCCGCCGCGCTGCCCCGGTTACCCTTCGCGGACGGCACGTTCGCGCTGACCCTCAGCTCCTACCTGCTCTTCGCCTACCCCCGGCTCTTTCCGCCCGCCGCCCAGCTCAGCGCGCTGCTCGAACTGGTCCGGGTGACCGCGCCCGGCGGCGAGGTGCTGGTCTACCCGCTGCACGACGACCGCAGCCGGCGCTGCCCGCACCTGCCCGAGCTGCGCTCCGCGCTCGGCGGCCACCGGGTCCGCAGCGAGCTGCGGGTGCTGCGGCACCGGGGCGACGGCCGGCGCGGATACGTCCTCGCGCTGACCAGGCATCACCGCTACGGTGCCGTCATGTGACCGAACCCCGTCTGCTCCCGATACCCGGCATCCGCAACCTCCGCGACCTCGGCGGTCTCGGCTCGGTGCGCCCCGGGCTGCTCTACCGCTCCGCCTGGCTGGCCGACCTGACCGCCGAGGGCGCCCGCGAACTCGGCAAGCTCGGCCTGCGCAGCGTCCTCGACCTGCGCGACCCGATCGAGCGGAGCGTCTTCCCGGACCGCCTCCATGATCTGGAAGTCGATCTGGCCAACTTTCCGCTCCTGCCGCAGGACGGTGTGGACCGCGGCGACCTGCGGCTCGACGAGGTCTACCCGCTGCTCACCGACACCGCCGGGCCGATGATCGTCGCGCTGCTGCGCCGGCTGCTGGAGCCGCGGGCGCTGCCCGCGCTGGTGCACTGCGCGGTCGGCCGGGACCGGACGGGCATCGTGGTCGCGCTGCTGCTGGCCTTGCTGGAGGTGCCGGACGAGGAGATCGTCGCCGACTTTCTGCTCTCGAACGAGGGCCTGGGGATGCTGGACGGGCCGCAGGAGTACACCGACGCGCACGGCGTGGCCCGGCTCTCCTGGCCGGTCGAGGCCCGGCTGATCGAGGGCGTGCTGACCCGGATCCGTGAGCAGTACGGTGATGTCGAAACGTACCTGGCGCGTCATGGCCTGAACCCGGCCGAGGCAACTGCCCTGCGTTCTACCCTGCGTGAATGATCGTCACCAACACGTACCGCAAAGCCGGCGGCCTGCTGACCGCCCTCGTCGCCGTCGCCGCACTGGCCGCCTCGGCCCCGGCCGCCTCCGCGGCCCCGACCGCCAGGGACCTTCCGTCGGACCAGTGCTCGGCCACCTTCCAGAACGGGGACAAGCGACTCGGTCCCGAGCAGCTGCCCACCACCGGGCGGGTCGGCTGGCAGCTGCTCGGCTACCAGCGCACCGGCGGCGCCAGCACGCAGGACTTCCTGAACCAGTACTACGACTCCGCCGCCGGCTCCTGGCGCTACCCGCCGTCCAACGGCTACCTGCTCAACCCGCTCGGTCAGCCGATCGAGACGCAGCAGACGCTCCAGCCCGGCGAGGACATCGACCGGTACGGCAGTGAGTACGGCTCGTTCCTCGCACCCGAGGGCCTGCCGTACGCGATGCGCGCGATCCCGCCGCAGAGCCTGGACGGCACCCCGGCGGCCGGCTGCAACTACCACGACTACAAGGTGCTCAAGCCGTTCGAGGTGGACGCCGGTCCGATCGCCCCGTGGTTCGACCAGCCCGGCCTCGGCTGGCAGTACCAGCTGGACGCCACGTTGGTCCCGGGTGCGCCGGGTCAGATCAACGTCGGCTGGCTGGTCACCAACGGCTATCTGGAGCGCCTGGTCTGACCTTCGGGCTCACATCCGGATCCGGGCCCGCGTCCGTGACCGGGTCCGGATGTGCCGAACCCCCGGGGCCTCGACTTGAGGGTGTCCCGGGGGCACGACAACTTCTGCGCGTTCCCGTCCGTAGAACTACGGCTAGGCCGAAAGCTCCACGGAGGCGCGCCCGAGCTGGTCAGACGCGCGCACGAGCGCAGTTGCGTGGGTACTCAACTCAGGATCACCTCCTTTCAATGTGCTGCCAGGTTAGGCAGGACCGGGTCCGGAAGGCAACGGATTAATCCGGGTGATCGGAGGCGTTCGACCGGGGAACGGCGAAGGCCCGGCAGACGATGTCTGCCGGGCCTTCGTGCTACTGAGTAGCGGGGACAGGATTTGAACCTGCGACCTCTGGGTTATGAGCCCAGCGAGCTACCGAGCTGCTCCACCCCGCGTCGGTAAACCCAACAGTACGGGACGGCGACGGAGAAGGGAAATCCGTTCCTCCGGCTCCGCGGTCATGACCTGGCGCGACGCGGTCCCGGGCGGCCGCTCGCCCAGAGCGCCAGGCCGGTCAGGGCGGCGAAGCAGGGGACCATCGCGAGTGCGTAGATCAACAGGAACCGGTGCGTGCCCAGGCCCGCCGCGGCGTTCCAGCCGCCGTGCAGGGCGACCGCCAGCAGCAGGCCCGTGGGCGCGGCCAGCCGGGCCAGCCAGCGGCGCGTGGTGCTCAGCGCGACGGCCAGCCCCAGGCCGGTCAGGGCGGTGAAGAGCGGATGGGCGAACGGCGTGAGCAGCGCGCGCAGCACGAAGGTGTGCACGGTGCCGTCGTAGTCGCGCAGGCTGGGGGTGACGCCCAGGCCGATCGCGTCCAGCCGCTGGCGCTGGTCGTCGCTGAAGGCGCGGCCGAGGTACAGGACGTTCTCGGTGAAGGAGAAGCCGCAGGCGGTCATGCCGCTGAGCACGATGCCGGTGGCGACCGCCCGGCGCCGGCGCCGGGCCCGTGCGGTCGCGCCGATCTGTGCGGGGAGCGGCGCCCGGGAGCGCCGGCGGCGCAGCGGCAGCATGGTGACCAGCAGCACCGCGGCCTTCGCGGCCTCCTCGATCAGCGGGGTGGCGAACTCGGCGCCGATCAGCTGGCCGCGGTCGCTGCCCTGGAGCGCGGTCAGGTAGTCGCCGGCCCAGTCGTTCGCGAACAGTGCGACCGTGGTGGCGGCGCAGGAGCCCCAGGCCAGGCAGAGCGCCAGCCGCCGGGCCGGCACCCGGGCGCTCTGGTTCAGCCAGGTGAGCGTGCCGAGCACGAACGGCACCGGCAGCACGGCGAGCCCCAGGCCGACCAGCAGCCCGGTGGTGCCGGTCTGCAGCTGCACCAGGTGGATGATCAGCACGGCGCAGCAGGCCAGCGGCAGCGCGGTCGCGGCCGGGGCGGTCAGAGGATGGCGGAACATGCCGCGTACCGGAACGCCCCACCCGGCCCGGGTGGGCGCGCTCCGCTCCGAGCCGGGGGCGTCCGGTGCGGACGGCCCGTCAGCCGACGCGCTGCTCACCCGGAAAGCGTAGGGGACGACCGGCGTTCGGTGGGGGCGAAGGCGGGTCCTTCAGCAACGGTCGGATCGTGCGGTGATGGGATCGTGCGCTGTTCAGGTCGTGTGCTGCTCAGATCTTCCGGAAGAGCAGATCGTGTACCACGTGCCCCTTGGCGAGGCCGGCCCGCTCGAACTTGGTCAGCGGCCGCCAGTCCGGGCGCGGCGCGTAGCCGGGGACGGTCCCGTCCGCACGCTCCTCGAGCCAGCCGGTGCCGTCGCCCTCGGGGTGCAGGTTGGTCAGCTCCGGGCGGGCCGAGAGCACCTCCAGCATCTGCTCGGCGTACGGCTCCCAGTCGGTCGCGCAGTGGATCAGCGCGCCCGGGGCGAGCCGCGGCAGCACCAGGTCCAGGAACGAGGGCTGCACGAGCCGGCGCTTGTGGTGCTTCGGCTTGGGCCACGGGTCGGCGAAGTAGACCCGCAGACCGGCCAGTGAGGCGTCGGCGAGCATGTCGCGCAGCAGGATCACCGCGTCGCCGGCCGCCAGGCGGACGTTGTCGGCGCCGCTCTGCTCCAGCAGGTTGAGCAGGTTGCCGTGGCCCGGGGTGTGCACGTCGGCGGCCAGGATGCCCATCGCCGGGTCGGCGGCCGCCATCGCGGCCGTGGTCTCGCCCATCCCGAAGCCGATCTCCAGCGTGACCGGCAGCCCGCCGAAGAGCGTGCCCAGGTCGACCGGGGTGCCGTCGATGGCCAGGCCCCGGCTCTCCCAGTTCCGGTCCAGCGCGCCGGCCTGGGCCTGGGTCATCCGGCCGCGGCGCGGCTGAAAGCTGCGGATCCGCCGCTCGCTGTGCTGCGCCTCGGTGGCCAGGTGCGGGTACATCGGGGCCGGGTAGCCGGCCGGCGCGGCGGAGAGCCGGGCGGACGGCGAATCGGCGAACACGCGGCCACTGCGGCCGGGGAGCTGGGGGGTGGGGGCAGTCGAAGTCACAATGCCGTCGAGTTTACGGGGCCCGTCCAGAAGCCCGCGGGGCCCGTCCGCGTACCCGCCACAGGCCCTAGCCGCCTGCCGCCAGCGCGGCCAGGGCCCGCCGGGCCACCTCCCGGCCGATCGGCAGCGAGGCGGTCGCGGCGGGCGAGGGCGCGTTCAGCACGTGCACCAGGCGGCGCGGCGAGGCGGGGTCGGCCGGGTCGAAGCCGGCGAAGGCGAAGTCGTCCAGCAGCGAGCCGTCCCGGGCCACCGCCTGGGCCCGCACCCCGGCCGGTGCGCGGCGCAGGTCGGCCTCGGTGACGGCCGGCAGCAGCCGCTGGACGGCCCCGGTGAACGCCCGCTTGGAGAGCGAGCGGTGCAGCTCGCCGCACTCGTAGCGCCAGTGCCGCCTCGCGAGGCGCCAACTGCCGGGGAAGCGCAGCGTGTCGGCCAGGTCGCCCGGTCGCACGGTGCGCCACCGGTAGCCCTCCCGGGCGGCCGCAGGGACCGCGTTCGGGCCGAGGTGGACGTCGCCGTGGATGCCCCTGGTCAGGTGCACCCCGAGGAACGGGAACGCCGGGTCCGGCACCGGGTAGACCAGGCCACGCACCAGGTCCGTCCGCTGCGGCGCGAGTTCGTAGTACTCGCCGCGGAACGGGATGATCCGCACCCCCGGGTCGTGGCCGGCCAGCCGGGCCAGCCGGTCGCTGTGCAGCCCGGCGCAGTTGACCAGCACCCCGCAGCGCAGCTCGGCGGTGCCGGTGCCGGTGCTGGTGAGCACGGTGACGCCGTCCGGACGGCGGTGGACGGCCCGCACCTCGCTGCCGGTGTGCAGCGCCGCGCCGCGCTCCCGGGCCAGCCGGGCGTAGCAGCGGGCCACTTCGGTGAAGTCACAGATCCCGGTGGCGGCCACCCGCAGCGCTGCCAGGCCGGTCACGGCCGGCTCGTACTCGGCGATCCGGCGGCCGGGCAGCTCCTCGACGGCGAGCCCGTTGGCCCGCCCGCGCTCGGACAGGGCGGCGAGTCCGGGCAGCTCGGCGGCGCCGGTGGCGACGATCAGCTTGCCGGTCACCCGGTACGGCAGGCCCTGCTCGCGGCAGAACGCGACCAGCTCGGCGGCGCCCTCGACGGCGAACCGGGCCTTCAGCGAGCCCGGCCGGTAGTACACGCCGCTGTGGATCACGCCGCTGTTGCGGCCGGTCTGGTGCCGGGCGAGGTCGGCCTCCTTCTCCAGCACGGCGACCCGCAGCCCGGGGCGGGCCAGGGTCAGCGCGTAGGCCGTGGAGAGCCCGACGATGCCGCCGCCCACCACCAGGACGTCGTAGTCGTACGCCATCAGCCGATCGTGCCACGGGCCGGCGGCCCGGCACAGCCCCCGGGTCAGGCCGGGGCGGCCAGCATCAGCCGGGCCCGTTCGGTCAGCTCGCGCACCCGGCGCTCGCTCTGGAACGGCTCCAGCCGGCGGATCATCTCCAGCACGTACTCCCGGCTGCGCTGCGAGGAGATCCGGCCCGCCACCTCGACGGCGCGTTCGCCGGCCTCCACCGCCGCGTCCAGGTTGCCCGCCTCCGCCTCGGCCATCGCGCAGACCACCAGGCGCAGCCCGTGCGAGCGGACGAAGCCCTCGGTCGGACGGGCCAGCGCCTCCCGGGTGAACTGGCGGACCTTCGCGGGCACGCCGAGGTCGCGGAAGCACTCGGCGGCGTCGGCGGCCAGCCGGTCGTAGGCGTAGAAGTCGATCCACGCCGGATCGGGATCCCCGGCGCGTGAGCGCTCCAGCGCGCCCTCGGCGGCGGCGAGCGCGGTCGAACAGGCCGGCGCGTTGCCCGCTCTGGCCTGGGCACGGGCCTCCACCAGGTGGAAGAAGCTCATGGTGCGGGTGGTCGCCAGGCCGCGGTTGCGCTCCAGCGCGGCCTGGGCGAGGTCCACCGCCTCCTCGGCGAAGCCGCGGTAGCAGGCCTGCAGGCTCATCGAGGCCAGCACGTACCCGCCGAGCGGCACGTCGGCGGCCGCCCGGGCGAGCCGCAGCGCCTGGATGTAGTAGCGCTGCGCCGCCTCGTGCTGGCCGGTGTCGAAGGCCATCCACCCGGCCAGCCGGGTGAGTTCGGCGGTCGCGCCGAAGAGCGCGCGGCCCACCGCGTCGCTGTACGAGGCGAGCAGCAGCGGTGCGGCCTCCAGCCGCAGGCACTCCGGGACCATCGAGGAGCGCCAGTCCCCGCCGCCGTACTTGGAGTCCCAGCGGCGGGCCTCCTGAGCGGCCTCGCGGAGCTTGGCGGCATCGGACTGGCCCACCCGGTAGGCGGAGCGCGCGCCGTGCGCCCGCGGGTTCGGCAGGACGGCGGCGCTCGGGCCGGTCCGGGCGGTGCCGCCCGCCGGCGTACGCGCGGCGGCGGCCGGATCGGTGACGCGCGCCGCCGGTTCGTCCGCCTCGCGGGCGACCGAGCCGTCCACCGGCGTGATCAGCCAGCGGGCGACCGGAGTCGCGTAGGCGGAGACCGAGAAGGTGCCGGCCAGGCTCTCGCTCCACCGTCCGCCGCCGGGCCCGCGGCGCAGTTCGAGATCCACCCGCCACAGGTCGGTCGCGGACCGGACCGCCTCGGCCACCTCGCGCGGGAAGGCCAGGCCCAGTTCGGGCGTGGGGTCGGTGTCGCCGAGCCCGATCTCCTCCAGTGGCACCGGCCGGCCGAGCTTGCCGCCGATCGCGGTGGCGATCAGGTGCGGCACCGGTCCCTGCGGGACCATGCCCTTGCTCACCCAGCGGGCCACCGAGGTCTTGTCGTAGCGGAGGGTCAGGCCGCGCTGCGCGCCGAGGTCGTTGACCCGGCGGGCCAGGCCCGCGTTGCTGATCTGGGCCTGGGTCAGCAGGGAGCCGAGCCGTTCGTTCGGTCCCCGTGGGTTGATGCTCAAGGCGGCGGCACCCCCTTGTCGGTGTTGCCTGGTGGTCGCGGCCGGGGCCCTGGTCGGGGCCGGTGGTCGTGACCGGTGGTCGCGCGGTGCTGCGGCAGTCCGGGGCTGCGGCAGTCGGGGGCCGCAGCGGTCCGGCGGGCACCGCGAGTCCGAGTGGGGCGCAGTCCGGTGCCGGGCAGCCCGTGGGGCGCTGCCGCCCCGGCGCGGTGGCACCTAGCGTAGTCGTCCGGGTTCCCAGGGTTAAGGGGCGGGTTTCCGGATGGCGGGATCGCGTCCGCACGTCGGCGGGTCGCGGTGCCCGGCGGGTCGGCTCCGGCGCGGCTCCGGGACGGCTCCCGGCGCCCAGGGCGGGGCAGTTCTCCCGGTGGGTCCGGCACGCCCGGCCGCGGGTGCGGCGGGTGCTGCGGGCGGGGAGCGGCGTGCTCCGGTCGCGTGTTGACGTGCGCCCACCTGTGCCCCCTGGTTCGCAACGCGTGTCGGCAGTTCGCTTGGGAGCTGTGGGTCGGCCCGTCGTCGAGGACCCGGCGGGCCGGGGGAAGCCGCTGCCTCAGTTCCCCGCGGGTGGTGGCGGAGGTCCGGGAGGGCATGCGGATGCCCTCCCGGGCTGTACGCCGCTTTTTGGCCATTTGGGCATGACCATGACGCGATCGGGGTAGCGGCCGGGCCGGAGGGGCCGTCGGCCCGGTGCGGGCGCCGCGATCGGACGCGCGGCGCCCGGACCACCGGCAGGCAGCGGGCCGGCAGCCGCCCGGGCCGGGGCGCCGCATGACCTGCGGACAACGGCACGGCTGCACGACTGCACGGCCGGGCCTGTGGGCACGGGCTCGACTGGTCGTGGACGTGCCGGTGCCGGGACCCACCTGTGACTCGCCGCGCCGGCGGCGGGGTCCCGGCGGGTGCGCTGCCACGGCTGACCAGCGCGCACCCGCCGGGCGGCCACCGCCGCCGGGTGCCCGAGCTTCGACCTCGCGCCGGTGCGCCGGGTGCGCCCGCCGCAGCTCCCCGAAGACCGCCCGGGTCGGACGCGGACGCCGTCCCGTCCGGCGCCCGACCCGGGCCCACACTCCCGGGCGGCCGGGGCCGGGTGGACCCCGGCGGGCGCCGCCCGCGCCGCGCGGTCCGGGTCACGGAGGGGAGGATCCGGCCCGCGCGGCACCCCAGACTGTGGCACCCAGACTGATGCACGCCCCCGGCGCTCACATCGCCATCGCGCGCCCCCAAGGCCTGCCGTGCCGGCCGCCGCCACTCCTGCTGTTCCCGGTCCCGGCTGCCGCTTCCGGCCCGCTCCTGCGCCCACCCGTTCGCGTCACGCCCGCCCTGCCCGTAGCCGCAGCTCCCGTGCCGGCACCTCGTGGCTGACCGGAAACCCCCTGCGGCAACCGCCCGCCCATGCCCGAATCACCCTCCGCCGTCCGGAATCACCCGACCCCGCGCCGGGCGGCGCCCCCGCGTTCCGGTGGCACGATGTCCCTTGGCGCGGCACTGCGGAGCCGACGGCGGACCCCCGCTGCCGGTCGCCGCCGCGCCGGTCGAGACGTCCACACCCGGTGGAGGCGCGATGCGGTGGCTGGTCGGCTGGAGCGGTGGCGTGTCCCAGGCCCGGATCCCGGGCCGCCGCAGTCCCTCGGGCGTCGCGCTGCCCGCCGACCTGCTGCCCTCCGGCGCCGGTGTGCGCCGCACGCCGAGCGCACCCCCGGTGCAGCACGTCGCCGCGCGCCCCGCCCGCGAGCCGCGCCCCGCCGGTGCGCCGGTCACGCTGGCGGACGCGCAGGACGCCCTCGCCGCCGTCCGCCCGCTCGCCGCCGCGGCGCTCTGGACCGGCCCCGACCCGCTCTGGGCGGTCGGCGACTGGCGGCCCGGGGAGATCCGGCAGGCCGTGCTGCGCCCCGGCGACTCCCCGGAGGTCAGCACCGGACCGGTGCCCGCCGACCTGACCGCCGACTCCGCGGCGGTCGCCCGCCTGGTGGTGCTCGGCCACTGCGGCGCGACCGACCAGGAGCTCGCGGCCGGCCTGGCCGCCGCCCGGGGCGGCGCCGTGCGCCACTTGTCCGGCTGGCCCGGCAGCTACACCGTGGTGCTGCGGCTCGGCACCCACAGCACCCTGCTGCTCACCGACCTGGCCGGCCTGCAACAGGTCTTCCACACCCCGTGGTGCGGCGGCACCGCCTTCGCCACGGCCGGCCTGCCGCTCGCCGACCTGGTCGGCGCGCCCGTGGACACCGGCTACCTGGCCGCCCGGCTGGCCTGCCCCGAGTCACCGGAGGCGATCGGCACCGGCACGCCGTACCTGGGGGTGCACCGGGTCCCGCCCGGCCACACGCTGGGCATCCGCGGCGGCCGCCCGCAGCTGACCGGGTACGACGAGGACGGGTTGCCCGGCACCGGGCCGGGCAGCGGCGGCGAGGCGCCCGCCGTGCGCGAGCTGACCCGCAGCCTGCTGGAGGCGGTCCGGTCCCGGGTGCGCAGCTCGCCGTCGACGCCCGGCGCCGGCCCCGCCCGGCCCCGGATCGGCGCCGACCTCTCGTACGGCACGGCCTCGACGGCGCTCGCGCTGCTCGCGGCGGCCGTCCCGATCGGCCCGGGGCCGGCTCCAGCCCCGGCCTCGGCACCCGCCCCGGCGGCGACGCCGTCGGCTGCGGCCGAGCAGCCGCCCGCGCTGCCGACCCTGTTGCCGACCGCGCAGGCCGCGGCGGCGGCCGTCGACTTGGCGGCGCGGTCCCAGCCGCAGCCGCGCCGCAACGGCGCGACGAAGGGCTCCTGGGCCCGCCCGCAGCCCGCCCCGGCCCCGGCGCCGAGCGAGCCGGAGCCGCTGGCCGCCGTCACGCTCCGCGAGTCGCCCCGGACCACCCCCGAGGCCCCGCCCGCCGCCGGCCGCCCCCGGCTGCGGCACACCGTGCTGGCCGCCACCGCGCAGACCCTGCCGTACGCCGAACTGGCCGACGACCCGCTGGCCGGCCCGCTCACCGACGAGCCGGGCCGGGCGCTGGTCACGGCCGCCGGCACCGCGGCCCGGTTCGCCGCGGGCGGCGGCGACCACCTCACCGGCTACGGCGCCCGCCAGGTGCTGGACGGTCACCCGGCCCGGCTCGCCGACCTGATCCTGGCCGGGCGCCCGCGTGAACTGCTGCCGCCGGTGGCCGCGTTGGCCGGTGCCGACCGCGCGCTGACCGGCACGCTGGTCGACGCCGTCCGCACCCCCGTCACGGTGCTGCGGGCGGCCCGCCGACTGGCCCGGGCGAGCTACGCCGAGGCGCTGGACGACGCCGCCGTCCAGCTGACCGCCCGTCGCGGACCCGGACGGCCGAGCGCGCACCCCGGCGCACGGGGCACGGTCGGGGCGTACTCGGCGGCCGATCTCGCCTGGTGCGTGCCCGGACCGGCCGCGCGCTGGCTCTCCGACGACGCGCTCTCCGAGGTCGCGCTGCGCCTGCGGCTGGCCGCTCGGGGACCCGAACCGACGCTCACCCCGGGGGTGCGCCGGGCAAGGCTCGCGCTGCACTACCACGCGGGCGGCTACCGCACGCTGGTCCAGGCGGCCGAGCAGCACGGGCAGCGGCTGCACGCTCCGTTCCTGGACAACCGGGTGATCCGGGCGGCCCGGCTGCTGCCGGACGAGGTGCGCCTGCAGCCCGGCGCCCGGCACGCGCTGCTGCGCGCGGTGCTGGCCGGTGCCGGCCGGGCCGACCTGCCGGCCGACTGGGGCCGCGCGCCGCGCCCCGACCGGGCCGAGGCGGCGCGGACCGGCCTGCGGCAGGCCGCCGAGCCGCTGGCGGAGCTGTTCCGCGAGCCGCTGCTGGCCGAGGCCGGGCTGATCGACCTGCCGGCCGTCCGTCGTGCGCTGCGCCGCGCGGCCGATCCGGCCCCGGACGCCGCGCACGGGTACCCGCCGACCGACCTGCCACCGGGCGCCCTGGACGGGCTGGCCGAGCTGGTCGCGACCGAACTCTGGCTGCGCCGACTGGCAGCCCGCCGCCACGGCTCCTGCTGGACCGGTCTCCCGCTGCCCGAGCGCCGAGCCGTCGCGGCAGCCCGCTTCGCCTGACCGCGAACGGGCGGCGTGCGGCGGCCGCGCCCCGGGGTCCCGCAAGGGTGCCGCCATCGCCCCGGGCGCCCTCCGGGGGCGTCCGTACGCCGTACGGACGCCGCCGTCGGGCCCCGGCAGCGGAATCCGTGGCGCTGCCGGGCTGACCGCAGCGCGCGGCGGATCATGGCGCCATGGTGACCCGCGTCTCCCACGCCGTCTCAGCCGCCTCAGCCGCCCACGCCGCCGCTCCGGCGCCGGGTCCCGTCCCCGTCGCCTCCGAGCCGCCCGGGCCGCCGCAGCAGCCGGGTGTGCTCGCGGCCTGCGACGGTTCGGACGGCTCACTCTGGGCGCTGGACCGGGCGATGACCGAGGCCGAGCGGTTCGGCCTGCCGCTGTACGTGCTCGGCGTGGTCAACCCGTCCCCCGGCGGCTACCCGCCCGGGATGGCCGAGCTGGTGCAGGAGAGCACCGAGCGGCTCGGCGAGAGCATGGCGGACGGCCTGCGGCGCGCGGTCGCCACGGTGGAGCAGGCCCGGGAGCGGCCGTTCGACGGTCCGCTCTCGCTGCACGTGGTGCTCGGGCAGGTGATCGAGGTGCTGCTGGCCAGCACGGTCGGCCAGCACACGCTGGTGATCGGCACCCGGGGGAACGGCGGCTTCGCCCGGCTGCTGCTCGGCTCGGTCAGCACGGCGGCCGTGCACCACGCGGCCTGCCCGGTCCTGGTGGTCCCGGCGCCGCCCGCACACGGCTGACCCCGCAGACGGCTGAGCACTAGCGGGAATGCATAGTCGGACATTTCGGTTCAGACTCCTCGGTTCACCCAATCGGACGCACGCCGTCCGCATCCGTTGACAGGAGTCAGTCCCCGTGAAGGTCGAAATCTGGTCCGATATCGCGTGCCCGTGGTGCTACATCGGCAAGCGCCGGTTCGAACAGGCCCTCGACCGGTTCCCGGGCAAGGCCGAGGTCGAGGTCGTCTACCGGCCGTACCAGCTGGTGCCGGACGCGCCCGCGACGGCGAGCCCGCACCGGGCGTGGCTGGCCGAGCGGTACGGGCCGCAGTCACGGGCGATGGACGACCGGGTGACCGAGCTGGGCCGGGCCGACGGGATCGCCTACGACTTCGACGCCGCGCAGCACGCCAACACGTTCCTCGGCCACCGTCTGCTGCACCTCGCCGAGGTGGAGTACGGCGCCGCGGTGCAGGGCGCGCTCAAGGAGGCCCTGCTCAAGGCGCACTTCAGCGACGGTGTGGACGTCGGCGACCGGGCCGCGCTAACCGAGGTCGCGGTGGCGGCGGGCCTGGACCGCGCGCGGGTCGCCGAGTACCTGGCCGGCGAGGAGGGCGCGGACGCGGTGCGCGCGCAGCTCGCCGAGGGGCGCCGACTGGGGATCAGCGCGGTGCCGACCTTCGTCTTCGAGGGGCAGTGGTCCGTGCAGGGCGGGCAGGAGGCGGAGACCTTCCTGAAGGTGCTGGAGCAGGTGGCCGCCGAGGGCCGCGCCGCAGCCGCCGACGGCGAGGCGTGCGCCGACGGAACCTGCGCGATCTGACCCGCGCGCCGGCAGGCAGCGACGGGGCAGCCGGACGCGCGGTTCAGCAGCTGAACCGCGCGTCCGCCCAGTCCGCGAGGTTGCCGCTCGACCAGAAGCCGTCCACCGGCGTCACCACCAGCCGGATCGACTGCTGCCCGACCAGCGGCACGTGCGCCGTGACCGGAGCGTCCCCGGCGTGCAGCGCGGGGGAGCTCCAGAGCTGCTGCTCGTCGTCCCCGGTCACCGAGAACGTCACCGCGCCGGGCCAGAGCGTCAGATCGTCCACCCCGGCGACCGCGTCGAAGGACGTGCAGGACCGGTTGAGGTCGATCCCCAGCGTGCCCGGCGCGTGCATCGTGATGCCGTGCTTGTACGACGATCCGTTCATCCAGAGGCCGTCGCGCTGCCAGAACCAGTCGCTCGCCCGGCGGTTGATGCTCGGCCCCGGTGGCGGGACCCGCTGGGAGCTGCGGCTGAACGGCAGCTGGTCCACCCAGAAGCTGGCCGGCGGCTGGACCGGCAGCGTCGGGACGGGCAGCACACTCGGCGCCGCGCTGGGCGTCGGCAGCTGCGTCGGCACCTCCGGGATGCTTGCCGACACCGAGGGCAGCGGCGGCGTCGGGACGGCGGGCGGCGACGGGATCGTCGGGGACGGCACCGGCGGCAGCGGCGGCAGCTCTACGGCGGCCGGTGTGGGCGCCGGCGGTGTGACGGGCGCCGGTGGCGGCGTCGGCGTGGGCAGCGGCCGACTCGGCACGGGAGTGGGCGGCGGCGTCGGAGCCGGGGTCGGCTTCGGCGCGGGGGCCTTGGTCGGGACGGGCGCCGGGCTCGGTGCCGGCGGAGGCGTCGTCGACGGCGGGGCCGGGCTGGGCGTCGGCGCGGGCGGGGGAGCCACCGGCGCGGGCGGTGGTGTCGGTCTCGCCGGCGCGCTGCTGGCCGGCGGTGCGGCCGCCGGGGGAGCGACCTCGGGGGAGCCGGTGAGTGCGTACGCGACGGCGGCCGCGGTCGCCACCGCGACGGCGGCCGCGATGCCCGCCTTGGCGGCGGTGCCGAGCCCCTCGCCGGCCACGCTCGCCGCAGCACCGCCGGAGCCGCCGGCCCCGCCCGCCGCGCCACCCGCAGCTGCCGCACCACCGGCACCGGCACCCGCACCCGCGGCTGCACCGGCACCACCTGCCGCAGCCGCACCTCCCGCACCGGCCGCACTTCCTGCACTGGCCGCACCCCCCGCCGCAGCCGAAGCAGCGCCGCCGGCGGCCGCGCCGCCGCCCGCCGCAGCCCCGCCCGCCGCAGCCCCACCGGCGATCGCACCCGCGCCGAGCGCCGCCGCGATCGCCGAGAAGCCGCCCGCGCCGACCCAGACCAGCACCCCGCCGGGCAGCAGCACCCGCAGGCCCTGGTTGATGTCGACCAGCTCCAGGTAGGCCGCCGTGCACCGGTCGCACTCCCGCAGGTGCGCGCCGACCTCCGCCGCGGCCCGCTTGCGCAACTGCCCCCGGGCGTACTGGCCGAGCCGCCCGGCGTACTCCTCGCAGCCCTGCGGCTGGCTCCCCGAGACGTGCGCCTGCAGGAACGCGGCGGCCAGCCGGGAGCGGGCCCGGTGCGCCTGCACGGCGGTCGCGTTGGCGGTCTTGCCGAGCAGTACGGCGACCGTCTTCGGCGACTCCTGCTCGACCTCCGTGTGCCAGAGCAGCACCCGGTCGTCCTCGGCCAGTTCGGTGAAGGCCCGCATCACCATCCGCTGGTCGGCCTGCGCGATCGCCCAGGCGTCCGCGCCCGGGTCGGCCAGGTCGTACTCGACCGTGCCGGCCGCGGCCGATCGGGTGAACGTGCCGAAGTCGTCGACCAGTTGTTCCCGGCGTTCGGTGCGCGCCCAGGCGGCGGCGACGTTGCGCACGGCGGTGAGCAGGTAGGCCCGGACGGCGAACTCGGGCCCCTTGCCCGCCTTCAGGGCCTGGAAGGTCCGGGCGAAGACCTCGCCGGCCAGGTCCTCGGCGGTGAAGCTGTCCCGGCAGCAGCTGCGGGCGTAGCGGCGCACCGAATCGACGTGGCGGCGGTACAGCTCCTCGTACGCGGAGTCGTCGCCGGCCCGCACCAGCGCGGTCAACTCCGCGTCGGAGGGCGGCCGCTCGCCGTCCAGCGGATCGGCGGGCGGCGGCACGGTGCCGAGCGGGACCGGCTCGGTGTCCGGATCGCCGGCCGACTCACCGCTCGCGCCACGGCCGGTGCGGCCGGCCACGAAGGCCTCGGGCGTCACGCTGCCCTGCCCGGCCAGCGCCTGGCCCGGCACCCGGCCGGTGACCGGCGGGCCGCCGTACGGCGCGTCGGCGAGCGACTCGCGGGACGGCGCGCCGCCCTGGCCCGGCACCTGGCCGGTGACCGGCTCGGCGCCGAGCTCGTAGTCGTGCTCGTTCTGCTCCTCGGCACTCATAGGACCGCTCCGCCCGACTCGCCCGCCCTGCCGGGCGGGTGGAGGGCTGTCCGGCAGCCGCCCTCGCCTCCCCGGCCGTCTCCGCTCATGGCCGGGCCCCGGCAAGCCCTGCCGCCGGCCGCCGCCCGGTCGTCCCGCTCGCCGACGGCGTGCAGGGCGACGACGCGCGCCGCGGCGCACCGCCGGGCGCGGAGGCATTCACGCCGTCGCGAAGGGGGCGCACCGGGACATTGGCTCCAACCACGGCCAAAGAATGGCATAGCGGGGAGTGCGCGGGAAGCCGCGCGGCCCCGGACCCACTCTTCCGGGGACGTCTGCGAGGCACTGTTCGCCTCTGCCGGCGCAGCAAGTTGACGCCGGGTTGACGCCTCCCAGGAGGGTGGGGCGCAACCCGGCCGCCGACCGGCCCGTGAGTGGGCCGGTCGCCGGGCCGTGCGCCGTGGTGCACAGGCGTGCACGACGGTGCACGGACGTGCGTGGCCGCGTGCGGCCGTTCGACCGCCGCGCGTGCGCCGGAGGGCCCCCGCCCTCCCCGCCGCTACCCCGGCAGTCGAACGGCTACGCCGCCCGCAGGCCGTCCAGCAGGATCCGCAGAAGTCGTTCGGCCGGCTCCGCCCGGTTCGCGCCGCCGCCGCGCCCGATCGACGGCGGAACCGCGGCGGTCAGCACCAGGACGATCTCCGAGACCGTTACGCCGGGCCGCAGTTCGCCCGCGGCCGCGGCCCGGGCGACCAGCGCCGCCAGCAGCTGGAGCAGCAGCCGCGGATCGGCGTCCGGCACCCCGGTCGAGCCCAGCGCCGTGGAACCCAGCGCCGTGGAGCCCAGCGTTGTCGAGCCGCCCAGCGCGGTCGTCCCCGCGGTCGTCGCACCCGCGGTGCCGGCGGTCGGCGGGTCGCCGAGCCCCGCCGGCGAGCCGGGGCCGCCGTCGGCCGACAGCCGCTGTTCCGGCACCCGGGCCAGCTCCTCCGCGTACCCGAATGCCTCCGGTGGCAGCAGCCGGCCGGCCCCGGTGCCGACCGCGGTCGCCAGGTAGCCGGCCAGCGCCTCCCAGGGCCCGGCCACGCCGTACAGCGCCTCGCGGGCCCGGGCGGTCAGCCAGGCGACCTCCTCCGCGGCGATCCGCTGGACCAGCACCTCCTTGCTCGGGAACCGCCGGTAGACCGTGCCCACCCCGACCCCGGCCCGCCGCGCGACCTCCTCCATCGGTGCGTCGTAACCGAGTTCGCCGAACACCTCGCGTGCGGCCCGCAGCACGCTCTCCAGGTTCCGGCGGGCGTCCACCCGTAGTCGAGGCCCGCCCGGGCGGCGCTCCTCGACCCCGCCGTGGCCCTGTGCGCCGCCGCTGCTGCGGTACGGGACGGACAGCGGTACACGCTGTTCCGGTACCGCCGGCGCTCCGGAGCCGATCTGCGACGCGGCCGGCTCACCCAGCAAGTGATCGTGTTCCATCAATCCCAACCCTCCCCCGGAGGAGTCCGCTCCGGACCCCCGTGCGAAGTCGCCGCAGGCGCCCGTGGCGCACCGCGGCCCAGACCCACCGTCCCCCGGTCCCCTCTGCCGGAGTCGCCCGGCCGCCCGGCCGCCTGACGCGACGTCGGACGGTCCGTACGGGCGATGATGGTCCGCGGACAACCCTTCCCCGTTTCAGCGTGGCCCAGTCGGCCCGGTGGGCCAACGGTAAATCAGGCCGTAATGGATTCACCACCCGGGGTGACGATTGGCCTGGTCGGCGAGTTCCCGCCCGAACTTCGCAGATCGCCCCGAGACCTCTCGTCGTCCCCTTCCGTCCCGGCCGAATCCGGTACGCACTGTGGACAAGTGGCCCTCCGGCAAGGCGTCATGGTGGCGTGAACCAGCTCACATCGACGGGGGTGGCACCATCCGGATCCTGATCGTGGGAGGCGGCCTTGCCGGGCTCACCGCTGCCCAGCGGCTCCAGCGCGGGCTGGCGGACCAACTGCGCTCCGGCCAGGCGGAGATCACGGTGGTCGAGACCACGCCGTATCTGACGTACCGGCCGCTGCTGGCCGAGGTGGCCGCGGGTTCGATCGACCCGCGGCACGTGGTCGTGCCGCTGCGCCGCGCGCTGCCCGACTGCCGGGTGCTGACCGCGCGGATCAGCCGGATCGACCACGCCCGGCGGCTCGCCTGGCTGCTCCCGGAACCCGGTGCGGAGCTCGAACTCCCGTACGATGAACTGGTCCTGGCCGTCGGATCGGTCTCCCGGACGCTGCCGGTGCCCGGTCTCGCCGAGCACGGCATGGGCTTCTCGACGGTCGGCGAGGCGGTCGGCCTGCGCAATCACGTGCTGGCCCAGCTGGACCTGGCCTCCTCCACCCGCGATCCCGAACTGCGCCAGGCCGCACTGACGTTCGTCTTCGTCGGGGCCGGCTACGGCGGCGTCGGCGCGCTCGCCGAGCTGGAGGACATGGCCCGGCACGCACTGCGCGGCTACCCCAACGTCCAACCGGACGACCTGCGCTGGATCCTGGCCGAGGCGGGGAGCCGGATCCTCGCCGAGGCCGATCCCGCGCTCGCCGACCAGACCATGGTCCAGCTGCGCGAGCGCAACGTGGACGTCCGGCTCGGCACCGTGCTGGAGTCGGCGCAGGGCCGGGTGGTGGTGCTCTCGGACGGCAGCCGGTTCGCCGCCCGCACGCTGGTCTGGACGGCCGGCGTCCGCCCGGCGCCGCTGCTGGCCGCGACCGATCTGCCGCTGGACGCCTCCGGCCGGATCCGCTGTCTGGACACCCTGCAGGTCGCGGACGGCGCCCGGCCGCTCGCCGGCGCCTGGGCGGCGGGCGACTGCGCGGGCGTTCCACTAGCGGCCGACCCGGCGCTGTGCTGGCCGCCGAACGCCCACCACGCCGTCGCACAGGCCGAGTTGCTCGCCGAGAACCTGCTGGCGGCCGCAGCCGGTGAGTCGCCGAGCCGGTACCGCCCGGCCCCGGCGCCGGCCTCCACCTCGCTCGGCCGGCGGCGCGCGGTCGCCCAGACCCGCCGAGGCAGCGTGGCCGGGCGCCGGGCCTGGCTGCTGCACCGGTCCCGGGCGCTGCGTGCGCTGCCGAGCCCGGACCGGCGGGTGCGGGTGCTCGCCGACTGGCTGCTCGCCGCTCTCTTCGCCCGGGAGGCGGTATCACTGGGTGCGCTCGAACACCCGCGCGCCGAGTTCGAGGCGGCGGCCGGCGCCGGGGAGCACTGATCGGCCGGCACCCCGGCCGGGCGTCCGGCCGCCGCGGTACCAGTGTGCCGTGGTGCGGCCGATGCCCCCCCCCGACGGCGGCTCCGATCCGTACGTGCCGTACAACACGACCAACACACGTACGACTTCCAGAACCGCACCTTCACCTGACAGGATCTGCCCGACACCCCGTTACGCCCTGTGCAAACACAAGTACGAAAAGTGACGGACCCTGCGACCCCGAGGAAAGCGACAGTCGGTTGAACCTCATGCGCTGGAGTGCGCGGCTCACCGGGGCCCCGTGGCGGGCCGCTGCGCCTTCGGACGACCCGGTCGCGCTGCCGGGGCCGCGCGACCCACTCGCCCCCGGCGCGCCCGGCAACGAGCAGCTGCTCGACCTGCACGAGCTGTACGACCTGCGCGATGTGCTCGGCCGGCTGCCCGCCCCGGTCGCCGTCACCTATGGCGCCCGGCACCGCCTCGGCTACGCGAACGACGCCTACCGGGAACTCTTCGGCGGCCGCCCGCCGGGCCTGCCCGCCGACGAGGCGCTGCCCGAGCTGGCGGAACTCGGGGTGCTCCCGCTGCTCGACCAGGTGCTGCGCAGCGGGCGGGCCCGAAGCGTGAAAGCGCGCAGCATCCCGGACCCGGGCCCGGCCGGTCGGATCCGCTGCTTCAACATCTCCTGCGTCCCGCTGCACTCGAACGAGCGGGTCGGCATCCGGGACGGCCACCCGCCGCCCGCCATCGGGGTGCTGATCTTCGCGGCCGAGGTCACCGACCAGGTCGCCGCCGCCGACCGGCTGCGCGAGGCCGAACGCCGCCAGCGCGAGGCGGCCGTGACGCTGCAGCGCAGCCTGCTCCCGCAGAAGCTCGAACAGCCGGCCGACCTGCGGGTCGCCGCGACCTACCAGCCCGGCGCCGCCGACGCGGCCGTCGGCGGCGACTGGTACGACGTGATCAGCCTGCGCGACGGCCGGACGGCGCTCGTGATCGGCGACGTGATGGGGCGCGGGCTGCGGGCCGCGGCCGTGATGGGCCAGCTGCGCACCGCCGTGCGTGCGTACGCCCGGCTCGACCTGCCACCGCACCAGGTCATGGGTCTGCTCGACGAGATCGCCATGGAGATCGACGCCAACCAGATCGCCACCTGTCTCTATGCGGTCTACGACCCGTCGGCGGACTCCGGCCCGGGGCACCCCCGCGCCGGCAGCCTCACCTATGCCTCGGCCGGCCACCTGCCGCTGATGCTGCGCTGCTCCGACGGCACAGTGCTCCAGGGCGAGCAGCCGAACGGTCCGCCGCTCGGCACCGGCGGCGGCAACCACAGCTCGCACCAGCTGCGGCTGCTCCCGGGGACCACCGGTGTCCTCTACACGGACGGCCTGGTCGAGCGCCGGGACCAGGACATCGACCATGGCCTGGACCAGCTCGCGCACACGCTGGCCGGTGCGGTCGGCTCGCCGGAGGTGGTCTGCGCCCGACTGCTGCGTGCCATGGGTGTGACGGCGGACCATGACGACGACGTGGCCGTGCTCGCCTTCCAGCTGCCGGCGAGCGTCGGCGAGGTGCAGGAGCCGTCCACCTCCGGGGTTGACTCTGTTCACCAAGAGGTCTAGTGTTCTTCGAGCTGCCTGTCATGGGGCACCGGACGCGCGCTCTGCTCGGACGGTCCCGGGAGCAGCTTCTCTTGGAAACACCACCCTCAGTAAGTAGATCCGACTATCGGTGCGTTGCTTTACACGCTTCGACGGGACGGTCTGTTTTGCTGTGCCGGTATTTCCGGAGGGAGTACGGACTTCGGTCGGATTCGCTTTTCGGAGCGGAGTTCAGCTAAAGTTCAACACGTCGGACAGGCCGTCAGGTCGGTTACGGCGAAGGCCACTTGAGGCCGAAACGGTGTGGAGGACCTGCTAAGGTCGGAAACACCGAGAGGGAGTCGGAAAAGCCACAACGGCGGATCTGATAAGCTCTACGAAGTAAGAACGAAGGGCCCGGAGGGACTGCGAGAGCAGCTCGAAGGAAGTCTCCGTTCC
>NZ_JBWXUE010000047.1:0-56755 GCF_057158765.1 Kitasatospora sp. NEAU-69
AGCTCGGTAGCTCGCTGGGCTCATAACCCAGAGGTCGCAGGTTCAAATCCTGTCCCCGCTACTGCTCACCAAGGCCGGATCCACTGCAGATCGTGCAGCGGGTCCGGCCTTGCGGCGTTTCCGGGCTCCGGGGCCGGTGGCCGGAGGCCCGGACGGGGGCTACGGCAAGATGGGGCGCGGGCCGGTCCGTACCGGAGCGGCCGGGAAACGTGCTGGTGGGAGGCGGTAAGTCGATGTCGGGGTCAGTGTCCGAGGCGATGGCCGGGGCGGGAACAGAGTCGGGGGCAGCGACCGAAGCGAGCTCGCCGCCCGGGTCGAGGGCGACCCAGGAGTGCTGGGTGGTGGCGGGGCTGGGCAACCCCGGGCCGTGGTTCGCCCGGACCCGGCACAACGCCGGGTTCCTGGTCCTGGACCGGCTCGCCGAGCGGCACGGGGCGCGGTTCCGGCTGCGTGGGCTGCGCAGCCGCGTCACGCAGGTCGAGGTCGCGGGCCGGCGGGTGGTGCTGGTCAAGCCGCAGTGGTCGATCAACCTGTCGGGCGGCGCACTGGCCGCCGTCGTGCGCGCGCACGGGGTGGCCGCCGAGCGGGTGCTGGTGGTGCAGGACGACCTCGACTTCCCCTTCGGTGCCGCCAGGCTGAAGCGCGGCGGCGGCCCGGGCGGGCACAACGGCGCGCGCTCGGTGGAGAAGGCGCTGGGCGGCCGTGACCACGCCCGGCTGCGGGTGGGGATCGGACGTCCGCCCAAGGGCCAGACGATCGGCTCGTTCGTCCTGCAGGCCTTCTCCCCCACCGAGGAGGAGCAGCTGCCCGTGCTGCTGGACCGCTGCGCCGACGCCGTCGAGGCACTGATCGCGCGCGGCCTGAACCGCGCACAGGACGCACTGCACGTCGCCGCCGAGGACGCCGAGGGGTAGGGCCCGTTCGCGTCGGCGTCGCCGGCGGGCGCGGGGGCGGTCAGGATGGAGGGGACCGTGCCGCACCACGTCCCGGGAGGCAGGCAGATGTGCCGTCTGTTCGGCATGAGCAGTGCCCCACACCGCGCCCGCGCCACGTTCTGGCTGCTGGACGCGCCCGACAGTCTCAGTGACCAGAGCCACCGCGAACCCGATGGGACGGGGCTGGGCTTCTTCGACGAGGACGGGCGGGCGCAGGTGCGCAAGGCGCCGATCGCCGCCTGGCAGGACCGTGACTTCGCCCGCGAGGCCCGCCAGGTGCGCTCCACCACCTTCGTCGCGCACGTCCGCTACGCCTCCACCGGGGCGCTGGAGACGCGCAACACCCACCCGTTCGAGCAGGACGGGCGGCTGTTCGCACACAACGGGGTGATCGAGGGCCTGGAGGCGCTGGACGCGCAGCTCGGCGCGGACCGCGCGCGGGTGGGCGGCGAGACCGACTCGGAGCGGTTCTTCGCCCTGATCAGCCGCGAGACCGCCGCGCGCGACGGCGACGTCGGCGCCGGGATCGAGGCCGCCGCCGGCTGGATCGCGGCCCACCTGCCGCTGTTCGCGCTGAACCTGGTGCTCGCCACCGCGCGCGAGCTCTGGGCGCTGCGCTACCCCGACACGAACGACCTCTACGTGCTCGAACGGGCGGCCGGCGGCCACCACGGCATCCGCCACCTCGACCACGCGGGCACCGCCGGTCGGCTGCGCGTGCACAGCGCCGACCTGGCCCGCAGGCCCGCCGTCGTGATCGCGAGCGAGCGGATGGACGACAACCCCGCCTGGACGCAGCTGCGTTCGGGGGAACTGCTGCACGTCGGCGCCGACCTGACGGTCGCCCGGCGCCTGGTGCTGCCCGAACCACCCGCACAGCCGCTGAGCCTGGCGGACCTGCACCCCGACGCGGCCGCCTCGCAGCGCGCACGATGAGGCGCGTGGCACCCACCTCTCCACCCATGGCTGTGGCCCGTGCGGCGACGCACCGGGCCACAGCCATGTACAGGGGCGGTTACCAGAGGTAGCCGTCCGCGGGCTTGGGGGCGGCGGGCAGCCGGTCCTCCTGGCCGGTGAGTTCGAGCAGGTCACGCTCCAGCAGCGTGCCGATCGCGGTCACCGGCAGGTCATGGATCGTGTTGCCGAACGGCGACTCCACCACGTGACCGATCTGCTCCAGGATCCGGAACGCGAACGCCACCACCAACGTCGCCGGAATCACCGTCCAGCGGTCGACCGGCAGCGCGGAGATCACCGCGAACGGGAACACCACCACGTACAGGTGCACCAGATACCGCGAGAACACGTCATACGCACGCGGCACCGGCTGCTGCGTCAACCGCTCCGCCAACGCCGTCTGTGTGGACAACGCCGCCAGCGCCGTCTCCATCTGGAAGTTGTCCAGACCCGTCAGGATCTGCTCGACATACGACGCGTGGATCCGGTGACTCTGCAGCGCCAGCAGCATGCTCGCCTTGTTGTCGATCCCCTCCAGCGCCGCACGATCGGCCACACTCAGCCGCGCCTCCAGCTCACGATCCACATCCAGACCACGCAACTGCGCCCGCAACGCGACCGCGTAGGCCACCTGACGACGCGCGATGTCATGCTGGAACGTGCGCACCGCCTTCGGATCCGCGTCGTGCTTGGCAGCCGTCACCGTCACCACCACACGCACCAGGTTGCGCGACAGACCCGTGATCGAACCCCAGATCGCCGACGCCTCCCACCACCGCTGATAAGCCGTGTTGACCCGCACCGCCAACAGGATCGACAACGAGGTACCCAGCACCGTCGCCAGCAGCGAGGGCAACATGAAACCCGTGAACCGGTTCTGATCGATCAACTCCCACGCACACACCGAACTGGCCGCCCCCAGAACCAGCTCGAACCGCGCATAGGGCCACATCGAGACCGGGGTGAACTGACGCTTGAGAATCATGCAGACTCCGGGATCAGGCAGGCGGACACACCAACAGCGCAACCGTACGGCCAGACCCGATCACCGGTCGACTGCGCCGATCAGCTGCTGAAACCGCCAACTCCCGTTATTCACAGCACTTCTGACGGCTCATCAACACGCCGGACAGGATGCGATTCGCTGGTGCTACGTCATGAACGTTTCGCCGCGGTGGCCCGACTCCACGGCCCGGCCCGGCCGAGCCCGGCCCGGCAGCTTGGTGGCAGCTCGGCGGCCGATCGGCGCGGCGCGCGGTCGGCACATGGCAAAGGCAAGGAGGTCGCCCACTCCTTGCCACTCTCAACTTATAGCGCACCGGGGGCCTTGCGGCAAGGCCCCGGTCATGCCGCAGAATCTCCGATCGAAGCCGGGACCTGCGGCAACGCGGGCGGCCGACGGAATGTGATCTTGGTGAAGGGGCGTCTCTCATGATGGCTGACAGTGATACCGACGTGATCGTCGCCGGTGCCGGGCCGACCGGGTTGATGCTGGCGGGCGAGTTGCGGCTGCACGGCGTGCGCGTGCTCGTGCTGGACAAGGCGGCCGAGCCGAACGAGCGGTCCCGCGCGCTCGGCCTCCACGTGCGCACCATCGAGGTGATGGACCAGCGCGGTCTGCTGGAGCGGTTCCTGGCACTCGGCACGCAGTACCGGGTCGGCGGGTTCTTCGCGGGCCTGGGCACGTCATGGCCCGAGCACCTGGACACCGCGCACTCGTACGTCCTGGGCATTCCGCAGCAGAGCACCGAGCGCCTGCTGACCGAGCACGCCGAAGAACTCGGCGCCGAGCTCCGGCGCGGCTGCGAGCTGATCGGCCTGAGCCAGGACGAGGACGGCGTGACCGTCGAGCTCGCCGACGGCACACGGCTTCGCTCGCGCTACCTGGTGGGCTGCGACGGCGGTCGCAGCACCGTGCGCAAGCTGCTCGGCATCGGGTTTCCCGGCGAGCCCTCGCGGATGGAGACGCTGCTGGGCGAGATGGCGGTGACGGCGCCGCCGGAGGAGCTGGCCGCCACGGTGGCCGAGGTGCGCAGGACCCAGCTGCGGTTCGGCGCGATGCCGCTGGGGGACGGGACGTACCGGGTCGTGGTGCCCGCCGAGGGGGTGGCCGAGGACCGCGCCACACCGACCCTGGAGGAGTTCAGGCAGCAGCTGCGGGCGATCGCCGGCACCGACTTCGGGGTGCACTCGCCGCGCTGGCTCTCCCGCTTCGGCGACGCCACCCGCCTGGCCGAGCGCTACCGCAGCGGCCGGGTGCTGCTGGCGGGCGATGCGGCGCACGTCCACCCGCCGATCGGCGGGCAGGGGCTCAACCTCGGTGTCCAGGACGCGTTCAACCTCGGCTGGAAGCTGGCCGCCGAGGTGGCCGGCTGGGCGCCGGCGGGGCTGCTGGACAGCTACCAGGACGAACGGCAGCCGGTGGCCGCGGGCGTACTGGAGCTCACCCGCGCCCAGATGCTGCTGACGTCCACCGAGCCGGGTCCGCAGGCGCTGCGCCGGCTGCTGTCGGAGCTGATGGAGTTCGAGGAGGTGAACCGGCGCGTGATCGAGAAGCTCAGCGCGATCGGGCTCCGCTACGACTTCGGCGACTCCCCCGACGCCGGTGACTCCGGTGAGGGGCATCAGCTGGTCGGCCGGCGGCTGCGGGACGTCGCGCTGAAGCACGGCCGCCTCTACGAGCTGATGCACGGCGGGCGCGGGCTGCTGCTCGACCAGACCGGCCGGCTCTCGGTGGCGGGCTGGGCCGACCGGGTGGACCACGTCGCGGACGTCAGCGAGGAGTTGACGGCCCTGGACGTGCCCGCGGTGCTGCTGCGCCCGGACGGCCACGTGGCGTGGGTCGGTGAGGACCAGCAGGAGCTGCTCGACCGACTGCCCCAGTGGTTCGGCGCCGCCGCCGACGGTGCGGGCGCACTGCCCGACGGTGCGGGCGCACGACCCAATGGTGCGGGCGCACTGTAGCGGGCAGGCTCGGCGTGGCGGGCGCATATGGGCCGAACTCGCCGAACTGGGTGGACTGGACTCCGGGTGGCACCAACCCGGAGGACCATGGACGCGTGGTTGACATGAACGAGCACGACGAGCGTGACGGCAGTTCCATGACGCTGCGGACGTACCGCGTCACCGCGACCGGGCAGCGGATCGAGCTGTCGCGGATCGAGGTCTCCGCGCAGGAGCCGTACGAGCTGCCGATCACCGACCGGTGGCCCGACTGTTCCTGCCCGCGCTGCGATCCGCTGGGCCGCCGCAAGGCCGCCCGCGAGGAGCAGACGGCGGCGCGGCTCGACTGAGCGCCGGCCCCGTGCGGGCCGTCAGCGGCGCACGGCCAGCAGCAGCGCGATGTCGTCGGTGCGCTGCGCGGTGCGGGTGGCGTGCGCGATGAGCAGGTCGGCGAGGGCGTCGGGGGTGGTGGCGGTGTGGTGGGCCAGGGTGGTGCGCAGGCGGTCGATGCCGGTGTCGATGGCGGCGCCGGCCTCCTCCACCAGGCCGTCGGTGTAGAGCGCGAGGATGCTGCCGGGGGTGAGGGTGAGGCAGGTGGCCGGGTAGTCGGCGGTGGGGTCCACGCCCAGCAGCGGGCCGCCGTCCAGGTCGAGGATGTCGGTGTGTCCGTCGGGGTGGCGCAGCAGGGGCGGCAGGTGGCCGGCGCGGGCGCAGCGCACCTGGTGGTTGTGCGGGTCGGGGTCCAGGCGCAGCAGCAGGCAGCTGGCGAGCAGGCCCGGGTCGAGGTCGAGCAGCAACCGGTTGGTGCGGGTCAGGACGGCCTCGGGCACCTCGCCGCTGGCGGCGAACGCGCGTACGGCGGAGCGTAGTTGGCCCATGGTGGCGGCCGCCGCGGTGCTGTGGCCCTCGACGTCGCCGATCACCAGGCAGAGCCCTTCGGGGGTGGGGATGGCGTCGTACCAGTCGCCGCCGATCTCCATGCCGTGGGTGCCGGGCAGGTACCGGGCGGTGATGACCAGGTGGGGCTGGTGGGGCAGGCGGTGTGGGAGCAGGGCCTGTTGGAGGCCGCGGGCCAGTTCGGTCTGGGTGTCGAAGAGACGGGCGCGTTCCAGGGCCTGGGCGATGAGACCGCCGAGGGCGGTGAGCACCGGGCGTTCGGCGTCGGTGAAGCGGCGGGGGTGGTCGAAGCCGAGGATGCAGCTGCCGACGGGGTGACCGGAGGCGATCAGCGGCAGGAAGGCCCAGGCGCCCATCTCGTCCTGGGGGATCCCTGGGTAGGCGGCGGTGAGTTCGCGGGCGGATTCGAAGAAGATCGGGGTGCCGGTGGCCAGCGTCTCGGTGCCGGGCAGGCGGGCCTGGATCGGGGTGCCCTCGAAGCCGTCCAGGAAACCCTCGGGGTAGCCGCGTTGCGCGGCCAGGTGCATGCGGGCGTCGGTGACCTGGTAGATCGCCAGTTCCTGGCCGCCGAAGGCCGGCAGGATCTGGTCGGCGACGGCGTCACAGACCTCGCGCACGGTGGCGGCCTCGGTGAGGATGCCGGCGAGCTGGAGCAGGTGGTGGGTGGCGCCGACGGCCGGCGCGGGCGGTGGGGCCGGGGGCGGTGGCGCGGTGCGGGGGGTGCGCGGGGCGCCGGAACGGTCCGGGCCCTCCTGGCTGCCCGGCCGGTCGTCGGTGGCACCGGCGGTGGTGGCGGCCGGGGTGACGCGGCCGGTCAGGCCGCGGGCGTCGGGGTGCAGGGAGACGGCGAGCCACTGGTCGGGCGGGCGGTGGGCGAGGAAGGCGGTCGGGCGCTGGGTGAGCGCGGCCGAGCGGTAGGCCTCCTCGAAGGCGGCGGCGCCCAGGCCGGGCAGCTCCTCCCACGGGCGCCGGCCGAGCAGGCGTTCGCGCGGGGTGTCCAGGAGGGCTTCCAGCGCGAGGTTGGCGTACCGCAGGCGGCCGTCGGGGTCCAGGGCGAAGAGGCCCTCGGGGAGGCGGTCGAGCGCGGCGGCGGCGTGCGCGGTCGCGGCGGCGTCCAGCAGGGCGCCGTGCACGCGGGTGTGCTCGGGGTCGGTGCGGGCGTAGAGGTCCAGGGTGCGCGGGGCGCCGGTGGCGGGATCGGGCGGGTGTACGGTCCGGGTCAGCCGGCCGGTGGCACGCAGCGCGGCGAGGTCGGCGGAGGTGAGCAGCGCGGCAGGGTCGGCGACGGGGTCGGCGGGGTCAGCGGCGCCGGTGGTGGGGGTGGTGGGGCTGAGCGGCAGCGGGGCCTCGAAGAGCGTGACCTGGATCGCGGGGGCGTCCTCCGCGAGCGCGACCTCCAGCGGCGGGCGGTGCGGGGCTGCGGGCGGTGCGGGTGACTGGGCCAACTGGGTGCCGATCCGGTTGGCCAGCGCCCGCAGGTGGCGGCGCACCGGCGGGGGCGGCGGGCCGGTGGTGGCCGGTCCCAGCACAACCAGCACGCCCAGGGTCCGGTCGGCTCCGGTGATCGGCACGCTCGCCGAGGCGAAGTCGTAGGGCAGTCCGACGGCGGCCTGCGGGAACCGGCGCATCCGCTCCTCGCTGCCGGCCACGAAGACGCTGCGCGCGCTGCGGAACGCGAGCGCCACCGGCAGCCCGCCGGAGACCGGGACCTGCCGGAAGGCACCCAGCACGGCCGGTGCCACCCCCGCGACGGCGGTGAGGGCCAACGCCCGGCCATCCGGCAAGACCAGGTACACCAGCCCACCGTGCCCACCGGCGTCGGCGACAGCCTTGCGCAGCGCGGGGGCCAGCACCGCCTCCCGCGGGTCCTCGGACGCGGCGGACGCGGCAGGGGGTGCGGGCGGGTCCGGGCGCTGCGGTGGCCGGGGCGGGCGCGGACCGGGGTGCTCCGCACGGCTCGCCCTGGGACCGCCGCCGGCGTCCGGGTCCTTCGACCCGCCCGGCCTGCCCTGACGCACCTTCCCTCTGTACGCCGCCGCGCGCAGGGGTGTCAACCGGACAGCCGCCCGGCCGGGCCACACTTCCCCCGCCCCACGAGCAGCCCCTCCCGCCTCCAGCGCTCTCCCCGCCCCGCCTCCCGCGCCCCGTCACCCACCGCCTGCCGCTGCCTCCCGTGCCCCACCTCCCTGACACCCGCGCTCTCCCCCGCCCTCGCCTAACGAGCCCGACCGCCCGCCGCCTGCCTGCCACCTCCCGCACCCCGCCGCCTGCCCCTGCCCCCACACTCGCCCAGCGAGCCCCACCGCCCACCGCCTGCCCCCTGCTTTCCCGCGCACCACCTCCCCGGCACCCGCGCTCTCCCCCACCCCCGCCCCGCGCAGACGGGCGCACGGGCGGCGGCGCAGGCGTGGCGCGCCGAGCGGCGGGGGCGGTGGGCGGTACGGTCCCTGTGGCCGGGGCCGCCTGGGCCGTCAGTCAGGTGGAGGGCACAGCCGATGAGCAGCCGGGCACAGGGCGAGGGCAACCGGGTACGCAACGGTGCACTGTCGGCCGCAGCGGCCGCCTGCACGCTGCTGGGCTGCCTGCTGAGTGCTCCCGCCACCGCCCGGACCACCCCCACCCCCGCCTCCGCCCCCGCCCCCGCCCCCGTCTTCGACGTGGCACCGGCAGCGGCCGCCGTCGACCGGCTGCTGCCCGGGCGGGCCGAACAGTTCGAGCTGGTGCCACTGGCGCGCGACGAGGGCGGCGCCGACCGGTTCGAGGTCAGCGGTGGCGGTGGCGGGCGGGCCGTACGCGTGGCGGGGACCTCGGGGGCGACGCTACTGCGCGGGGTGGGCCGGTACCTGGAGCAGGTCACCGGGGTGGACGCCGGCTGGCCGGGCGACAGCCTGGCGCGGCTGCCGGCGGTGCTGCCCGCGGTGCCGGTACCGGGCACGCTGAGCGGCGGCGCGGCGCTGGCCCACCGCTACGCGCTCAACGACACCGACGCCGGGTACTCCGGTGCCGGCGCCTACCGCGACTTCGCCGCCTGGCAGCACGAGATCGACCTGCTGGCGCTGCACGGGATCAACGAGGTGTTCGTCCAGACCGGCGCCGAGGTGCCGTACCTGCGGGCGCTGCAGGGCTTCGGCTACGGGCAGGACGAGCTGCGCGCCTGGGTCCCCGCGCCGGCGCACCAGAGCTGGTGGCTGCTGCAGAACATGTCCGCCTTCGCCGCGCCCGTCTCCGAGCAGCTGGTCGAGCAGCGGGCCCGGCTGGGGCGCCGGATCGCCGACCAGCTGCGGGCGCTGGGCATGACGCCGGTGCTGCCCGGCTTCTTCGGGACCGTGCCGCCCGGCTTCGCACAGCGCAACCCCGGCGCGCGGGTGGTGCCGCAGGGCAACTGGGTGGGGTTCGCGCGGCCCGACTGGCTGGACCCCACCGGGCCGGTGTTCGCGCGACTGGCGCAGCGCTACTACCAGGCCCAGGCCGAGGAGTTCGGCCCGAGCACGATGTTCAAGATGGACCCGCTGCACGAGGGCGGGAATCTCGGCCCGGTCGACGCCACCGCCGCCACCCGCGCCATCGGTGCCGCGCTGCAGGCCGCGCACCCGGGCGCGACCTGGGTGCTGCTGGGCTGGGAGAACAACCCCACCCCCGCCGAGCTGGCCGGCCTGGATCCGGCGCGCACCCTGGTCCTGGACGGCCTCGCCGACCGTTACCCCGCCACCACCACCACCACCACCACCGCCACCGATACCTCCACCTCCACGCACGCCGCCACCGCCACACAGGCGGGCCGGTTCGGCCCGGTGCCGTACGCGTTCGGGGCGATCGACAACTTCGGCGGCCACACCAGCCTGGGCGCGAACACCGGCGTGTGGCTGGACCGGTTCACCCGGCAGGCGGGCAAACCGGCCGGCATCGCGTACCTGCCCGAGGGCACCGGCGGCAACCCGGCCGCGTTCGAGCTCTTCACCGACCTGGCCTGGCAGCCGGTGCCCACCGACCAGCGGGCCTGGTTCGCCGCCTTCGCCGCCCGCCGCTACGGCGGCCCCGACCCGCACGCCGACACCGCCTGGGACCTGCTGCGCCAAGGCCCCTACAGCGCGCCCGCCGACGGCTGGAGCGAGCCGCAGGACAGCCTCTTCGAGGCCCGCCCCGCACTCGACGCCGTCACCGCCGCCGCCTGGAGCCCGCCCGCGATGCGCTACTGCGCGGCCACTGTCCAGCAGGCGCTGGGTGAACTGCTCCAGGTCGCACCCGAGTTGCGCGGCAGCGACGCCTACCGCTTCGACCTGACCGATGTCGCCCGCCAGGCCCTGAGCAACCAGGCCCGCGTCCTGCTGCCGGCCATCGCCACCGCCTACCGCGCCGCCGACGCCGACGCCCTGGCCACGCTGGCCGACCGGTGGCGCGCCGACCAGGCGCTGCTGGCGCGCCTCGTCGCCGCCGACCCGCGCTTCCTGCTCGGCCCCCGGCTCGCCGCCGCCCGCTCCTACGGCGCCGACGACACCGAGCGGGACGCCCTGGAGTACGACGAGCGGGCGCTGCTCACCACCTGGGGCGGGCGCGGCCCGAGCGAGGACGGGCCGCTGCACGACTACGCCAACCGCGAGTGGGACGGCCTGGTCCGGGACGTGTACGCGCCGCGCTGGGACGCCTTCCTGAACGCCCTGCAGGACGCGCTCGCCCACGGCACCACACCGACCGTCCCCGACTGGTTCGCGCTCGACGACGCCTGGGCCCACCGCACCCTGACCACCGACCGGTACCCGCAGGCGCCCACCGGCGACGCGTACGCGCTAGCCCGTACCGTCGCCGACACCCTGCCGCCACCCGCGCCCTGCCCGACCTGACCCTGCCCGACCTGACCCTGCACGGACGCCAGGAGGGGTTGACCGCCTGTGGCCGGGCAGGCACCGTGGATGCCCGCACCATCGGGGCAAGGGGGAGGGTTCGATGGGACGGGGACAGAGCTGGCTGCGCGCTGTCGCGGCGGCGGTGGTGCTGGTGGCGGCGGGGTCGGTGGCCGGCTGTTCATCGGGCCCCGGGCACAGCACCCGGGCGGTGATCGACGCCGACGCTCCGGACGCGCTGCTCGACCAGCCGGTACACCTGCGGGTCACCAACCTCGCGCCCGGCGACGAGGTCACCGTCACCTCCACCGCGACCGACTACCAGGGCCTGGCCTGGAGCGCGCACGGCCTCTTCCGCGCCGACAGCAGCGGAACCGTCGCCCTGGACACGGCCGTCCCGCTCTCGGGCTCCTACCAGGTCGCCGACGGGATGGGCCTGTTCTGGTCGATGGTCCCGAACTCCGGTGACCCGGAGGAGTCCTGGTTCAGCCCGCCGCTGCCGACTGCGAAGCACTCGTACGCGGTGGGGATCGCCGTCAGCGCGCACGGCCGCTCCCTGGCCACCCGCACCCTGACCCGCCGCCTGGTGACGGACGAGGTCACCGCCAAGGCGCTGACCTCCGCCGAGGACCACGTCACGGGCGAGTTGTTCACTCCGGCGCCGGGAGGCGCCCGCCGCCCGGCCGTGCTCCTGTTCGGCGGGTCGGAGGGCGGGGTGGGCATCGAGCAGCAGATCGCGGCGGGGCTGCTGGCCTCCCGCGGCTACCCGGCCCTCGCACTCGGCTACTTCCACGCGCCCGGGCTGCCCGACGCGCTGCAGGACGTCCCGCTGGAGTACTTCGCCACCGCCGCGCGGCTGCTGGCGGCCCTGCCGCAGAGCGATCCGGCTCAGGTGGTGGCCGTCGGCTACTCGCGCGGCACCGAGGCAGCGCTGCTGCTCGGCGAGGACTACCCGGAGCTGATCCACGGCGTCGTCGCCTACTCCCCCTCCGACCAGGTCAACGTCGGCTTCCCCGACGGTGCCGAGCCCGCCTGGACCAATGGCGGCCGACCCGTCCCCCAGGGCCTGATCCCGCTGGCGGACGTCAACGGACCGGTCCTGGCCATCGCGGGAGCCGAGGACCAGCTCTGGCCCTCCCCGACCGCCGTCCACGCGATCGACCAGCAGCTCGTCACCACCCACGACCCCCACCCGCACCAGGCGCTGGTCTACCCCGGCGCGGGGCACGGCGTGGGCATGGTCCCCTACCTGCCGGCCGGCACCGGCGGCGCCCATCCGATCACCGGGCGGTTCATCCGGCAGGGCGGCACCCGCGCGGGCAACGCCGCCGCGAAGGCCGACGGCTGGCCCAAGGTCCTGGCCCTGCTCGCCGGCCCCAGCCGCTGACGACGCCCGACCGGCGGCGCCGAAATTCGGTTGCGCGGTGGGTGGGGCCCGCTAGCATCGGTGGTGTTCCTGCTGTGCCGGGCCCTTTGCTGCCCGGCCGTGACGACGAGAGCTCCGAGGAGGTGCGTTTCGATGGTCGCCGCCCTGACGCGGCGCGCCCTTGCGTGCGCGCCCTCCGCTGCCCCCTCTCGTTTCCCGCTCGCCGCCTGACACTGCGCCGGCCCCTTGGCCGTACGCCCTGCGGCGGGCCACCCTGTCGCAGGAGATCACCGCAGTGCGCGAACGTTTCGCCGACAACGAGTCCTTCAGCCGCATCCGCCCCAAGGGCGCCGGCCGCCGCGGCCGCGGCGAGGACGCCTCGGAGGCCCTGGACCTGGACGCGGCCTTCGCCCGCTTCCAGCCCCAGCCCCAGCCTCAGTCCCACATGCAGCACGCCCCCGACCACGACCCCGGTACCGCCCTCTCCCCCGCCGCCGTGGACGGGCCGCCCAGCGGTGACCGCTGGTCCACCTGGGACCAGTCCACGCCCAGCGAGAAGGGCCCGCAGCCGCACCCGCGCTGGGTGGTCACCGAACTCGCCGCCGTCGACACCGAACTGGGCATCGTCAAGACCGGCAAGGAGGCCGACGTGTTCCTGCTGGAACGCGCCGTGCCCGGCACCGACCGGCGGACCCTGCTGGCCGCCAAGCGCTACCGCGACGGCCACCACCGCCTGTTCCACCGCGACGCCGGCTACCTGGAGGGCCGCGCGCACAAGGAGTCGCGGGTCAGCCGCGCGATGGCCAAGCGCACCGACTTCGGCAAGCAGGCCATCGCCGGCCAGTGGGCCGGCGCCGAGTTCGCCGCGCTGTCACGGCTGTGGCTGGCCGGCGTCGCCGTCCCCTACCCCGTGCAGATCCTGGGCACCGAGATCCTGATGGAGTTCGTCGGCAACCCCGACGGCACCGCGGCCCCACGCCTGGCCCAACTGCGCCCCGAGGACGGCGATCTGGACGACCTGTGGCAGCAACTCGCCCGCAGCCTGGCCCTGCTGGCGCGCGGCGGCCACGCCCACGGCGACCTGTCCGCCTACAACATCCTGGTCCACCAGGGCCGGCTGGTGATCATCGACGTCCCCCAGATCGTCGACATCGTCGCCAACCCGCGCGGCCGTTCCTTCCTGGAGCGCGACGTGCGCAACGTCGGCGCCTGGTTCACCGCCCGCGGCCTGCCGCAGTCCGCCGTCGAGGACCTCTCACGCGAACTCGCCTTCGAGGCCCGCCTGGACTGACCCCCGGTCCGGTCCCGGCCCCTACCCCTACCCCGGTCCGGCCCCGCACCAGCAAGCGCGGAGCCGGACCGGGGCGGCATCACTACTTCTTGCGGAACATCTCGATGCCGGTGACCGTGCTGGTGGTCCGCTCCGGAGCGTGTCGGAGCGCGAAGCGTAGCGGCGCCCACCGACACCCCCGCACCCGCGCCGCACCGGCACTGTGGGTGATGTGGGGGTGGGGGTGAACTGGGTGGGGGGTGGGGGTGGTTGGGGAGCTGACGTTGTCAGGCTGACCTCGGTGGATCGGGCCGTTTTCGGTGGCCGGGCGGTGTGTGTGGGTGTCAGGCTGTGCTGGACTCGTCACCGATGTGAAAGGCATCCTCATGACCGAGAGCACCCAGTCGAGCCAGCCCATCCCGGTGGGGAAGCTGTACATCGACGGGAAGTGGGTGGATGCGCTGTCCGGGCGTACCGAGCCCACGTTCAATCCGGCCGACGGCTCGGAGATCACCCAGATCGCGCAGGCGGACGAGGCCGATGTGGACCTCGCGGTGGCCGCGGCGCGTCGGGCGTTCGAGGGCGGGGCGTGGCCGGAGCTGACCGTGCACCAGCGGTCGGCGTTGCTGACGAAGGTGGGTCAGCTGGTGGAGCGGGACGCCGATCAGCTGGCGTACCTGGAGAGCGTGGACATGGGCAAGCCGATCGCGTTCTCCTCCACGGTGGACGTGCCGATCGCGGCCCAGTTGCTGTACTACTACGCGGGTGCGGTCACGCGTCTGGACGGGGTGACCCGCGAGACCGCGACGAAGAGCTTCAACTACACGCTGCGTGAGCCGCTGGGTGTGGTGGCGGCGGTGACGCCGTTCAACTTCCCGTTGCTGCTGGCGCTCACGAAGATCGCGCCGGCACTGGCGGCGGGGAACACGGTGATCCACAAGCCGTCCCCGCAGACACCGCTGACCGCGCTGAAGATGGCCGAGCTGTTCGACGAGGCCGGGTTCCCGCCCGGTGTCTTCAACGTCATCACCGGCCCGGGTGTGGAGCTGGGTGAGCAGATCGTCAAGCACCCGGGGATCGACAAGATCGCGTTCACCGGTTCCACCTCGGTGGGTCAGTCGATCATCCGCAACGCGGCCGCGACGCTGAAGAAGACCACGATGGAGCTGGGCGGCAAGTCCGCCAACGTGATCTTCGCCGACGCCGACCTGGACTCCGCCGTCCAGCTCGCGTTCTTCGGGATCTTCTACAACAAGGGTGAGATCTGCACCGCCGGGTCGCGGCTGCTGGTCCAGCGCGAGGTCTACGACGAGGTCATCAGCCGCCTGGTCGAGCGGGCCTCCCAGGTCCAGCCCGGCAACCCGCTGGACCCCACCACGTTCCTGGGCCCGCTGGCCCACCAGGGCCAGTTCGACAAGGTCTCCTCCTACGTGGCGATCGGCCAGCAGGAAGGCGCCAAGCTGGTCTGCGGCGGCGGGGCGTTCCACCCCACCGACACCGCGGACGGCGGCCTGTACTTCCAGCCCACGATCTTCGCCGACGTCGACAACTCGATGCGTATCGCCCAGGAGGAGATCTTCGGTCCCGTCCTGTGCGTGATCCCCTTCGACACCGAGGAGGAGGCCCTGAAGATCGCCAACGACACCTCCTTCGGCCTGGCCGCCGGCGTCCACACCCGCGACCTCAAGCGCGCCCACCGCTTCGCCGCCGGCATCAAGGCCGGCACCGTGTGGGTCAACACCTACAACCAGTTCGACGCCGTCATGCCCTACGGCGGCTACAAGTCCTCCGGCTTCGGCCGCGAAAGCGGCCCCGAGGCACTCGAGAGCTACACCCAGCTCAAGTCCGTCTGGATCGACCTCTCCTGACACCCACACAGCACCACCAATAGCCAGCGCGACACCCCGCAACATCCGCCGCCCGGCGCCCGCCGTAGAACGGGCGCCGGGCAACCCGGCTCGCGGCTCGCGGCTCGCGGTGACCGGGCTCCTGGTGCGCACCCCGCACCAGGAGCCCGCCACCACCCGCCCCCGGGCGACGACGCGGCACCACACCCACCCGCACCCCCGTGCGCGCCCGCACCCGTCGGCGGGCGTGATGGCGCAGGACGTCCGGCGATCCTCAACGGGCCCACCACGCCCGACGGCTGGCCACCCCGCCCCGGCAAGGGTCACCACCCGCCGGCCTGCGGTCCGCTCGGCCGTGCCGCACCGCGCGCTGGGATTCCGGCCGGGTCACCCGGCCGGTGACCGTCCCCGTGCTGTGGCCTGCCGTGTGGCTGTCCCGTTCTTCCCTCTCGCCCCGCCCGTCTTGGGGCTCATGAACTCCCCCGCCCGGCCGGGCCGGCCGCACCCGACGGCCACGACCAGGCGGGGGTCACCAGGGAGCACACGGCATCCGGCACCCACCGGATACCGCCCACACACCACCGTCCACCACCACGCAGGGAGCACCCATGCCGCAGACCGACACCCACCACCCCGTCTTCAACCGCCAGATGGACGCCATCGCCAGCGGTGACATCGACCAGCTGATGGAGAACTACCACCCCGAAGCCGCCCTGCTGCGCTTCGAAGGCGCCTCCGAGGGCATCGACGCCGTCCGTGAGATCCTCACCGGCTACCTCACCCTCAAGCCCACCCTGATCGAGCTCACCGCCTACGTCCACACCGAGGACACCATCTCCTACCGCGCCATCATGAACCTCGGCGGCGAGCCCGAACACGCCTTCGGCACCCTCGTCCTGCGCGACGGCAAGATCTGGCGCCAGACCGCCGGCTTCGGCGCCTAACCACCCCTGGGCACACCCCCAGACACACCCCCGGGCATCCCCCTGTGTACCCGCCACCCACCCCCTGGGCGGCGGGTACACCCACACCCAGCCCCACCCACACATCAACCGGCGGTGCGGGAGGGGCATCTGACGCAATGCCACCCAGCATTCCGGACAGACAACCCCTGGTCAGCCCACACGTTGACGCCACACCCGGCACCCCCGGAGAGTCGGGGCAAGACAATCCCACCGCCCGCCCGCGCCCGAGCACCGCCCCGACCAGCACCGCCCGGCCACGCGAGCACCGGCACAGACCATCCACCGCGCAAGGAGCACCCGATGCCCACCAGCAACCCCGCCCTGACCGAACAGTCCATCCGGACCGTGGCCGAGGAGTGGTACCGGGCCCTGGACCGCCACGACGCACTCGAGACAGTCCTGCCCTACCTCATCGACGAGGGCCTCGAGATGCGCTTCCCCGAAGGCACCTCCCGCGGCCACGCCGGCTTCACCGAATGGTACGAAGCCGTCACCCACCGCTTCTTCGACGAAGAGCACACCGTCACCAAGGTCGAAGCCACCATCAACGACGACGCCCAAAGCGCCACCGTCACCGTCCTCGTCAACTGGCAGGCCAAGATCTGGGACGCCCCCGGCCCCGTCAGCGCCTGGCTCGGCTTCGACGCCGACCAGACCTGGGAGGTCGTCGCCGGCCCCAACGGCCCCCAGATCAAGACCTACATCGTCAACGGCCTCGCCCCCATGCCCGGCTCCGCCGCCCTCTGACCCACCCCCACCAGCCACCGGGCGCCACCACGGCGCCCGGCCCGGCCGGCCCCCCTTGCCTTGTCTTCTTACCCACCACCCGTACCACCGCGGAGGACCGCATGACCACACGCGACGTACTCGAGCAGTACTACACCCTCGCCAACGCCGGCGACTGGGACCGCTGGTGCGACCTCTTCCACCCCGACACCATCATGGACGAACAACTCGCCGGCCACATCACCGGCCAGCAAACCCTGCGCGACATGATGGCCGGCTTCGGCACCATGTACACCTCCTTCCAGAACAAGCCCCTGCACTTCCTCGTCGACAACGACCAGGAACAAGGCGCCGTCGTCTCCCACATCACCGCCACCACCCCCGCCGGCGACACCATCGAAGCCGACGTCATGAACTACTTCCGCATCACCAACGGCCTCATCACCTACATGGCCAACTTCCACGACACCAAGCCCTTCCAACCCCTCTTCAACAACTAACCCCCAGCCCCAAGGCACCCAGACCCAGCCAGGGAACAGGGAAACCAGGGCAACAGGGCACAGAGGACCGGAAGTTCGGCGCCGACCAGGGGACTCACAAAGGGGCGGCGAGGGAACCAGGCCCCGGGAGCTCGCAGAGGCCGAAAGCCCCGAGCAGGCAGAGCCGCCCCCATCACCTCATCGGGCCTGGCCGCCACCGGGTCACCACCGCCAATCGGGCGGCGCCGCCCCCGCCCCGCCCCACCCCGCCATCCGCCCACCCGCGACGAGGAGCAGTAGTTATGGCAGGACCCGGTAACGAGTACGACTACATCATTGTCGGTGCCGGCACCGCCGGCAGTGTTCTGGCGAACCGTCTGACCGAGGACGGGCACACCACCGTGCTGCTGCTGGAAGCCGGTCACGGTGGCATCCCGGCGGAGGTGGACGACCCCTCCTCCTGGTACAAGCTCCTGGGCAGTGGCATCGACTGGAACTACCAGAGCACCCCGCAGGACGCGCTCGGCGGGCGCCGCACCTTCGAGCCGCGCGGCAAGGCCCCCGGTGGCAGCAGCAACCTCTACATCATGATGCACGTACGCGGCCACCCCAGCGACTTCGACAACTGGGCCTACCAGGGCGCGGCCGGCTGGTCCTACCAGGACTGCCTCCCGTACTTCACCCGCCTGGAAGCCCAGGAAGACGTCACCGGCCCCACCACCGGCACCCACGGCCCCCAGCACGTCACCAACGCCTCCCAGCACGAGCCCAACCCCGCCTCACGCGCCTTCATCGACGCCTGCAAGGAACTCGGTCACCACGAGATCGCCGACTTCAACAACGGCACCATGTTCGGCACCGGCTGGCACCACATCGACGTCGCAGGCGGCCGCCGCCAAGGCGCACTCGCCTCCTACCTCGAGCCCGCCCTCAAGCGCCCCAACCTCACCCTGCGCACCGGCGCCCACACCACCCGCCTGCTCTTCGCCGGCGACCAGTGCACCGGCGTCGAATACCTCCAAACCCAACCCGACACCCACACCGGCCAAGGCGCCGCACGCACCCTGGGCACCACCACCACCCCCGGCACCCACACCGCCCACGCCCGCGCCGAAGTCATCCTGGCCGCCGGCGCCATCGAAACCCCCAAACTCCTCCTCCTGTCCGGCATCGGCCACCCCGACCAACTCCGCACCCACGACATCCCCCTGGTCGCAGCCCTGCCCGGCGTCGGCGAGAACTTCCACAACCACGTCCTCACCGGCCTCATGTTCGAAGCCAGCGCCGAACTCCCCCCACCCCACCAGAACCTCTCCGAATCCGCCCTCTTCCTGCCCTCCACCCCCGGCCTGCCCGCCCCCGACCTCCAAATCGCCTTCGTCCACGTCCCCTTCGACGTCATCATCGGCCAACAACACCCCAACACCGTCTCCATCCTGCCCGGCGTCGTACGCCCCGTCTCCCGCGGCTGGATCCGCCTCACCGACAACAACCCCCTCACCCACCCCCAAATCAACCCCAACTACCTCGCCGACACCTGGGACCTCGAACGCCTCGTCCAAGGCATCACCATCGCCCGCGACATCGCCGACACCAACGCCTTCACCCCCTACAACAAAACCGAACTCCCCCCCACCAACACCCACACCACCCACGAACAACTCCGCACCCTCGCCCGCAACCGCGCCGAGTCCTACCACCACCAAGCCGGCTCCGCCCGCATGGGCATCGACGACCTCGCCGTCACCGACCCCCAACTGCGCGTCCACCACACCCGCGGACTACGCATCATCGACGCCTCCGTCATGCCCGCCGTCCCCTCCGGCAACTGCCACACCGCCATCACCATGATCGCCGAACGCGCCGCCGACCTCATCCGCACCACCAACTAACACCCCCAAACAACACGACAGTTACGGAAACGGGCGCCGGCACACACCACCACCGGCGCCCCCACCAAAGGAGCAGCCACCATGCAGTGGTCCCACGTCGGCCTCAACTGCCACGACCAACAGAAAACCGAAGACTTCTACACCCGCTACCTCGGCTTCACCCGCGCCCGCACCGTCAAAACAGGCGACACCGAAATCATCTTCCTCCGCAAAGGCAACGCCTACCTCGAACTCTTCGCCACCCCCGACCAACCCCCCACCACCACCCACACCAACGACGGCCCCACCACCCCCGGCCACACCCGCCACATCGCCTTCCAAACCGACAACATCGACGACTTCCTCACCACCATCGGCCCCGACGCCGACATCACCCTCGGCCCCCTCGACTTCGACGACTTCATCTGCGGCTGGCGCACCGTCTGGCTCCGCGACCCCGACGGCACCATCGTCGAAATCAGCCAGGGCTACACCGACGAAAACCCCACCACCTAAAACCCCAAACACACACCAGGCCCCGCCGCTCAGCCCACATCGAAGGTGTTCGGCAGGCCGAGCTGATAGCGCAGCTCGTCAACTCGCTTCAGTGGTTCCAGCTCCGGCGCGCGGAACAGCGTCCAGATCCGGCACCGTTCCGCACCGGAGGAATCCGCATCGAGCAGCGCGTTGACGGCCCGTCTGGCCGACTCGTTCGCACCCTCCATCGTGGCCAGATCCACGTCCGTGCGCACGTAGTCGCCGGCCAGGAAGAAGTTGGGGATGGCAGTGGCGGCGGAGGGCCGGTTGTAGAGGGTTCCGGCGGGGTGGACGAGCAGTTGCTCGCGGTTGCGCGGTGCCGGGCCGCCGATGCCCGTGACGGCCGGGTCCATGAACCAGGAGTGCAGGTCCGCGTCGTCCAGCACCACCCGGCCGGTGTCGTTCAGCGCGTCCTTGCACTGCGCCCAGGCCTCCTGTGCCACCTGCTCGCGGGTGCACTCCTTGGCGGTCCTGCCGTACAGGATTCCGGGCAGGTTCCACTCCGACACGCACACCGAGAAGCAGTCGGCGACCGTCCCGTCGCCGTAGTCCGCCGCGAAGTCGCGGACGTCCCAGAACTGGGCCTGATTGACGCTGGTGACCGACCAGGGGGAGTCGATGTAGTCGGCGTGTCCGTGGACGATCTTCACGGGCTTCTTCAGATAGAACTGCACGCCGACCATCCAGTCGGTGCGCAGTTCGTCGCAGCGCGCCAACTGCGGATCAGCGGCCCGCAGTTCCGGACCCCAGGTGGTGCGGGCGTGCTCCACCGGCAGCGCCGAGACGTAGTAGTCGGCGGTGACGGTCCGGGCCGCATCGCCGGAATCCCCGTCGCCGGAATCCGGGGCGGCGACCCGCACGCCCGCGACGCGACCGTCGCGGTACACCACCTCCTGCACCTCGGTGCCGAGTTCGAAGACCACGCCGAGCGAGCGCAGATGAGCTGTCCAGGGCTCGATCCAGGCCTCACTCGTCGGTGCGTTGAGCACCCGGTCGGGCTCGCCGTCCACACCCCGGCCCAGGATTCCGTTGAGGACGAAGGCCTCGAGAACGGTCCGGGCGACCGTGCGGGTGCTGGCCTCCTCCGCCTTGGTGGCGACGAGGTTGCGGGTCAGACCGATGCCGAGCAGCCGCTGGTAGTCCTGCGACATCTCCGCCGCCCGGATGAAGTCCCACCAGGGCACCTTCTCCCACTGCTCCTCCCGGCGCTGGTCGCAGCTGGTGAGGTGGACCAGGACCCGAGCCGCGAAGTAGGCGATCTCGGTGACGGGCAGGTGGAGCGCGGTGTCGAGCAGACCACTGATCGTCTGCAGCAGGGCCTCCGGCGCGAGTTCGCTCGGATCCGGCGGTGTGGTGAGGGTCCGGAACGGCAGTCGGAGATCGGGGCGGCCGCCGTTGCGGGCGACCAGTTCCTCGGTGCCGTTGCGCAGATTGCCGTGCACACCGTCGGCATTTCCGGCGAACGGGATCCGGCGCATCGCGTCGGGCAGGTTGCGGTAGAAGCCGGGGAAGAACCGGAAGCCGTGCTCGCCCGGCAACGGCTTGCGGCCTCCGCGGCCCGTCCCCGGCACGTCCATGCTGCGGGCCTTGCCGCCGAGCGACGTGTAGTACTCGTACACCGTCACCGCGTAGCCGCGCTCGGCGAGTTCGTGCGCGACGCTCAGCCCCGACACACCGCCGCCCAGCACTGCGACGCTGGTGCGAGTACCGGCGGCGGGGACAGGAGCGCTTGCGGCAGCGGTTGCCGCAGCCGCCTGGGCTTGCGGGGACGCTGCCGCCCCCAGCGCGACCGCGCCGCCGATGCCGCCGGCCGCGGAGAGGAACCGGCGCCGTGATTGACCCGCCGTCATGGCAGATGCCCCCTTACTCCGACTTGTCGTCATTTTCAGGGCGCAGCATACGAACAACCAGGCCTACCGGAGCGCCGGACCGCCACCGGCGTACAGCACCCTCACACCGCGTTCGACGCCCCGAGCGGGCGTCCGATTCGAGCGGCTCGACGAGGGGACGCCGGGTCGGATGTCAGACCGGTGCGTTCGCGCCGAAGTCCAGGTCGGCGGTGCCGACGGTGCCGGCCGTCCGGCCGGGGGCCCGGTGGTACTGCCAGTAGAGGTTCGTGTGGGCGATCACCTTGTCCGGCGACGGCGCGCCGAACCGCGACAAGTCCTCGGTGGTGTGGGCGTCGGCGACCAGCGTCGCGTCGTAGCCGCGCGCGATCGCACCGTGCAGCGTCGCGCGGATGCACGCATCGGTCTGCGCCCCCGTGACGAAGAGCCGGCCGACACCGCGCGCGGCGAGCACCGATGCCAGGTCGGTCTCCTCGAAGGAGTCGCCGTAGGTCTTCTCCACCAACACCTCGGCGCCGGCCCGCACGAGTTCGGGAACGTACTGCCACCCCTCGGTGCCCCGGGGCATCTCGTCGCTGTTGTGCTGCACCCAGACGACATCGACGCCGGCCGCGCGCGCCCGGTCGACCAGGGTGGCGATATTGGCCACCACCGCATCCCGCTCGTGTGCCCGTTCCACGACGGCGTTCTGCATGTCGATGACGAGCAGCGCGCTGTTCGGTCGGTCGGCAAGTGTGGTCATGGCTTCCCCTCGGCGTGTGCGGATCGCAGGTCGCGGAACGATGCCACGGATGCTATGCCTGCGCACCGACACTGCCCGTTCTCGGCGGGCAGCGGCGAGTCCGCAATCGGCTCAGCGGCGGAGCGGCCGCCATCCCAGGACGTCGCGCGCCTTGCTCTGGTCCCAGCAACGGCCGGAGTCGTCGCCGGTGACGTGGAAGAGGTCGAACCCGTTGCGGTGGTCCAGCGCGGCCAGCACCGCTCGGGACAGATCGCCCGCCGCCATCGCCGGGAGCGGCGTGCCGTCGGCCGCGCGGTTCAGCACCGGTTCGCGGCCGGGCAGGGCCCAGGCCGGCCAGGCCTCCTCGGTGGTCGGCCAGGCGAGCCGCAGCACGGTCACCGACATGTCCCACTCGGCCACCACCGCCGCGCACACCTGCTCGGCCAGCCGCTTGGTCAGACCGTAGACGTCGGTCGCGTCGGGCGGCACCGACTCGTCCAGCCGACGATCGGTCAGGTCGTTGTAGACGGACAGGCTGCTGATGTGTACGGCGTGGCGGACGCCGGCCTGGTGCGCCGCGAGCAGCGTCAGATGGACCGACGTCACATTGACGTCGAACGCGCCGGTGTCGGCGCTGAACCCGGCCGGCCCGCCGCCCGCCATCGCGGCGTGCAGCACCACGTCGACGCCGCGCATGGCCCGCGTGAGCACCGCCGGGTCGGTCGCGTCGCCCGCGACATGCTCGTGGCCGCCGGCCGGCCGTCGCGGATCGAGCACCCGGATCTCGTGCTGCGCCGCGAGTGCCGGCAGCATCAGACCGCCGACGTACCCTGCTCCCCCTACCACCAGAACACGCATTCGACGACGCTAGCAGGATTCTGACGCTGCGCGAGTGATCCGAACCGGACTGCCGGGCGAGCGGCGCAACCAGGGCCGGCGCAGCGGTGAACAGGCAGTTGAAAGGCGCAGGTCAGGTAAGGTCGTATTCGAATTTATGCCAACCTGAGCCTGACATGCCGTAGGTTCGTACAGGACCAGGAAGGCCAGCGGAGGGGACAAACTGCACATGATGGTACGAATACCGCCAACCGCACTGCGACGAACAGCGAGCGCGGCGGCGGCAGTCGTCGCCGTGGCAGCGCTGACAGGATCGCAAGTGACGACTCAGAGCCGGAACTTGGCGGCAGTGTCGTCCCCGGAGGGGAGCAACACCCCGGGCTCGGCGGCCTCCGGCACCGGCTCCTCCAGCGCCTCGGCGACCGGTCAACCGCCGGTGGACGGCGGCGGCACCCTCCCGCTGTCCCAGCCCCCCGGTGCGCCCGCCACCCCCACGCCGGGTCCGATCCCGCCCACCGCGTCGCCCGTGCCGACCACCGGCGGCGGCGCCGCGCTGCCGGCCACGGTGTTCGCGGCGTACCGCAACGCGGAGGCCTCGCTGGCCGCGTCGCAGCCGGGCTGCCACCTGCCGTGGCAGCTGCTCGCGGGAATCGGGCAGGTCGAGTCGGGCCAGGCCGACGGCGGCCGGGTGGACGCGAACGGCACGACGCTCACGCCGATCCTCGGCCCGGCCCTGGACGGGAACGGCTTCGCGGCGATCGCGAACACCGGCGGCAGCGTGAACGACGGCAACGGGCCCTGGGCACGCGCCGTCGGGCCGATGCAGTTCATCCCCTCCACCTGGGCGGTCTGGGGCGTGGACGCGAACGGCGACGGCCGCGCGGACCCCAACAACATCTTCGACGCCGCGCTGTCGGCCGGGCGCTACCTGTGCGCGGACGGCCGTGACCTCTCCGTCGGAACCCAGCTCGACCGGGCGATCCTCGGCTACAACGACTCGACGGACTACCTGAACACCGTCAAGAGCTGGATGGTGCACTTCCAGTCCGGGGCAGCGGTCGTGCCGGACGACCCGTTCGCGGCGCCCGGAACGCCCGACGCGCCTGTGTCGCTGCCCATCTCGCTGCCTATCTCGGTGCCGTCGTCGGTGCCGACATCGGTGCCTTCGCCGTCGGCTTCGGCAACGCCGTCCCCCGTGCTGCCGGCGCCTTCGATGACGGCCGTGCCTTCGCTGTCGCCCGCGTCGCCGCAGTCTCCGGCGCCGTCCCAGTCGCCGTCGGCCTCGGCTTCGGCTTCGCCCTCGGCTTCGGCTTCGGCTACTCCTGCTCCCTCGCGGTCCACCGGCGGTACGCCGACCCCGAGCCCGTCCGACACGCCCAAGCCCTCGGCCACGCCTACGCCGAGCTCCCCGTCGCCCACGCCGGCCGGCCCGACGACGGCGCCGCCGAGCGCTTCGCCGAGCCCGTCCGCCACTCCGAGCGGGACGCCGACCGGCTGCCCCTCCCCCAGCCCGACGACGACGGCGCCCAGCGCTTCTCCGTCGGCCTCCGCCTCGGCTTCGGCGTCGGCGTCGGCATCGGTCACGCCTTCGCCGTCGGCTTCGGCGACGCCGTCTCCCTCCGCGACGCCGTCCGCCTCGGCCTCCGCCTCCGCGACGCCGTCTGCTTCGGCTTCGGCTTCGCCGTCTGCGGCGCCGTCCTGTGACGTGCCGTCCCCCTCCCCGACGCCGTCCGCCGGCGCGCAGCACCACTGACCTGGTCAGCCCCGGCACACCACACGGCAGATGATCGGTGCACGGCACGCCGTCCGTCCTCACGACGGGCGGCGTGCCGTGCACCGTCTGCGTTCCGGGCCGGGCCGGGGCGCGCCACGCTCGCGGATAGCCGCCGACACGCCGATGGCGGCGCCAGGGCCTCTCTTTCGGATCTTGCCGGGCGCGCGACGCCGGCCCGCAGCGCCAGCTGCTGATGTCGCTGCCCGGCTGGACGCACCGGCGAAGCATCCAAGTACGACCCAGTGCGAGGACGCTCCGCCGGCACGCCCAGCCGGGCGCCACCCGGCCGAAGGCTGGGTGTTGGGGGCACCTCCCGGCCGAAGGCTGGGGGAACCGCGCGCTGATCCGACAAGATCCATAAGAGAGGCCCTAGGATCTCCCCGTGTCGGGCCCGACGTGGTGAGGAGAGCCGCCCATGGAGTTCCTGGTCGATATGGTGACCACCGTCCCGGACGGTACGTCCGAGGAGGCGGTGGCGGAGATCCGGACCCGGGAGGCCGCGCGGTCGCGGGAACTGGCCGCCCAGGGAAGCCTGTTGCGGCTGTGGCGGCCACCGCTCGGGCCTGGCGAATGGCGCACCTGGGGCCTCTTCAGCGCGCCCGACGCCGAGCAGCTGGAACAGGTGCTCGCCTCGATGCCGCTGCGAGTGTGGCGGCACGACACCGTGACACCGCTGTCGCCGCACCCGAGCGACCCGGGCCTCGCGTGATCCCGCGCCCACCAGTCGATCGCCGAGAAGGAGACCCCCGATGACCACCCCGATGCCCGGCCCGCCCAACGACCCGGCGGGCCGTGAAGCCGTCCTGCGCGGCGTCCTCGACCGCTGGAAGGCGGCCGTCGATGCGCACGAACCGGATCAGGTCGCATCCTGCTTCACCGAGGACGCGATCTTCCAGGGCCTGCACCCCTACAGCGTCGGGCGTCAGGGCGTCGCCGACTACTACGCCTCCCAGCCGTTCGGCATGGCCGCCGCCTACCGCATCCTCGAAACCCGGCAGCCCGCCGCCGGTCTCGTCCTCGGCTACCTCGACGTGGACTTCTCCTTCAGCGACCGGCCCACCCTGACCGTCAAGCTGAGCCTGCTGCTCACGCGCACGGCGGACGGCTGGTCCATCAGCCACTACCAGGTCTCCAAACTCGACTGACGAGCGCCGGGGCAACGCACGCCAGGCAACGCCACCGTCAGTGCCACGGCGCGGGGCCGGTGCGGGACGCCCAGCCGGCGAGGGCGTGCTGGTCGTACGCGCGGATGCCGACCCGCCGCGCGAGATCGAGCGCCGGCCGGGTGAACCGGGACGTCGTCACGATCGCCGCCAACTGCCCGTGGTGGACGTCGCGGTAGGTCCCGTTGACCTTCTGGACGTCGCCGCTGCCGACGGTACTGCTCGGCCCGAACCGCTTCGCCTGGATGACGATCCGCCGCCCGTCCGGCACCGTGGCGATCACGTCGGCGGCCAGATCACCCGCACCGCCCACCACTTGGACGTCCCGGCAGCCGTCCCGCCGGCAGAGGTACGCCAGCGCGTGCTCGAACTCCCTCGGGGTCATCTGGTGGTAGGGGGCGATCTCGTACGAGCGGGCGGCCTGGATCTGCTGCATCGCCCGCTGCCGCCGGACCCACCGGGCGAGGAACGCGCCGCCGACGGCGGCCACCGCGAGCAGCAGCAGCGCGGACACGACGGGATGCGCGGCCATCGCACGCAGGATCCCCACCAGCGCCAGGAGCAGCAGGCCGACCGCGATGATCGGCCCGTAGTTGACGGTGTTGCGGCGTACGGGTCGGCGTGCGGGTCGGCGTGATGCCACAGCGTGTCCCCCTCCGGGTCGAGCACCATTGTCGGCCACACCGCCGTCACCTGGGGCGACTTCTCCAGGACTGCCGCCACACAGCGCGGCCGAACCCTGGCTCCCTCCCCCTCCGCACGCACTGTGGGAGGATCTGCGGGCCGAGGGCCCGCCGGCCCAGGGCACGCCGAACCGGGAGGGAGGGCCCGTGCGCGTAGCGCTCTTCATCACCTGCTTCAACGACACGCTGCACCCGCAGACCGGCCGGGCCGTGGTCCGGTTGCTGGAGCGGCTGGGCCACACCGTGGAGTTCCCGCTCGCCCAGACCTGCTGCGGCCAGATGCACTTCAACACCGGCTATCGGCAGGAGGCGGTGCCGCTGGTGCGCCGCTTCGCCGAGGTCTTCGCCGGATACGACGCGGTGGTCACCCCGTCCGGCTCCTGCGCGGGGATGGTCCGCCGGCACCACTCCGTGCTGGCCGGGAGCGACGCGGGTCTGGCCCGGGCCGTGGCCGAGGTCGCGCCCAGGGTGTACGAGCTCGCCGAGTTCCTGGTCGACGTGCTCGGCATGACCGACGTCGGCGCGTACTACCCGCACCGGGTCACCTACCACCCGACCTGCCACTCGCTGCGGATGCTGCGGGTCGGCGACAAACCGCTCCAACTGCTGCGCGCGGTCCGGGGCATCGACCTGGTGGAGCTCGCGGGGGCCGAGGAGTGCTGCGGCTTCGGCGGCACGTTCGCGCTGAAGAACGCGGACACCTCCGCCGCGATGCTCGCCGACAAGATGCGCCAAGTCCTCGACACCGGCGCCGAGGTGCTGTCGGCCGGCGACAACTCCTGCCTGCTGCACATCGGTGGCGGGCTGGCCCGCCTGCGCACCGGCGTCCGGACCGTGCACCTGGCCGAGATCCTCGCATCGACCGAAGCCGACACCCAGGAGGATGCACGGTGACCGGAACACCGGGCGGCGTGGTCTGGCTCGGCGCGCCGGCCTTCCCCGAGGCCGCGCGCACCGCGCTCGCCGACACCCAGCTGCGCCGCAACCTGCACAAGGCCACCGGCACGATCCGCGACAAGCGCCTCAGGGTCTCGGCCGAACTCGACGACTGGGAGCAGCTGCGGGACGCCGCGGCCGCGCTGAAGCTCCGCACCCTGCGCCATCTCGATCTCCATCTGGAGCGGCTGGAGGCCTCGGTGACGGCGGCCGGCGGCACGGTGCACTGGGCGGCGGACGCGGCCGAGGCCAACCGGATCGTCACCGAACTGGTGCGCGCCACCGGGGAGTCGGAGGTGGTCAAGGTCAAGTCGATGGCCACCCAGGAGATCGGCCTGAACGAGGCGCTCGCCGCCGAGGGCATCGCCGCGTACGAGACCGATCTGGCCGAGCTGATCGTGCAGTTGGCCGACGACCGGCCCTCGCACATCCTGGTCCCGGCCATCCACCGCAACCGGGCCGAGATCCGGGAGATCTTCCTGCGGCACATGGAGCCGGCCCCGGTCGGCCTGACCGACGAGCCCCGCGCGCTGGCCGAAGCCGCCCGGCTGCACCTGCGGGAGAAGTTCCTGCGCGCCCGGGTCGCGATCTCGGGCGCCAACTTCGCGATCGCCGAGACCGGCACGGTGCTGGTGGTCGAGTCCGAGGGCAACGGCCGGATGTGCCTGACGCTGCCGCAGACGCTGATCACCGTGATGGGCATCGAGAAGGTGCTGCCGAGCTTCGCCGACCTGGAGGTCTTCCTCCAGTTGCTGCCGCGCTCCTCCACCGGCGAGCGGATGAACCCGTACACCTCCGCGTGGACCGGCGTCACCCCCGGCGACGGCCCGCAGGAGTTCCACCTGGTGCTGCTGGACAACGGCCGCACGGCCACGCTCGCCGACCAGGTCGGCCGCCAGGCGCTCGGCTGCATCCGGTGCTCGGCCTGCCTGAACGTCTGCCCGGTGTACGAGCGCACCGGCGGCCACGCGTACGGCTCGGTCTATCCGGGCCCGATCGGTGCCGTGCTGACCCCGCAGCTGGTCGGCGTCGGCAGCGGCACGAACGACGCGGCGGACTCGCTGCCGTTCGCCTCGACGCTCTGCGGTGCCTGCTACGACGCCTGCCCGGTGAAGATCGACATCCCCGAGGTGCTGGTGCACCTGCGCGCGGCCGTCGTGGACGCCAAGCGCCGCCGCCGGGTGCCGACCGCCGAGGCGCTCGCGATGAAGGCGGCCGCGCAGCTGCTCGCCTCCCCCGAGCGGTTCGCGCGGGCGCAGCGGGCGGGAGCGCGTGGCGGGCGGCTCCTCGGCCGCAGAGGTCGGATCGGCCGACTTCCCGGGCCGCTGCACGGCTGGTCGGACACGCGCGACACGCCGGTGCCGCCCGCCGAGTCGTTCCGGGCCTGGTGGCAGCGCACCCGTGGAGAGGAGAAGCCGCGATGAGCTCCCGTGAGACGGTGCTGCGCCGGATCCGCGCCGCGCTCGCCGACGTGCCGGGCGACGAGCACCCCGAGGACGTCCCGGTCCCCCGCGCGTACCGGCGCAGCCACGCCGGAGCCGACGTGCTCGGCCTCTTCGCCGAGCGGGTCGCCGACTACCGGGCGACCGTCCACCATGCGACGGCCGCCGAGCTGCCGGCCGTGCTCGCCGCCCGGCTCGCGGAGCGCGCGGTGGGCACGGCGGTGATCCCGACGGGCTTCCCCGAAGCCTGGCTGCCGGCCGGCCCGCTCCGCCTGCTGCGCGACGATCCGGAGCTGACGGTCGGTCAACTCGACCGGGCGGATGCCGTGCTGACCACGGCCACCGTCGGCATCGCGGTGACCGGCACGCTCGTGCTGGACGCCGGCCCCGGCCAGGGGCGTCGGGCGCTGACCCTGCTCCCGGACTACCACCTGTGCGTGATCCGCGCCGAGCAGATCGTCGGGGACGTACCCGAGGCGCTGGAGCGCCTCGATCCGAGGCGCCCGCTCACCTTCGTCTCCGGCCCCTCCGCCACCAGCGACATCGAGCTCGAACGGGTCGAGGGCGTGCACGGCCCTCGCACCCTTGACGTCGTCATCCTCGCCGCCGTCGACACTGCCGCCGACCGCGCATGATCCCCCTCACATCCGGCCCAGGCACTACTGCCGCGCCTCGCGGATCGCTACGGTCTGAGCATGCCTGAGAAGATCATCAACCCGACGGCGGAAGCCCGTGAGCAGCTGCGTCTGGCTTTCGAGCGCGCGGGCGAGTTCGTCACGTCCCCGCTCTACCGGTCGCTGAGCCAGACCGTGGCCGCCAACGACCGGCTGCTCGACCTCGCCTCGGGCGGGCGTCCCGGCCAGTATCCGACGTTCCTGTTCTTCGGCGCGGTCCACCGGCTGCTGCTGGCCGGGGTCGATCATCCGCTGGCGGCATACTTCCCGTCCGTGGTCGGCGCGGCGGCGGCGCCCGCGAGCGAGGCCGGACCCGCGCTGGTGTCGTTCTGCGAGGCCCACGAGGCGGAGCTGGCCGAGCTGATCGGCACCCGGCTCGTGCAGACCAACCAGGTCCAGCGGGCGCTGGCCCTGCGGATCGGCCTGAGCGAGATCGCCGGCCAGGTCGGCGGCCCCGTGCACCTGATCGAGGTCGGCACCAGCGCCGGCCTCAACCTGCGTTTCGACCGGTACGGCTACCAGGTCGGCGGCCGGCAGTACGGCGACCCGTCCTCCCCGGTCCAGCTCATCGCCGAGCTGTACGGCGACGCTCCGCTGCCCGACCTGGACGTGCTGCCCGAGCTCGCCTCCGTGCAGGGCCTGGACCTCAACCCGATCGACGTGCTCGACGCCGACGCGCGCCACTGGCTGGAGGCGCTCATCTGGCCCGAGAACCACGACCAGCGCGCGCTGCTCGCCGCCGCGCTGGACGTGGTCGTGGCCGATCCGCCGCCGGTCCGGGGTGGGGACGCGATCGACGTGCTGCCCGAGCTCGCGAAGGAGCTTCCGGCCGGCGAGGCGCGCGTGGTGTACCACTCGGCGGTGCGCATGCACGTCCCCGCGGACCGTCTGGACGCCTTCGACGCGGCGATCGCCGCGCTCGGCGACACCGGCCCGCTCTGGTGGATCTCCCTGGAAGACGCGCCCGACCCCGACCCGCGCGCCGACACCAGCCGCGGCGGGGCGGCGCTGCGACTGCGGACGCCCGATGGCGAGGAGCGGGTGCTCGCCGTCGTCGAGGGTCACCTGCGCTGGGTGGAGACGCTTCCCGCCGGCTGACGCGCTGCCGCGCCCGGCACGTTTCGCCCCGCACCGGTGTCGGTGCGGGGCGAAACGGCGTCGGCGTGCGTTACGGGATCAGAACGGCTTGGTGGGCAGGTACTTGCCGTCCAGGGTGATCACGGCCCGCTCGCCGCCGTCCGGGTCGGCGACCTTCTTCACGTCGAGCTTGAAGTTGATGGCGCTGATGATGCCGTCGCCGAGCTGCTCGTGAACCAGGGCCTTGAGGGTGGTGCCGTAGACCTGGAGCATCTCGTAGAAGCGGTAGATGGTCGGGTCGGTCGGGATGCGGTCGGTGATGCTGCCGCGCATCGGGATGGTCTGCAGCAGCAGCGCGTCGTCCTCGTCCAGGCCCAGGAGCCCGGCGACGGCCTTGGCCGAGGCCTCGGGCAGCGGGTGCTGGCCCAGCACGGCGGCGGTGACGAAGGCGACCGACAGCTCGGCGGCGTCGGCGATCTGCTGCCAGGTCAGGTCCTTGCGGATCTTGGCATCGACGGCCTTGTTGGCCAGGGTCTGACGGGCGGCGGGGTCGAACTGGGCGTGCACCATGAGAAGGATGTCCTTTCGGGCGTTCAGGATGTTCAGGCGTTCAGGATGTTCGGGCGTTCGGGGCGTTCGGCGTGTGGAGGCCGGGGTCAGGCCGCGAGGGCAGCCGGGCGGCCGGTGCTGTCGAGCTCCTCGACGGTCCCGGTGGGGATGGAGTAGACCCAGCCGTGCAGGGTGACCGCGTTCGCGGCCAGGGCGCGGGCCACCGAGGGGTGGGTGGCCAGGTTCGCGAGCTGGGCGCGCACGTTCTCCCGGACCAGTGCGTCCACCGTCGCCGCACCGTCGTGGCCCGCGGCGCGGGCCAGCGAGGCGTCCGCGTGGCGCAGCCAGTCGGCGATGGCCGGCGCACCGCTGAGGTCGTGCTGCTCGGCGAGGGCGGTCATCGCGCCGCAGGCGGAGTGGCCGCAGACCACGATGTCGGTGACGTTCAGGACGGCGACGGCGTACTCGATGCTGGCCGCGACCCCGTCGGGGCCGGGGGTGTGGGCGGGCACGAGGTTCCCCGCGGTGCGGATGACGAACAGCTCACCCGGCTCACTCTGGGTGATCAGCTCGGGCACCACGCGGGCGTCGGAGCAGCTGATGAACAGCGTCGTCGGCCGGTGGGTGGCGGCGAGGTGGGCGAAGAGGCCCGCCTTTGCCGGGTAGACATCCCGCTGGAAACGTGTGACGCCCTCGGTGAGGTCTTGCATGGTCACTCCCTTCGGTGGCTGTCGGCCCCTCGGGGGCTGACGAGATCCACCATGCACGACCTGGACCTATAGCGTCCAAGACGCAATACCCATGACATCCATCGATGCCACCTATAGTTGGCTCATGGCCCTGGAACTCCGTCATCTGCGCTATCTGCTCGCGGTCGCCGAGCAAGGCAGCTTCACCCGCGCCGCCGAGGAGCTGCACGTCTCCCAGCCCACGCTCTCCCAGCAGGTCAGGCAGCTGGAGCAGACGGTGGGCGCCCAGCTGCTGGACCGCGGCGGCCGCGCCGTCCGGCTCACCGACGCCGGCCAGGTCTACGTGCGGTACGCGCGCAGCGCCCTGCGCGACCTCGCCGCCGCCGAGCGCGCGCTCGCGGACGTCGCCGACCTGTCCCGCGGCACGCTGCGCCTGGCGACCACCCCCACCTTCACCACCTACCTGGTCGGTCCGCTCGCCGCCCGGTTCCACACTGCCCATCCGGGAATCTCGCTGAACATCAGGGAGATGACGCAGAGTCAGATCGAGTCGGCGCTGCTCGCCGACGAACTCGACCTGGGCATCGCGTTCCTGGGCCTGCACCTGAACGGCATCGCCGCCACCGAGCTCTTCACCGAGACGCTGAGCCTGGTCGTCGGCGCCGGGCACCCGCTGGCCGCTCAGCCCGAGCCGCTGCCGGTGGCCGAACTCGCCGCGCACCCGATGGCCCTGCTCAGCGCCGACTTCATCACCCGCAGTCACATCGACGAGCACCTGAGGGCGCATCAGGTCCGGCCGCGCATCACCGTCGAGGCCGACTCGATCACCGCCCTGACCGAGATCGTCCAACGCACCGACCTGGTGACGGTGTTGCCCGACGCCGTCACCACCGACCACCCGCGCCTGCGCCCCGTTACGCTGCAACCGGCGTTCCCGGCGCGCGCGGTGGCACTGCTGCGCCGCGAGGGTGCATACCAGAGCGCGGCCGCCGACGCGTTCACTCGACTGATCCGCCAGTGGGTGGGCTGAACGCCGGACGCCGCCGATCGGCACACGTTAGCGTGCAGCTGACCGTCCCGCATCGGGCCGGTCGGGGGCCCCGGCCGCCACGCCGGAACGCGGCAGGTACGGCGGGGCCCGGAACTCTCCGGGAGGGATGCCCACCATGTCCGACGACCTGCTCACCGCGAAGATAGGCCACGGCTTCGACCACCTCGACGCGGACGGCGACGGAAAGCTCACCGAGCACGACCACGTCCTGATGGGCATCTCGGTCGCCCGGTCCCTGGGCTACCCGGAGGGCTCCGACGCCGAGGCCGGCATCGTGGCCGCCTACAGCGCGATCTGGCGCGACCTGCACCTGCCCCACCTGCCGGCCGGCGCGGACGGCATCACGCGCGCGCAGTTCATCACCTCCACCCGCTCGCTGGCCGGCGACCCGGTGGCGGCCAGGGCCACGCTGGGCTCGCTCGCCGAGGCGTTCCTGGCCATCGCCGACACGGACGGCAGCGGGACGATCGACGCGGAGGAGTTCTACGTCTTCCAGCACGGCCACTTCCCCGGCCTCACCCGGGAGGCCGCGGCCGAGGCGTTCCTCCGGCTGGACCGCGACGGCGACGGCGCGCTCTCCAGCGCGGAGTTCGTCACCGCCATCATCGAGTACTGGACCAGCGACGACCCGAAGGCCCCGGGCAACTGGTGGGCGGGAAACCCGGCGTTCGCCCTGGACATCTAGCCGCGCTCCTCCCGGCCCTGCGGCCCGGCAAACCACTCGCCCGAGGAATCCGCAGAACCTTTCCCAGTTACCCACAACCACCACTGCGCGCCCAGGATTTGAGGCCGTTCAACTGCCGCTTCCGGCGCTCTCACAAATGCTTCACCGGATTCGCTTGCGCCCCCCATCGGGCCTGTGGGCAGAATCTGACCCATTCATGCCACACCATGACAGCTTCCGGGGGGAGGACAGCTGGACAGGAGAGCCGCACTGTGAAGTTCCGCGCCAGGCGTTCCACCGGCGTCGTCGTTCCATCGTCCGACACGGAGAACGGGTGGCAGGTACCGGACCCGGCGGCCTACGGGGCAGCGCACCGGCCGACGGCGCAGGCGCCCTTGCCGCAGCCCTGGGCAACCCAGCCGGCAGTGCCTTCACAGGCGCAACCCGCACAGGCACAACCCTCACAAGCACAGGACAGCGCCCTGATCCGGGCCAGCCTGGCCGTCGTGAAGCCCTACGCCGCCGAGCTGCCGGTCTTCTTCTACGCGACGCTGTTCGGCCGCCACCCGCAGGTCCGCGAGTTGTTCCCGCCGGACATGGACGCCCAGCACGACCGCCTGCTCCGCGCCCTGCTGCTCATCGTCGAGCTGGTGGACGACCCGGAGAACCTGGTCGCCTTCTGCTCCCACCTGGGCCGTGACCACCGCAAGTTCGGCACCCAGAGCGGGCACTACGCGGCCGTCGGCGAGAGCCTGCTCGCCACCCTGGCGCATTTCGCCGGCCCCGCCTGGACCCCGGAGATCGCAGGCGCCTGGACCCGCGCGTACAGCACGGTCGCCCAGGTCATGGACCAGGCCGCCGTGGCCGACGCCGCGCACTCGCCGGCCACCTGGCAGGCCAGGATCGTGGACCATCGCCGGCACGGCCGGGACATCGCCGAGATCACCGTCCGGCCCGACCAGCCCTACCCGTTCACCGGCGGGCAGTACGTCAGCATGGAGACCCCCTGGCGGCCGAAGGTCTGGCGCTACTACTCGCCCGCCAACGCCCAACGACGGGACGGCACCCTCACGTTCCACGTCCGGGCGGTGCCCGCCGGCCGGATCAGCAGCGCCCTGGTGCACCGCGCCGTGGTCGGCGACCTGCTGCGGCTCGGCGCGCCGCAGGGCGACATGGTCCTCGATCCGGCCTCATCCCGGGACGTCGTCTGCGTCGCCGGCGGCACCGGCCTCGCCCCGATCCGGGCGCTGGTCGAACAGGCCGTGCTGGACGGCGTCCAGCGGCGCATGGACCTCTTCCTCTGCGCCCGCACCACGCAGGAGCTGTACGGCCTCGACGACCTGCTGCGGATGTCCCAGCGGCACCACTGGCTCACCGTACGGGCGGCCGTCGCCGACGACGAGGTCCGTGGCGGCAGTGGCAGCCTGACCGAGGTGCTTGCCGAGTCCGGGCCCTGGGGCCGACACGAGGCGTACCTGAGCGGGCCGGGCCCGATGATCGTCGCCGCCGCGCGGGTGCTGACCCGCGGCGGCATCGCGCTGCACGACATCCATCACGACCCGTTCGTGACGCTCGACGATCCCACCTCCTGAGACCCGTCCACCCGCTATCTCCGAGGACGTCGTCGTGACCCAGTCCGCCCTCCACTTCGGCTCGGCAGGCGAGCACCAACTGCAGCGGCAGTTGGGCACCGCCGACCGCGCCGCCGTCTTCTACGACCGTCAGATGCACGCGCAACTGACCTCGCAGATGCGCACCTTCATCGCCCGGCAGACCATGGTCTTCCTGTCCACCGCGGACGCCGAGGGCGCCTGCGACGCCAGCTTCCGCGCCGGACCGCCCGGGTTCGTACAGGTCCTGGACGACCGCACGCTGGCCTACCCCGAGTACAAGGGCAACGGCGTCCTGGCGAGCGCCGGGAACATCACCGAGAACCCCCATCTCGGGCTGCTCTTCATCGACTTCACCCATGACCACATCGGGCTCCACGTCAACGGCACCGCGCACCTGCGTCCGGATGACGCACTGCGGACCGCCCACCCGGAGCTGCCGGTGGAGACCGCTCCGGGACGCCGGGTGGAGTTCTGGATCCACCTCACGGTGGACGAGGCCTACATCCACTGCTCCAAGCACATACCGCACCTGGAGCCCGCAGCGCGCAGCGCCCGTTCGCGCGCCGACCGGCCGAAGGACGCCGACTACTTCACCGCGGCGGCTCCGGCAACCGCGGTGCCCGCTGCGATCGGGGCGATCGCCGCAGGCACGCCGGCCGCGGTCCGCACGCCGGAGGCCCCCGACGGACCGCCGGCCGCGCGGCCGAGCTGGTCGGCGCCGGCCGCGCCACCGGCCCCCCGCCGCTGGGGGTGGGCCGCCCGGCGGGGCTGACCAAACCCGCCGGGCGGCCCCCCTCCGTGTTGGCCCTTAGCCCGGTTCGCCCCACGGGAAAAACAGGCGTACGGTCCGCTTCCAGGTGCTGTTGGTGACGATCGCGAAGGACGCGTACCAGGCGATCGCCGCGGTCACCAGGCCGGTCCAGCCACCGGTCTTGTCCCAGCCGGTGGACTGGGCGAAGGCGCCGATGGTCAGGACCAGGAACGTGATCGTCAGCATCACGAACACGCCGAGCACGGCGACGTTGGTCCGCATCGCGGCCACCGCCATGTAGGCGGTGAAGATCGTCCAGGCCAGCAGGAACACGCCGGTCGCCTGGTAGAGCTGGTGCACCAGGAGCAGCCGCGGGAGCTCGATCTTGATGTACGCCCAGTAGGCCAGCCAGAAGGCCCCGAACGAGGCGAAGGCCGTCGCCGCGAAGGTGTTGTTCCGGCGGAACTCCCACATGCCGGCGAGCAGTTGGACGATGCCGCCGTAGAACAGCGCCAGCGGGAGCACCACGGCCATGACCTTGACGTTGATCAGCCCGGCGTTGAAGCAGCTGAGCACGAACGTGGTCATGGCGAAGGCCGCGAGGCCCAGCGCGCCCGGGTCCGCGACCCCCGTGGCGGGGGCCGGGCTGCTGACTGCGGTGGCGGCGGGTTCCGGACCCGTCCGGTCGGCGTCTGCCACGATGACTCCTTACCCGCGGCGCGCCGAGCATGGCCGGAGTGCGCCGATGGTGACCGACGGCAGCCCCGCCCGCGCCGTGCGCAGCGGTTGGCTCGGGTATCCGTCAGGCGGCGGGTACCGGCGTGACCAGCGTCTCTCAGGATAGGTCCGACACGCCGGGCCGTCCTGCGGAACGCTTCGCCACCACTGCGGCACCAGCACCCCCATCGCCATGTCCGGCCGGACACCGTTACTGCAGCTCATCACCGATGCCACCGGAATGATCGTCAACTGCCATGAGAGCAAGCGGGCATAGGCAGATGAACAGAATCTGACGCCACCTCAGAATCGAACACTTCCACACGCGAGAGGATTGACATGGACGCGCAATCCGGGCTTAACCTGTGGGGCACTACCGATCGGTAGCGTCAGCGTAGACCCGAACAGCGGAAGACCGAAACCATGCCGTGGCGCCCCCGACCCAGGGGAGGGCCGCCTCGCGGCTTGCCGTTCGGGAGTCATACGTCCCCCCACGTGCGCCACGATGCATACCGGAGTGCCCATGAGGCCCACTTTGCCGCCGGTCGATCTCGTCATCGGGATGACCCCGTTCCAGGAGCCCGACGCCGCGCTCGTCGAGGCCGTGTGCCGCGCGGGCGCACTGGGCGTTCTGGACCTCGGGGTCGGCGACCGCCGCTCGCGCGAGGAGTTCGACCGGCTGCGCGAGAGCGTCCCCGGCCGGTTCGGCGTTCGGGTCGGCCCGAACTGCCGCCTCTCGCCGGGGGATCTACAGCTGACCGAGCCCGGCGCGCCGAACACCCTGCTGGTCGCGCCCGAGTTGCCCGGCTGGGAGCCGGCGGCGCTCGCCGGGGCGGGCCGCGGAGCCCGAACGGCCGGGCCCCGCCTGCTGGTCGAGGTCACCGACCTGGCACAGGCGCTGGCCGCCGTCCGGGGCGGCGCGGCCGGCCTGGTCGCACGCGGCTGCGAGAGCGGCGGCCCGGTCGGCGAGCTGAGCACCTTCGTGCTGCTTCAACTCCTTCTGGAATCAGCCGAGATCGACGTTCCTGTGTGGGCTGCCGGCGGCATCGGCCTGCGCACCGCGGCGGCGGCGATCGCGGGCGGCGCGGCCGGAGTGCTGCTGGACAGCCAACTCGCGCTGCTCGCCGAGTCCGGCGCGTCCGAGCAGGCCGCGGCGGCGGTGCGCGGCATGGAGGGCTCCCAGGCCACCGTCATCGACGGGTACCGGGCACTGCGGCGCAGCACGCCCACCGGCGGGCCGGCCAGCGGGGCGACCGGCGGGGCGAGCTCCGAGCCGGAACGTGAACTGACGGTCGGTCAGGACGGATTCCTCGCTGCGCGCTTCGCCGCCCGCTGGGCAACCGTCGCGCGGACCGTGCAGGCCGTCCGAACGGCCGTCCTTGATGCGCTGCAGGCGGTGGCCTCGCCTGCTGCGGCCACCGCGCTACTCGGCTCCGAGGCGCCGCTGAGCCGCGCGCTGGGCACCCGGCTGCCGGTCGCCCAGGGGCCGATGACCCGGGTCAGCGACCAGCCCGCCTTCGCCGCGGCGGTGGCCGCGGCCGGCGCGCTGCCGTTCGTCGCGCTCGCCCTGGCCGACCAGGAGCAGACCCGTGAGCTGCTCGCCCGGACCAGCCGGGCCACCGAGGGACTCCCCTGGGGCGTCGGCGTGCTGGGCTTCGCACCGGAGGCGGTCCGCGGCGCCCAGCTGGCCGAGGTGCTGGCCGCGCGGCCGACCCACGCGGTGATCGCCGGCGGCCGTCCGTCGCAGGCGCGGGTGCTGGAGGAGGCGGGGATCAGCACGTTCCTGCACGTGCCCTCGCCCGGACTGCTGCGGCAGTTCCTGGACGACGGCGCGCGCCGGTTCGTCTTCGAGGGCTCCGAGTGCGGCGGGCATGTCGGACCGCTGCACAGCTTCCCGCTCTGGGAGGCGCAGTTGGGGGTGCTGGAGGAGTTCCTCGACACGCCGGCCGGCCGGCCCGCCGGCGACGACCGGCCGATCGTCGAGGTGCTGTTCGCGGGCGGCGTGCACGACGAGCGTTCGGCGGCGATGGTGGCGGCGATGGCCGCACCGCTGGCGGAGCGCGGGGTCGCGGCGGGCCTGCTGATGGGCACGGCGTACCTGTTCACCGAGGAGGCCGTGGCGCTCGGCGCCGTGCAGCCGCAGTTCCAGCGCCAGGTGCTCGCCGCCGACGGGACGGAGCTGCTGACCTCGGCGCCCGGGCACGCCACCCGCTGCGTGCCGAGCCCGTTCACGGCGGAGTTCCGGCAGACCCGGGAGCGGCTGCGCGAGCAGGGCGTGCCGGACCGCGAGGCGTGGGAGCAGCTGGAGCGGCTGAACGTCGGGCGGCTGCGGATCGCCAGCAAGGGCGTCGACCGGGTCTCGGGCGAGCTCGCCGCGGTGGACGAGCAGGCTCAGCTGGAGCGGGGCATGTTCATGGCCGGGCAGGTCGCCGTGCTGCGCTCGGCGACCACGACGCTGGCCGAGCTGCACGCCGCCGTGAGCACCGGCGCGAGCGCCTTCCTCGCCGCCCGGGCGGCCGAGCTGACCGGCCCGCCGGCGAGCGACCCGGCGGCGGTCGAGCGGCCGCTGGAGATCGCGGTGATCGGCATGGCGGGCATGTTCCCGCAGGCCCCCGACCTGCCCGCGTTCTGGGCGAACGTGGTGGCCGGCGTGGACGCGGTGACCGAGGTGCCGGTCGAGCGGTGGGATCCGGCGGTGTACTACGCGGCGGACGGCGATCCGGGGACGGCGCCCGGGGACAGAGTGTCTCCCACCAGAGTCCCGTCAAACACAGTGCCGTCCAAGTGGGGCGGCTTCCTGCCGCGGATCCCCTTCGACCCGCTGAGCTACGGCATCCCGCCGGCCGCGCTGGGCAGCATCGAGCCGGTGCAGCTGCTCGCGCTGGAGGCGGCCCGCCGGGCGCTGGTGGACGCGGGCTACGACAGCGGCGCGGGCGACGGCGGACGGGCCTTCGACCGCTCCCGGACCAGCGTGGTGTTCGGCGCGGAGGCGGGCAGCGACCTGTCGAACGCGGGCGTGCTGGGCGCCGTGCTGCCGGCCTATCTCGGCACCGTCCCGGCGCCGATCGCGGAGCAGTTGCCCACACTCACCGAGGACTCGTTCCCGGGCATGCTGGCGAACGTCATCTCGGGGCGGATCGCCAACCGGCTCGACCTGGGCGGCGCGAACTTCACCGTGGACGCGGCGTGCGCCTCCTCGCTCGCCGCGCTCGACGTGGCTTGCAAGGAACTGGTCTCCGGCACCAGCGATCTGGCGCTCTGCGGTGGCGCGGACCTGCACAACGGGATCAACGACTTCATCCTCTTCGCCTCGGTGCACGCGCTCTCCCCGACCGGCCGGTCCCGCCCGTTCGACGCCTCGGCCGACGGCATCGCGCTCGGCGAGGGCGTCGCCTGCCTGGTGCTGAAGCGGCTCGCCGACGCGGAGCGGGACGGCGACCGGGTGTACGCGGTGGTGCAGGGGGTCGGCAGCGCGAGCGACGGCCGGTCGCTGGGTCTGACCGCCCCGCGCCCCGAGGGCCAGCGGGCGGCGCTGGAGCGCGCCTACCGCGCGGCCGGCATCGCGCCCGCCGAGGTCGGCCTGGTGGAGGCGCACGGGACCGGCACGGTGGTCGGCGACCGGACCGAACTGGCCACCCTGAGCAAGGTGTTCACCGAGGCCGGGGCAGCGCCCGGCAGTTGCGTGCTGGGGTCGGTCAAGTCGCAGATCGGGCACACCAAGTGCGCCGCCGGGCTGGCAGGCCTGATCAAGGCCTCGCTGGCGCTGCACACCGGGGTCAAGCCGCCGACCCTCCACCTCGATCAGCCGAACCCGGCCTGGCAGGCCGGGGAGAGCCCGTTCGCGTTCCACACCGAGGCCAGGCCGTGGGCCAAGCCTGCGGCCGAACGCGTGGCCGGGGTCAGCGCGTTCGGCTTCGGCGGCACGAACTTCCATGCCGTGCTGCGCGGTTACGACGGCCCGCCGCCGGTGCACGGGCTGCAGGAGTGGCCGGCCGAGCTGTTCCTGTTCCGGGGCACCGATCGCGAGCGGGCGCTGCGCGGCGTCGCGGAGCTTCTACGGCTGACAGTGGCGCAGGGTACGCCGTGGCGGCTGCGCGACCTGGCGCTCGCCGCGTCCCGGCGGGCCGAGTCGGCGCACGGACCGGTCCAGGTCGCCCTGGTCGCCACCGACCTCGACCGGCTGGCCGCGTTGCTGCGCCGGGCGGCGGCCGGCGAGCACGCACCGGCCGATGGGCTGTACCTGGCCGAGCCCGACCCGGCCGTGGACGGCGGCGACCTGGCGTTTCTCTTCCCCGGGCAGGGCAGTCAGCGCCCGGGCATGTTCGCCGAGCTGTTCGCGGCCTTCCCCGGCCTGCAGCGGCAGCTGCGGCGCGGCAGCGGGTACGCCGACGTGCTCTACCCGCCCGCGGCCTTCACCGCCGAGGCCCGCGCGGCGCAGCGGTCCGCCGTGACCGACACCAGGGTGGCCCAGCCGGTGCTGGGCATGACCGGCCTCGCGGCGGCCGAGCTGCTCGGGCTGGCCGGGGTGCGCCCGCGGCTCGCCGCCGGCCACAGCTATGGCGAGCTCGTCGCGCTCTGCGCGGCGGGGGTGATCGCGGCGCAGGACCTGCCGGCGCTCAGCGCCGAGCGGGCGCGGTCCATCCTGGACGCCGTCGGCCGCGGCCCCGGCGACCAAGGCAGCGTCAACCAAGGCAGCGACCACGAAAACGCCACCGGCCAAGACACCGACCCCGGCACGATGGCCGCGGTGGCCGGCCCGGCCGAGGAGGTCGAGCGGGTCCTGGCGGCGGCCGAACTGGCCGGCCGGGTGGTGATGGCGAACCACAACGCGCCTCGCCAGACGGTGATTTCTGGCCCGACCGAGGAGGTCACGGCCGCCACCGGGCTGCTGCGCGAGGCCGGCTACGGGGTGAAGCCGCTGCCGGTCGCCTGCGCGTTCCACAGCCCGCTGGTCGCGGGCGCGGGCGAGCGGTTCGCCGCCGCGCTCGCGAGCCGGACGCTGCGCGCACCGGAGTTCCCGGTCTGGTCGAACCGGACGGCCGCCGTCTACCCCGCGGACCCGGCCGCGATCCGGGCCGAGCTCGCCGCGCAGATCGGCGCCCCGGTGCGGTTCGTGGCGCAGATCGAGGCGATGTACCAGGCCGGCGCCCGGGTGTTCGTCGAGGCCGGACCGGGCACGGTGCTGACCCGGCTGGTCTCCGAGGTGCTCGGCGAGCGCCCGCACCGGGCCGTTCCGCTGGAGCGGCGGCGCACCGGGCTGCCCGGCTTCCTCGACGCCCTCGCCGAACTGGCCGTCGCGGGTGTGGCGGTGCGGACCGACCGGCTGTTCCGCGGCCGCGACGCCATCGACGCCGGCCGGGCCAAGGCGGCGCGACAGCCCGGCTGGACGGTCGACGGGCAGCTGGTCCGCACCGCCGCAGGAGAACTACTGCCCGGTGCGCTGGCACCGGCCCGACCCGTACCGGAGGCCCTGGTGAGCACGGAAGAACCGCGTCGAGACGAACAGCAGGCGCTGGTCTCGGAGTTCCTCAGCAGCAGCCGGGAGCTGATCGCGGCTCAGCGGGACGTGCTGCTGACGTACCTCGGCGCGGCGGGGATGCCCCAGGCGGCGGCCGGCCCGATCGCCTCGCCCATCGCCTCACCGATTGCCTCGCCGGCCGCGCTGCCGCCGCTGGCGCGGCCCGCGACGACGACGGCAGCGACGGCGACAGCAGCAGCCACCGCAGCATCGCCCAGCACGCCGTCCGCTGCCTCACCGGCCGCCGCGGCGCCGGGAGAGCAGCCGGGCGGCGGCGCGGCGGCGGAGGCCGTCGATCTGCTGGCGACCGTGGTCGAGGTGATCAGCGAACGCACCGGCTACCCGGCCGACATGATCGAACCCGATCTCGACCTGGAGGCCGACCTCAGCATCGACTCGATCAAGCGCACCGAGATCATCGGCCTGCTGGTCCGCCGCCTCGCCGACCAGACGGACGCCGACCACAGCTCGCTCGGCGACGAGGAGGTGGAGCAGCTCTCCCGGGCGCGCACCGCCACCGCCATCGCCGACTGGCTGACCGACCGGCTCGGCGCGCCGACGGCCACCGTTACGCCCGCTGCGACGGCGACGGCAACGGCGACGGCCGCGCCCGTCCCCGCCACGGCGCCCGCACCGGTGGCCGTGCCAGCGCCCGCGCCGGTGACCACGCCCGCCGCCGACCCCGTCCCGGCGCCGCCCGTCCTGGTGGGCCACGAGCCGGTCCGGCTGGAGTTCGCGCCCGTGCCGCTGCCCGCGCCGACCGCCCGGCCGCAGTTGCTCGCCGGGAGGCGCTTCGCCCTGCTCGGCGACGACGGGGAGGGCACCGCCCAGGCGGTGACCGACCGGCTCGTCGCCGCCGGGGCCGAGGCCACCGCCCACCACGCGGCGTACGAGCTCAGCGAGGCCGACGGCCCGGTGGACGGCGTGCTGCTGCTCGACCCGCTCGCCGCCCACGGCGCACCGGTGCTGCCCGGCTGCGTCCCCGCGCTGAAGGCCGCCCTCGCCCGCTCGCCCCGCTGGCTGCTCGCCGTCCGCACCACGCAACCGAGCGACCCGTCCGCGGACCCCACCACCGGCCCGTCCGCCGGCCCCACCACCGGCCCGTCCACCGACCGGCCCGGCGACAACGGCCGCACCGACGGGCTGCGCGGCCTGTTCCGCACGCTGGCCCGCGAATACCCGGACACCACCGCCCGACTCATCGAGCTGCCCGACCCCACGCAGGCCCCGGCCGCACTGCTCGACGAGCTGGCGGCCGAGGACCGCGAGCCGGTGGTGCTGCACGGCCCGGCCGGGCGCCGGGGCCTGGCCCTGGCCGAAGCCGGTCTCGGCCTGCTCGGCAGCACCGGCGCCGGTCCGGCCGGCGAGGGCGTGGCCGAGGCGGCCGCGCTGGGTCTGGACCAGGACGCCGTGGTGCTGCTGGTCGGCGGCGCGCGCGGGATCACCGCGCAGTTCGCGGCCACCCTCGCGGCGGCCGCCCGCTGCAACCTCGAGCTGCTCGGCCGCACCGCGCCGCCGGAGGGCCCCGAGGACCCGGCGACGGCCGCCGCCGCCGACCGCTCCGCGCTGCGCGCCGTGCTCGCCCGCCAGGGCGTCCCGCTGCCGGAGATCGACGCCACCGCGTCCCGCCTGCTCGCCGGCCGCGAGGTCGCCGCGACGCTGGCGGAGCTGTCCGCGCTCGGCGCGCAGCCCCACTACCGCGCGGTGGACGCGGCCGACCCGGCCGCGCTCCGCCAGGCGGTCAAGGAGGTCTACGCGGAGCACGGCCGGCTGGACGGCGTCGTCTTCGCAGCGGGCGTGATCGAGGACAAGGTGCTCGCCGAGAAGGACGTCGAGTCGTTCCGACGGGTCTTCGCCACCAAGGCGGACGGTGCCCGGGCCCTGCTGGAGGCGCTCGCCGAACTGCCCGGCGGACCGCGCTTCACGGTGCTCTTCGGCAGCATCGCCGCCGCCCTCGGCAACCGCGGCCAGGCCGACTACGCGGCGGCCAACGACGCCCTGGAGGGGCTGGGCGCCCGCTGGGCCGCGCAGACCGGGCGCCGGGCGCTGACGGTGCACTGGGGCCCGTGGGCGCCGTCCCTGCGGCACGGCGGCATGGTGTCGCCGGAGCTGGCCCAGGACTACGCGCTCCGCGGCATCAAGCTGATCGACCCGGACGCGGGCACCCTCGCGCTGCTGCGCGAACTGGCCTGGGGCGACCCGCAGCTGCGGGCCGTCGTCTACACCGCGTCGGGCTGGTGACGGGGTGAGAGACGGGGTGAGTAGCGGGCTGGCGCACGCTCAGCTGCCGCCGGTGGCGGTGGTCGGGATGGCGGTGCTACTGCCCGGCGCGCCGGACCTGGCGACCTACTGGCAGAACCTGCTCCACGGGGTGGACGCGATCACCGACGTCCCGGCCAGCCGCTGGGACCCGGACTACTACGACCCGTCGGCCGCCACCGGACCGGCCGAGCCGGACCGGCTCTACTGCCGGCGCGGCGGCTTCGTGGACGATCTGGCCCAGGCGCAGCCGACCCGCTTCGGCATCATGCCGAACGCGGTGCCGGGCACCGAGCCTGACCAGCTGATCGCGCTCCAGGTGGCCGCCGCCGCGATCGCCGACGCCGGCGGCCCGGAGCGGCTGCCCGACCGGGACAAGGTCGGCGTGGTGCTCGGCCGCGGCGGCTACCTGACGCCCGGCATCGCCCGGCTCGACCAGCGGGTGCGCGGCGCACACCAGCTGGTGCGCACCCTCGGCGAGCTGCTGCCCGAACTGACGGACAGTCAGCTTGCCCGAGTACGGACTGCGTTCACCGATCGCCTCGGCCCGGACCGGCCCGAGTCGGCGATCGGCCTGGTGCCCAACCTGGCCGCCTCCCGGCTCGCCAACCGGCTTGACCTGCGCGGCCCGGCCTACACGGTGGACGCGGCCTGCGCGTCCTCGCTGGTCGCCGTGGACCAGGCGGTCGGCGAGCTGGCCACCGGGCGCTGCGACGCGGTGCTGGCGGGCGGCGTGCACCACTGCCACGACGTCACGCTGTGGAGCGTCTTCGCGCAGCTGAGAGCGCTCTCGCCGAGCCAGCGCAGCCGGCCGTTCCACCGTGGCGCCGACGGCCTGCTGATCGGCGAGGGCACCGGCGTCGTGCTGCTCAAGCGGCTCGCCGACGCCGAACGCGACGGCGACCGGGTGTACGCGGTGATCCGCGGCACCGGCGTGGCCGGCGACGGCCGCACGGCGGCCCTCGCCAGCCCGGACCCGGGCGGCCAGAGCCGGGCGGTCCGGGCGGCCTGGCGCGCCGCCGGACTCGACCCGGCGGCGCCCGGCTCACTCGGCCTGCTGGAGGCCCACGGCACCGCGACACCAGCCGGCGACGCCGCCGAACTGGCCACCCTGGCCGAGGTGTTCGGCCCCACCGACGCGAGGCGCCAGCGCGCGGTGATCGGCTCGGTGAAGTCGATGATCGGCCACACCATGCCGGCCGCCGGCGTGGCCGGCCTGGTCAAGGCGGCACTGGCCGTGCACCACGGCATGCTGCTCCCGACCCTGCACTGCGACGACCCGCACCCGGCGCTGGCCGCCACCCGCTTCCACACCATCGCCACCGCCCGCCCGTGGCCGGGCGACGGGCCACGCCGGGCCGCGGTGAACGCCTTCGGCTTCGGCGGCATCAACGCCCACGTGGTCCTGGAACAAGCGCCTCCCAGCCCCCGCCCCACCCCGGCCACCGTTCACCCCGTCACCAGTTCCTCCGCCATCACCCCGGCCACGGCCTCCCTGCAGCAAGCGGCTCCCACCCCGCGACCCACCCCGGCCACGGCGTCCTCCCCCACCAGCCCCTCTCCCGCCGTCTCCCCCGCCGACCTCCGGCCGGTCATCGTGGCCGAGCCCGAGCTGGTGTTGCGGCTCGCCGCCGACACGCCCGAGCAACTCGCCGAGCTGCTGGCAGGCGAGGACTCAGCGGTGTTGGCCGCCGGTCTGCCCGAGCACGCCGGCCGGGCGCCGCGCTGCCGGCTGGCCATCGTCGCCCCGACGCCGAAGCGGCTCGCGCTGGCCCGCCGCGCCGTGTCCCGTGGACGGGCCTGGCGCGGGCGCGGCGAGGTCTGGTTCTCGCCCAGCCCACTACTCCTTGCTGAAGGCACCGGCACCCACGGCCGGATCGCCTTCCTCTTCCCGGGCCTGGAAGGCGAGTTCACCCCCCGGGTGGACGATGTCGCCGACCACTTCGGCCTGCCCCGCCCACCCACCGCCGCGGCCGCCCAGGTCGGCGACATCGGACGGCACGGCGCCGGTGTGGTCGCCGTCGGGCGGCTGCTCGACGCGGCGCTGCGCCGGATCGGCGTGCGGCCGGACGCCGTGGCCGGGCACAGCGTCGGCGAGTGGACCGCGATGATCGCCGCCGGCCTGTACTCCGGTGCCTCGATCGACGCGTTCCTCGACGCCTTCGACCCCGACGCGCTGCGCGTCCCCGGGCTCGCCTTCGCGGCGCTCGGCGCGCCGGCAGCCCAGGTGCTCGACGCGCTGGCGAGCGTGGCCGGGATGTCGGAGGTGGTGCTGTCGCACGACAACGCGCCGCAGCAGTCGATCGTCTGCGGCCCGGAGCAGCCCGTCACCGAGCTGGTGCGCTGGTTCCGGGCGCGCGGTGTGCTCGGCCAGGTACTGCCGTTCCAGTCCGGTTTCCACACGCCGATGCTGGCGCCCTACCTGGCGCCGATCCGGCAGGCCGCCGAGCGCTTCGAGCTGCACCCGCCGACCGTGCCCGTCTGGTCCGGGACGACCGCAGCACCATTTCCGGCGACCGAGGCGGCCGTGCGGGCGCTGTTCATCCGCCACCTGCTGGAGCCGGTCCGGTTCCGCCCGCTGGTCGAGGCGATGTACGCGGCCGGGTTCCGGGCGTTCGTCCAGGTCGGCACCGGACAGCTCGGCTCGCTGGTCGGCGACACGCTGCAGGACCGACCGCACCTGGTCGTCGCCGCGAACTCGCCACAGCGCGACGGCATGGCCCAACTGCGCCGGTGCGCGGCAGCGTTGTGGGTGGAGGGCGCCGAACCGGACACGGCCGCCCTGGCGCCCGGACGCCGTCCCGGACAGCGTTCGCACCCGTCGGTCCCGCTGGACATGAGCAGCTCGTTGGTCTCGCTGGACCCCACCACACTCGGCGAGCTGCGCGCCGAACTCGCCCACGCCAACGCCCCGGCTACCAGCGCCCCGGCACCGGCCGCACTCGGAGCACTGGCCGCCCGGTTCCCGGTCGCTGCCGAACTCGACGCGCTGCTGCGCGAGACCGAGCACACGGCCCTCGAACTACTCACCGCAGCCCAGCAACAGCCGCTCCAACCACCACCACACCAGCCTCAACCCAAGATCCACCAGACCAGCAAGCTGCGCGTCTCACTCGACACCATGCCCTACCTGCGCGACCACTGCTTCTTCCGCCAGCGCCCCGGCTGGCCCGACCCCTCGGACCGTTGGCCCGTCGTCCCGGCCACCACGATCGTCCAGCACCTGATGGACGCCGCCGAGCAGGCCGCTCCCGGCCAACTCGCCTGTGGAGCAAGCGACCTGCGGTTCGGCCAGTGGGTGCCGGCCGCAACTCCGCTGGACGTGGAGATCACCGTCCAGCAGGCCGGCCCGGGTCAGCTCACCGCTGACTTCGGTCAGTTCGCCCATGGCGTTGTCGAACTGACGGATCGTCGGCAGCCCCGGGAGCAACCCCCCGCCCCCTGGCCGGTGGACCGGGCGAGCGAGCGGGCGCCCGAGCTGTCCGCCGCCGGCCTCTACGAGCAGCGGTGGATGTTCCACGGCCCGGCGTTCCAGGGCCTGACCGAACTCACCGCGCTCGGCGAGAAGCACGTCCGCGGCGTGATCACCGCGCCGGCCGCACCCGGCGCGCTGCTGGACAACGTGGGCCAGCTGCTGGGCTACTGGATCATGGCCACCCGCACCGACCGGACCGTGGTCTTCCCGGTCGGCATCCGGCAGTTGCGCTGCTACGGCCCCGCACCGCGGCCCGGCACCGAACTGCAGTGCCACATCAGGATCACCGCGCTGACCGACACCGTGCTCGAAGCCGACGTCCAACTCCAGGCGGGCGGCACGGTCTGGGCCCAGGTGCACGGCTGGCAGGACCGCCGCTTCGACAGCCACCCGGACACCCGGCCGGTCGAGCGCTTCGTCGAGCGCAACACGCTCTCCAAGCCGCAGCCCGGCGGCTGGGTGCTGCTGCACGAACGCTGGCCGGACCTCGCCTCGCGTGACCTGATCATGCGCAACCACCTCGGCGCCGCCGAGCGCACCCGGTACGAGCAGCAGCCGCCACGCGGCCGCCGCGCCTGGCTGCTGGGCCGGATCGCGGTCAAGGACGCGGTGCGCCAGTGGCTCTGGGAGCACGGCGAGGGTCCGGTCTTCCCCGCCGAGATCGAGGTGCGCAACGCTCCGAGCGGCCGCCCGTACGTCGTCGGGCTGCACGGCCGGGTGCTCCCGGAGCTGGACGTCTCACTCGCGCACCGCGCTGAGGCCGCGGTGGCGCTGGTCCGAACGCCCGGCGCGGGCCTCGACACCAGCACCGGCACCGGCATCGACCTCGAAGAGGTCACCGAACGCCCGGCCGAGACGCTCGAAGTGGCGCTCGGCCCGGCCGAGTCGGAGCTGCTGACCGCCTGCCGCACCTCGCACGGCGGCTCGGCTGCGCTCTGGTTCACCCGCTTCTGGGCAGCCAAGGAGGCCGTGGCCAAGGCCGAGGGCACCGGCCTGCAGGGGCGGCCGCGCGACTTCGCCGTGCTCGCCGCCGAGCCGTCCGCCCTGCTGGTGGCCGTCGCGGACCGCACCCACTGGGTCCGGTGCGCCGAGGTGCGCAGCCCGTCCGGCCTGCCGGCCCGGCACTACGTCGCAGCCTGGACCGCCCCCGATCCGCACCACCCGGAAGACCCCCAGTACGCCCAGTACCCCGACCACGCCGCACACCCCGAAGGGACGACGCCCAAGTGACCACCAGCGAACAGACCGTGGACCGCACCCCGCCCACCGCGCAGCAGGTCCTCGACGAGATCACCGCCATGCTGGCCGCGGTGCTCGACGAGTACGGCCTGGACGACGCCGAGGTCACCATGACGACCCGGTTCACCGAGGACCTCGAACTCGAGAGCATCGACCTGGTGACCCTCGCCGGCCAGCTCCAGGACCGCTGGGGTGACCGGATCAACTTCGCCGAGTTCATCGCCGGCATGGAGCTGGACGAGATCATCGACCTGACGGTCGGCCGCCTGGTCGACTACGTGGTGGGCCGGTTGCAGCCCGCCGAGCAGACCGCCGAGCGGAGCTGACCATGGCCTTCCTCGACCTCGGGGGCCGCCGCTTCCACGTGCAGCGGCTCGGCCCGCAGGACGGCGAACCGCCCGCCGCGACGGCGGTGTTGGTGCACGGGCTGCTCACCGACAGCCTCGCCAGCTACTACTTCACCCTGGCGCCGGTGCTCGCGGCCGCCGGGGTGGAGGTGCTGATGTACGACCAGCGCGGCCACGGCCGCTCCGAACGGCCGCCGGGCGGCTACCGGTTGGAGGACTTCGCCGACGACCTGGCGGCGCTGCTGGACCGGTTCGCGGTGACCGCTCCGGTCCACCTGCTGGGGAACTCCTTCGGCGGCACGGTCGCGTTCGAGCTGGCCGCCCGCCACCCCGGGCTTGTGGCCGGGATCCTGGCCATCGAGTCCGAACCGGCCTCGCGCGCCTGGGCCGTGAAGCTGGACGGCATCCTGCGCCGCGCCGAGACCGAGCTCGCGGACGAGCCCACGCTGGCCTGGGTCGCCGCCGAGCGCGGTGCCCACACGGCCAGGCTGGCCCGCGCGGCCGGTCGGCTGCTGGCCGGCACCTCGCTCGCCCGCGACATCCCGACCAGCCGGCTGCCGAGCGAGGCCGAGCTGCGCTCGATCCGCTGCCCGGTGCTCGCCGTGTACGGCACCGAGTCGGACCTGGCCGACCAGGCGGCCTGGCTGGACGCCCTGCTGCCCGACTGCCGTAGCACCTTCGTGCCGGGCCAGGAACACTCCGTGCTCGTCGAGGCGCCGGACGCGGTCCGCGAGCTCAGCCTGCGCTGGCTGCACTCGCTCGGCGTCGACCTGCGCGGACCGCTCGCTGACGGGCTGCGCGAGCCGATCGCCGCCCAGCGGCACCAGCCCACCGCCGCTCGCTGGCATGGGTCGGCCACCACCCTGCTGCGCGAACCACCCGCCGCCGAGCGTGAGCTGGTGGCGGAGCGGGGCACCCGATGAGCCGGTTCCTGTTCGTCGTGCCTCCGCTGGTCGGGCATGTGAACCCGGCGGTGGGCGTCGCCGCCGAGCTGGCCGCCCGCGGGCACGACACCGCCTGGGCCGGGCTGCCCGAACTGGTCGGCCCGCTGGCCGGCCCGGGCGCCGAGCTGTTCCCGTGCGCCGTCCCGGCCCGGACCCCGCAGCGGCCGCCCGAGCTGCGCGGGCCCGCTGCGCTGAAGTTCCTCTGGGCGGAGTTCCTGGTCCCGCTCGCCGAGGCGATGGCGCCGGGTGTCGCGGCGGCGGTCGAGCGCTTCCGCCCCGATGTGCTGGTGGTGGACCAGCAGGCCGTGGCCGGCGCGCTGGTCGCCGAGCGGCTCGGCCTGCCGTGGGCCACCTCCGCCACGACCTCGGCCGAGCTGACCGGCGCGCTGGACGGCATGCCGCTGGTCGCGGCCTGGGTCCGCGATCTCCTCACCGAGCTGCGCGGACGCCTCGGGGACCCGGCGGCCACCGCCGACCCGCGGTTCTCGCCGCACCTGCTGCTCGCCTTCACCACCCCGGAGCTGGCCGGCCCGACCACCGCGCCACCCCACCAGGCGTCAAGCCCGCTCCGCTTCGTCGGCCCGTCGATCACGGCCCGCCCGAGCGCCGCAGCCTTCCCCTGGGAGTGGCTGGACCCGGGCCGCGCCACCGTGCTGGTCAGCCTCGGCACGGCCAACACCGACGCGGGAGCGGCCTTCCTGACGCTCTGCCGCCAGGCGCTGCGGGACCGCGCCGCCCGGCTGCAGGGCGTGATCGTCGACCCGGGCGGCGTGCTCGGGCCCGCCGCGCCCGCCGCGCACGACCCCGACGTGCTGGTGCTGCCCGCCGTCCCGCAGCTGGCGCTGCTGCCCCGCACGGCCGCCGTGGTGTGCCACGCCGGTCACAACACGGTCTGCGAGGCGCTCTGGCACGGCGTGCCACTGGTCGTCGCGCCGATCCGCGACGACCAGCCGGTGATCGCCCACCAGGTCGCCGAGTCCGGCGCGGGCGTCCGGGTCAGGTTCGGCCGCACCAGCGCCGACCGGCTCGGCCAGGCCCTGGACGCGGTGCTCCTCGACCCGGCCCACCGAGCGGCCGCCCAGCGGATCGGCGCCTCGTTCCGGGCCGCGGGGGGGGCAGACCACGCCGCCGACCACCCCAAACGCCTGCTCCGAACAGAACACACGCAGCCGCAACCGCAACCCCAACCGACCGTCAGGGGAACCCGATGACCGATCCGGCCCCCCGCGCTCGGCGGATCGCCGAACTGCGTCCCGACTACCAGGCCGAACTCGCCGACGGCACCGACCGGTTCTTCGAACCGCGCCGCGCCGACTGCCCGTGGTGCGGCAAGACCCGGCTGCGGGTCCGGCTGCGCACCACCGACCTGCTCCAGCACAAGCCCGGACACTTCGTGCTGGACGAATGCGCCGACTGCGGCCACATCTTCCAGAATCCCAGGCTGACCGGTCCCGGACTCGCCTTCTACTACCGCGACTTCTACGACGGCCTCGGCGAACAGCGGCTCGGCGGCGCGTTCGGCACCCGCGCCGCGACCTACCGCGGTCGCGCCCGCTCGGTCACCCCCTTCGCCGCCGCACCGGGCCGCTGGCTGGACGTCGGTACCGGCCACGGACACTTCTGCGAGACCGCCCGCGAACTCTTCCCGGGCACCACGTTCGACGGCCTCGACCTCAGCGAGGGCGTCGAGCTGGCCGCCCGGCACGGCCGGGTGGCGCAGGCCTACCGTGGCGCGTTCCCCGAGCTCGCGCCCGAACTGGCCGGCCGGTACGACGTGGTGAGCATGTTCCACTACCTGGAGCACAGCACCGACCCGCGCGCGGAACTGGCCGCCGCGCACCACGCCCTGCGCCCGGACGGCCTGTTGCTGATCGAGGTCCCCGACCCGCAGAGCCGCTACGCCCGGCTGCTCGGCCGCTGGTGGCTGCCCTGGCTGCAACCGCAGCACCTCAACCTCGCCCCCGCCGCCAACCTGCGCGCTCGGCTGAGCGAGCTGGGCTTCACCGTGCTGCTGGAACAGCACGGCGAGCCGCACGATCCGATCGACCTGCTCGCCGCCGGCTGGCTGCTGCTGGACGCGGTCGCCCCACGCGAGGACGCGCCCTGGCTGCCGGGCACGCCGCCGAACCGGCTGCACCGCCTGCTGCGCGGCGCCGCCTTCCTGGCCGGCGCACCGGCCCTGCTGCTCGCGGCGCTCGCCGACCGGCTGATCGCCCGCTTCGCCGGCCGGGCGGGGCTGTCCAACGCGTACCGCCTGCTCGCCCGCCGCGACGCGAGCCCTGATCCCGCTCCCACTCCCGCTCCCCCGAGCTGACCCGATCCTGACCCCCGCCTGACCGTAGCGGTGGCACTGAGCTGGACATTTGCTCATGTCCGGCTGCCGTTAGGATCGTCGAATGTTCGATCCTCGGAAAGCGCTGACCGCCCGGGAACCGGTGCTGCGCCGCCGGCTGCCGATCGCATTCCGCGCGGCCGGCCTGCTCCTGCTGCCCTGGATCGTGGTGCTCGGGCTCAACGTGAAGGGCCACTTCGGCGCGCGCAACCTGTCCAACTCCTGGGTCTGGCTGGACGTGATGGAGGTGGCGGCGCTGTTCCTGCTCGCCTCGCTGGTCCGCCGCCGACACCGCGCCACCAGCCCACTGGCCGCCGCGACCGCGGTGCTGCTCGCGATGGACGCGTTCTTCGACCTGTGGTCCGCCCACCGGGGTTCGGCGTACCAGCTGGCGCAGCTGCTCGCCTACTGCGCCGAGCTGCCGAGCGCGGCCGTGCTCGCCGCGCTCTCCTGGTACTCGCTGGCCTGGGCGGCCGAGCCGCCGCCACTCGGCTGAGCGTCATGGCAGCAGCCGGACGTCCACCGGTGTGCGCAACTCCTGGTGCCCGCCGGTGGCGAGCATCCGTACCTCACCGCGGTCGCTGATCTCGGCCCGGACGATCCCGGACGCGTCCGCGTACACCGGGTGACCGCCCGGTCCGGTGGTCCCGGTCGCCTCGACGACGACGGCGTCCTGTGGAGCCTGCGTCTCGGGCTCCCCGGGCGCGTCGGGGAACGTCAGCGCGTAGCGCCGGCCGTCTGCCATGAGCAAGCCTCCTCGGTCGCCCCGTTCCTCATCCTAGGGCCTGTGCGCGGCGTCGCTCAGGTGGGCGGGCGTGCCGCCCACCGCCGTCTTCCGGACGAACGCCGAGCGCAGCGCGTGGTACGGCGCGGCCGGATCGTCGAAGCTGAGCCGCATCCGGTCCAGCTCCGCCGCCCGGTACGCCGCCAGCGGCCTGGCGGCCTCCGCCCGCTCGCGCTCGGCCTTCTTGGCGGCGATCCGCTGCTGCACGGCCGGACCGGCGGCGAGCAGCCCGGCCAGCCGGGCCACCGCCGGGCCGAACTCCTGCGGAGTGGCCGGCACGACCTGGTCCACCAGTCCGAGCCGGTGCGCCGTCGCCGCCGTCACCGGCAGCGCGCGCTCGGTGAGCCGGTCCGCGACGGCGGCGCCGACCCGGCGCGGCAGTGTGTACGTCCAGTACTCAGATCCGTAGAGGCCCATCAGCCGGTAGTGCGGGTTGAGCAGCGCGCCGTGTCGGCACCAGACCTCGTCGGCCGCGAGCGCGAGCATCGCGCCACCGGCCGCGGCGTTGCCGCCGAGCGCGGCGACGACCAGTCGGTCGGTGGTGGTGAGGATCTCGGCGACCAGGTCGTCCATCGCGATGATGTTCGCCCAGGACTCCGCCGCCGGGTCCGGCGCGGCCTCGATCACGTTGAGGTGGATGCCGTTGGAGAAGAAGTCCCGCCCGCCGCCCAGGACGAGCACCGAGGTGGGCCGGGCGGCCGCGTGGCGGTAGGCGTCCAGCAGGCGGCGGCAGTGGTCGGTGCTCATCGCACCGCCGGGGAAGGCGAAGCGCAGGAAGCCGACCGGGCCGACTTCCCGGTAGCGGATGTCCGTCCAGGTCCGGCGGGCCTCGGGCAGGTCGAGCGGGGCCGGGACCTCGGGCAGCGCGGGCAGCCGGTCCCCGAGTGCGAGGGTGGCGGGCAGCTTGAAGGTCGCCGGGCCATCGGGCCGTCGGCGCGCGCGCAGCTCCGGCAGCCAGACCGCGCCGTCCACCGTGGCCCGGCAGACGGCGCCCGCCCGGGTGGCGATCAACTCACCGGGTTCCCCGCGGAGTTCGTCCTCGGGATGCCCGCCGTGCAGGAACCACCGGTCGCCGAGCAGCTCGTCCTGCACGCCCGGCTGGGAGTCGGCGGCGCGCAGCTTGCGCAGCACCGTCGCGGTCGGGTCGGCGGACCAGTCGATCCGCCGGGCGTCCTGCCGCAGGTACGGCCGGGTGTGGTCGGGCACCTCCCAGTCGGCGCCGTGCTGCGGGCGCGGGACGTGGCTGCCCGAGGCGACGCGCTGCACGGCGAGCAGCACGGCCCGGAGCGCGGCGTCGGAGATCTCGTTGCGGTACAGGTCGCTCTTGCCGACCGGCGGCACCGGGCAGTCGGCCTCCGCCCAGATGTCGCCGCCGTCCATCACCTCGTTCGCCTGGAGCACGGTCACGCCCCAGCGCTCGGCTCCCTCGTGGATCGCCCAGTCCAGCGAGGACGGCCCGCGGTCGCCGGGCGGTCCCGGGTGGACGATCAGGCAGGTGTGCGCGGACCAGACGTCGCGCGGGAGAGCCGACTTCAGCAGCGGCGCCAGCAGCAGCTCGGGCTCGTGCCGCTGCACCGCGGCCCGCAGCGCGTCGTCAGCGGCAGCGGAGCCGTCGCTCAGATGAACGGCCAACTGGTGACCATGGTCACGCAGTTCGGCGTACACGCGTTGGGTGAGACTGTTGAACGCGCTCGCCACCAGCAGGATCCGCACCATGACCTCCACCCTGGCCGCACCGGCCTGGCGGGTGCGCACCGACGCTGGCGATCGTCCCGTACCCGACGACGGCGCCCGTCCGCGAACCGCCGGGAGCTCACCCGATCGGCGCCAACCGCGCGTGCCGCCGCGCACCCGGCCCGTACGCCCGGCCCGCCCGGCCCGTACCTCTGGACAGCGCGCCGGTAGTGCGCCAGGCTTCGTCGCCATGACCGAGTCCGCCATGCGCACGCAGTCGATCGAAGCGAACCTCGCGACCGCCGAGGACATCGCCCGGCTGCTCCGCTCACGCCCCGATGCGACCGCCCGGATACCCGGAGCGACCTGGTCCGTCGGCGAGGCGGCGGCGCACCTCGCGCTGGCCAACGAGCTGATGGCCGACGTCGCCGGCGGCCTGGACCGCCCGTACGGCGACGGCACGCCCGGTGGCCTCGCGGCGGCCAACACCGACTCGCTCGCCGCCTACCCCGAGCGCGACCCGGCCGTGCTCGCCACCGCGATCGTCCGGCACACCCGCGCCTTCGCCGAGCGCAACGCCGCCCGCCCGGCGGCCGAACCCGTCCGGACGCCGATGGGCCCGATGGACCAGGCGACGCTGTCGAGCTACCTGCTCACGCACATGCTCGGCCACGGCTACGACCTGGCCCTGGCGCTCGGGCGGCCGCACATGATCGACAGCGCCCGGGTCGCTCTCACCTTGCCGTTCCTGCGCACCGCGATGCCCCGGGTCGTCGATCCGCGCGCCGCCGCCGGACGGCACATCCGGTTCGCGGTCGGCGTGCGCGGCGGCGCGCGCTTCGGCGTCACGATCGAGGACGGTACGGCCACCGTCAGCGAGCAGCCACCGGCCCGGCCCGACTGCACGATCGTCGTGGAGCCCGTGACGTTCTTCCTGATCGCCCTCGGCCGCTGTTCGCCGGTGCAGGCGATGGCTCGCGGCAGGATCCTCGCCTGGGGCCGCAAGCCCTGGCTGGCGCCGAGCTTCCCGACGTACTTCCGGGCGCCGTGAGGGCGGTACTGACGGTGTCGACGTCGAAGGGGCCCGGCTCGCGCGGTTGGCGCGTGCCGGGCCCCTTCGGGCACAACTGGTGACGGGGTGGGTCAGTAGTTGTGGTGGATCTGCCAGTAGGCCCAGGCCTGGTTGGGGCTGCCGTAGCGGCTGTTCATGTAGTCGTAGGTCCACTTGATCTGGGTGGTGGCGTTGGTCTGCCAGTCGGCGCCGGCGGTGGCCATCTTGTTGCCGGGCAGGGCCTGGCCCAGGCCGTAGGCGCCGGAGCTGGGGTTGGTGGCGGTGACGTTCCAGCCGCTTTCGTGGCTGATGA
>NZ_JBWXUE010000048.1:0-54160 GCF_057158765.1 Kitasatospora sp. NEAU-69
TCCTTCGATAAGGAAGCGATCAGGAACACCACAGGTCAGACGGCCATCCACCTGGAATTCCGGGGTTCTGATCCACTCTATGTGGAGCGATGACGGAGCGTCATTCACCTGTGGAAGGATCATCGTTCGTGTGACTGCAGCGTGCTCTGGACGGCCTTCTCCCATCTCTCGACGGTGACCGTGGAGGGGGTCGTGGTCGACGCCACCGCGGTGACCCTCTCGGCGCGGACCGCCACCGCGCGGGCCACTTGCCCGGGGTGCGGTGTGGCTTCGGGGCGCGTCCATGGCGGGTACCGGCGGCAGCTGGCGGATGTATCGGTGTCCGGCCACAAGACCGTGATCGACCTGTTGGTGCGGCGTTTCATATGCTCGGCCGTGGAGTGCCATCGCAGGACTTTCGTCGAACAGGTGGAAGGGCTCACCGAGCGGTTCGCGCGCCGCACGTCCACCCTGCGACGGGCACTGGAGCGGATCGCGCTGGCGCTGGCCGGCCGCCCTGCGGCCCGGCTGGCCGCGCACCTGTCCATCGAGACGAGCGCGAACTCCCTGCTCAGACTACTGCGGAGGCTTCCCGACGGGCCGGTCGGCACCGCGCCGCGGGTCCTGGGGGTGGACGACTTCGCGTTCAAGAAGGGCCACGTCTACGGAACGATCCTGCTGGACATGGAGACGGGCGAGCGCGTCGACGTGCTGCCCGACCGGAGGGCGGAGACGTTCACCGCGTGGCTGCGCGAGCACCCCGGCGTCGAGATCGTGTGCAGGGACCGGGCCAGCGCCTACGCGGAGGCTGTCCGCTCGGCAGTACCGGGAGCGGTGCAGGTCGCGGACAGGTTTCATTTGTGGAAGAACCTCTGCGAGGCCGCCGAGAAGTGCGTCGCCGCACACCGCGCCTGCCTGGCGGAAGCCACCGAAGAATCACCACCGGACGAACCGACGGCCGGTCCCGACAGCGATGTTCTCCCCGAACCCTCGCCGACGGCGGCAGAAGGAGCCCGTGCAACCAGGCGACGCGAACGCCACACTGCCGTACACGAGTTGTTCGACAAAGGGGTCGGGATCTACGCGATCGCCAAGACCCTGGGACTGGACCCGAAGACGGTCGGAAAGTACGCGCACGCGGCCACAGTCGAAGACGTGCCCACCAGCGACGGCCACCGTGACACCCAGATCCGGCCCTACCTCCCCCACCTGCATCAACGCTGGAACGAAGGCTGCACCGACGCCGCCCGGCTATCCGCGGAGATCCGCGAGCTCGGCTTCCGGGGCAGCGCCCGGACGGTGCGTCGCCACCTGCAACCCGTGCGCGCCGCGGGGAAGCCAGCACCAAAAGTCGCCGCGGCACTGACCGTTCGGCAGGCGACCAGGCTGATCACCCGCCGACCGACGTCGCTCGGCGAGGACGAGAAGGCCAAGCTCAAGGGCCTACTGGCGCGATGCCCCGAACTCGACGCCGTCGCTGAGTGCGTACGCACCTTCGCAGAGATGATGAACGGCAAGCGTGGAGCCGAGCTCAACGACTGGCTGGTCCATGCGGAGGCGACACAACAGTCCCCACTTCGCAGCCTGGCGCGCGGCCTCCGCCAGGACTTCGCCGCCGTGACGGCCGGACTGACCCTGGAGTGGAACTCCGGCAAGGTCGAGGGCAACGTCAACCGCATCAAGCGGATCAAAAGGGACGGGTACGGCCGCGCCGACTTCGACCTACTCCGGCTCCAAATCCTCCGCGCCGACTGACCACAGTGACCCTCCGCAACCGCTCCACATAGAGTGGATCAGAACCAATTCCGGTGGCCATCAGCCTGGACCCGGCTGGCCACACACCTGGACTTTGCCACGGCCGCCGACACCTGCACGGCGCACTGACGGCATCATGACCAGTCGCGTTGCTGCGCCTGGCCTACCTCGCCGCCACCAGCACTCTGGCGTGCGGCACCAACTGCGGTTCCTGCAGCTCCAGGTCGGCAGGCCCGCGTTCAACGACACTGACCGCCCTTGCCGGCCTGCTCCAGCAGCTCCCGACGGACAAGCTGCAGAACCTCCCGCTACTGGCCCACCAGTCACGGTCCCGCCATGGCACCGTGACCTGGTCAAGCGGCGCCACACCACCCCCACCGCCAGCTCGATCCGCGCCGTATTCCTGCGCTTTGCCCGCGAGAACAGCCCATAGGGCCACCTCCGCACGGCAGACTCGCAGTGCTTGGCATCAAGGTCACCGCCGCCACTGTCTGGGAGATCCTCCGCGAGCGCGGCATCCCGCCCACGCCCGAGCGTCAGAGCACGACCTGGGCCAGCTTCCTACGCAGCCACCGAGGCCCTGCTCGGCCCCTCATCGAGCGCCTTACCCTGGGGCGAGTCCACGCAGGCGTTGATGGAGAGTCGGGAGTACATGTTCATGACTCACCTCTTGCTCACAGCGCTGCCGCCACCGCAAATGACGGCAGCCAGCAGATCCGCGCAGAGGTCGGATACTTCGATCTGCATCACCAAGGACTACGGATCCTCACCATCCAGACCCATCCGCCCCAAACCGCCGCTGACCCCACGGGGGGGCGCACCAGTGGACAGCTACCAGCGAACACGCCTCGCACGCAACGAGTGACCTGCATCACATTTGAAGCCTCTCGCTACTCCCGCCTGACTTGCCGTAGCTGCCTCCGCCCACCCCGCCAGCAGCCATCCTTCACTCAGCCTATTGCGCAGTGTCGCTGCGCAACTGCCACTGTGAACCACTAGCCCCTCTAGGGGCCCGAGCAAACGCTACTCACCATTGCTATCGTACGAGGCGGTCGGCCACGGCGTGTAGTTAGCCGCGGAGGCCTGGCAGTAGGGGAGCTGCGCAGTAGAACTGCGCAGCTGAGAAGTAGGGGCCACCGCACAATGAAGTCGTTCATCAAACTGCTGGAGAAGGCGATGGAGAACACCGGCACTACGCTCCGGCTGTGCTTGCTGATGCTCGTCGCCGCAGCGGCCTACGCCATCAGCCAGTTCAAGTAGCCGGATCGGAAGACGAGAGGACGACGCGTGGAGACCAGTGCACCGGAAAACCGTGACATGGAGCTCACCGACCGGCTCTGGCGGGCCTACGCGCCCTACCAGCGGGGCCGGAACGGCTTCCGCGACCTCACGCTGATGCTGGCGATCCTGCTGCTCGCACGGCTTGTCGAGGCGGCGGAACAGCCGGAGGACGAGTTCGTGATGCGGTGGAACCGGGCGGTCGCGGATGCCCGGTTCCGCGGCTCGCCACTGCGCGACCTGCGTGCCGCGTTGGACAGCCTCCGCCGGAGCAGGGGGCTCGAGCTCAGCGTCGACCTGCTCGACGACGATGAGCCGGACGACGCGCCGTGGGCAGTGCCCTTCCTCGAGGCCCTGGGCCAGCGGCCGGGCGCCGAAGCCAACCTGGCCGAGGTTGCCGAGATGCTCATCGAACGCCAGGCGCAGGAGATCGACGTCTCGGCAGGCGAGTTCTACACACCGCGGGAGGTGGTCCGACTTGTCGTCGACCTGGCGGACCCACGGGCCGGGGACCGGATCTTCGATCCGGCCTGTGGGAGCGGCGGCTTTCTGACGGAGGCGGCGCAGCGGATCTCCGAACACGGTGGCCTCGCCGGCACCTCCTTCGAGGCCTACACCACGAACCTCGGCGCCCCGCGGCTGGCGACGGTGAACCTCGCTCTCCACGGGGTGGACCAGCCTGCGGTGCGCGCCTCCGATCCGGCGATGCTGCTGCAGAGCAAGGGATACGGCCTGGCCGATGTGGTGATGAGCAATCCACCGTTCAACCAGCGTGTCATGAACCTCGATCACGTCGGCCTTCCGCCCGACTCCAGCGCCAACTACGCCTGGCTGCAGCTCGCCTGGAACCGGCTGAGCGAGCACGGGACCGCTGCGGTGATCATGCCGCCAAGCGCCGCCTGGTCCGGCGGGGTCGATGAGACGAACCGTCAGAACCTGCTCGCCCGTGGTGCCGTCCTCGGCATCATCGCGCTGCCGCCAAACCTGTTCCCCGCCACCACCGTCGCCGTGCACATCTGGTTGCTCGCTCGGGACAAGTCCAGCCGACTGCCGGTGGGTGAGGCGGACTCCGTCCTCTTCGTCGATGCCAGCCGGCTCGGCTCCCCGACACCCCGGCAGCCACGCGCACTGACTCCCGCCGACATCGAGCGCATCACCAGTCGGTTCCACGTGTGGCTGCAGTCCCCGGGCACAGTGGAGGATGAACCGGGGTTCTCCCGCTCGGTCGGGTACGCCGAGATCATGGCGAACGCCGGAAACCTCGACCCCCGCCTGTACATCGCGCCCGCGCGGGAACGACCGGCCGCGGTGCTTGACCTGGAACACACACTCGACGAGCTGCACGGGCACGAGCTGGCGACCGCGGAGTCGGTCAGCGGGCTCCGCCAACTCGCCGACAGATGTGAGAGGTTGACTAGCAATGAAGAGGAACTCCCACTACTGACGCTCCGGGACGCGGTCAACGGCGGCCCCGGAAACACCAAGGCGAGCCGGCTACTCACCGGTCCCTCGGGGAGCCTCATCCGAGCCGACGACTACGTGCGGGACGGCGGTGTCCCGGTCGTGATGCCCAAGGACCTGACAGACAGCGGCTTCAGCACAGTGGACATCAGGCGCATCACCGAGACCCATGCCGAGAGTCTGGAGCGCTTCCGCCTCCGCCTCGGCGACCTCGTCGTGGCCCGCCGCGGCGAGCTCGGCCGGTGCGCCGTGGTCCGCGATGAGCAGCACGGCTGGATCTGCGGCACCGGCTGCTTCCTACTCCGCCCCCACCCCGCGCTCAACCCTGACTACCTTGCTGCCTACCTGCGCAGTGCCCGGGCACGCGAGTGGCTCGACAACCACTCCACGGGAAGCATGACCATGAAGACCATCTCGCTCCCAATCCTCGCTGACCTGCCCGTTGTCCTACCTGACGTAGGCACTCAACAGACCATCGCCGACCTGATGACCCATCTGGACACCTATGAACACCAACTCCGCGAGCAACTCACCCTGACGGGGCGGCTCCGCCGGGACGCTTTGCAGGGGTTCCTGGCGCCGGGGGACTGATGCCCCGTTCAGTGCTCGTCAGGCACAGGTGGAGCGGTCTGGGAGCCGGCGAGCTACTGCTACCCCTGCTGGCGGATGGGGCGTGGTGCCGGCGCAGATCTGCTGGATAGCCTGATCGGCTCCCATCGGCCACAGCTGGATGGTGCCGTAGTTGCCGCCCCGCTGGCCAGGGGTGCGGCCGTCCAGGCCGAACGCATCATCGATTTCATCTGCTGCCGTGGCGGGGAGCCCTGACTCGCAACAACACCCGGCCCCGCCGAGCCCATCCGGACGCCATCAGCCTGCAGACCTTCGCCCATGCCTCCCAGTTCGGTTGCCCGAACTGGGAGGCATGGCCCTGCAGCTTATGTGGCGCGCCGCTCCGGAACGAAGCTCCGCCAAGCCCCAGCGCACCAGCCGGGTGATCTGCGCTCAGCCAGACAGGAACGCCATGTCGCATCATGACCGGCCATTGAGTGCTACACGTATGGGTCGCGCAGAGGTCGGGGTTCGCGGGCTTCGCGCGTGATCTCCTCGGGCAGATCCGGGCCGGCAGTGTAGTAGCGCCCTTGAGCCTCGCCCTTCGCAGCGAGCCAGCCGGCGCGGACGAGTTCGCGGATGTCGCGTTGGGCCTGTTGTTCGCTGAGTTCGGCGTCGGCCTGGTAGGTAGCGCGGCGCAGGCGGTTGCCCATGGCGGCCGGATAGAGGGCGTAGAGCATGCGGTCGGGCCAGCCCTGCCGCTCGATGGCGCCATCAAGGGCCGTCCAGACTTCGCGGGTCGTGTTCACCTGGCGTTCGACGGTTTGCGCCTGCTGGTGGTGAGCGCGCAGGCAGAAGCGCAACCAGGGCAGTGTGTCGCGCTCCGGGGTCCAGACCGGGCCGCCGACTTCGGCGAGGATGTCGTAGTAGCGGTAGGTGTTGCGGGCGCGGCCGAGCCACTCCTCGATACTTGAGAATTCGGGCGCCATAATCCCCTCGCGGGCGAGGACCAGGGTATGCAGGGCGCGGGACATCCGCCCGTTCCCGTCCGACCACGGGTGGATGGCAACCAGATTCAGGTGCGCCATCGAGGCCCGCACCAGGCCCGGCGCATCCAGATCACCCTCGTTCAGCCACTCCACCAGTTCACTGGTCAGCTGCGGCAATTGCTCGGCAACCGGGGCAGTGTAGGCGGCGATGGTCGGATCCTCGGCCGAGGTCACGTACACCGGCCCGGTGCGCCACCAGCCGGGGCGCTTCACCAGGTGGTGGCCCTGCATCATGAAGTGCAGCGCGTTGAGCAGTCCCTTGCTGTACGCGAAGTCGTCGCCAGTCTCGGCTAGGCGCTGGATGTAGGTCATCGCCTGCCGGTAGCCCTCGATCTCGGCGGTGACGCTCTGGCTCGCCTCGATCGGTGCCTCGCCAACCATGATGTCCTCGACGTCCGACACGCTCGCCGCGTAGCCCTCGATCGTGTTGGACCCAGCGATCGCGCGTGCCGTCAGGTTGCGGCGCAGCTGCCCCTCCCACCGGCGCGGGGTGCGCAGGTGCAGGCGCAGCCGGTCCCGCATCTCCTCGATCTCATCGAGGACGGTTTGATCGATCTTCTGCAGCCTCGGCATTCCATAGAGCATGAAGCAATGACACCATGACGGTATCAGCCAGTCAATCGACGACAGCGCAACCATGACATATGAGCTCTTCGACATTCCCGCCGACACCACACGCCCCAGGATCCGCCGGGTGGCCCGCAGGTGACCTTCCGGCCCTGCCGATCGCCCACCAGGCCCGCCACCACACCGCGCCCAGTCCAAGCTGCCACCCATGACCCGCTACCGTCACCTCTGATCACCCCGGCTCAGACGCACGCCTGGGCCAGCTTTCTGGCCAACGCCGTCCACAGCGGACTCGACCCCGCGCTGGTCACCCAGTGGCTGACGATCCTCGCCGACGCCACTGGCAGCCCGATACTCCCTTCCTTGGCCTCGATGTCACTGGCGGAGTACGTCGAGCTCCGCCTCCCGATCATCCTGGCCGGCCTTGAGACCACCACCCACGTCCCCTACCTCGCTGGATGGCACCACCGGGTCGAGCCGGACCTCGGACATCTCCCCGTCCGCCTTGTCACCACCGGTGCGATCGCCGGCGCGATCGACAGCTGGATCTCGGAGGGCTGCAGCCGCTCCACCATCAAGAACACCCTCGCCATGCTCTTCCGCATCCTCGAGCAGGCCGTCGTGGACGGTCTCATCGAACGGCCTCCCGCCCACGTCACCGGCTGGCAGCGCGCGTACCAGCAGGCCGAGGACGAACTGCTGGACCCCCGAGCCCTCGCACTACGCGACTGGGACGCCCTCTCCGAACTCGCCGACGCCCTGGTCGAAGCTTCCTACAACCACTACCGCGGCTGGGGCGACGTCGTCGTCCACAGCGCCTGCACCGCCACCCGCATCGGCGAGGTCTCCGGAGTCCGGGCCCGCGACATCGACACCGCCAACTGGCTCCTGACCTGCCGCCGGCAGACCACCCCCGCCCCCGGCGGCCTCATCGACAAACACACCAAGGGCGGGACCGCCCGCTTCATCCCGATCATCGAACCGCTACGCCCGCAGATCATCCGACGCCTCCGAGCCACCCGCGGTGACCCCGACGCCCGCCTCTACACCGGCCCCCGCGGCGGCCGCATCAGCACCGCCGTCCTACGCGACGCCACGCACTGGGACGACGTCGCCCACGACCTCGGCTACGAACACCTGCGCCGCCACGACCTGCGCCACACCGGCCTGACCTGGATGGCCGACGCCGGAGTCCCGCTCCACGTCCTCCAACAGATCGCCGGCCACCAGGAGATCACCACCACCCAGCGCTACTTCCACCCGGACATCCGCGAGCTCGCCAAAGCCGGCGAAGCCCTCACCCGCCACCTCGTCGAACAACTCCGACTCAACGGGCAGATCCCCCGCCGCTGGTAACGGCAGGCCATCGCAAGAACCACAAAGCCCCATCAGATCTCGCCACCACCCGCTCGCACCCGAGCGCAAAACGATGAGCTCTCAAGCGCCTAACGGGGCGTCACTAAATCACCTGACGCTCCGCCGGAATCAGCCGCTCTCATCCAACTCACCTGACATGCAAGACAGTTGCAAAGCGGATTGCCGACGACTGCAGGTTACGATGCGATATCGGTCACCGTCAGTGGTGGAATTCCGCCCCCCATTGGGCCACTTCACGCCGACCCGCCCCCGGCAACACACCTCAAGGCGCCCTCCTGAGAGGGCATCCAATCTGACGACCTGCCAGATAGAGGCCCTCTGACCTGGGCATTCTCTACTCAGGGCAGGCACTCACCCACTTGACCCCGCCTTTCGCTCGGTCAAGTGCGCCACGGGCAGCCTCGCCAGCGATTCAAAGGAGGAAAGCGAGCAAACGGTTAGATCGCACCACAAGGACGGCAATCTTCCTTTAATTTCAAGGGAGCACGTCGGCATGTGAGACCCAAATGTCCGCTTGGAGATGTCCGAAAACCGCCAGAGGCGGCTTGCTCTTTGCGAGCAAACCGCCTCTGACCTGCGACTTTACAGTCGGGACGACAGGATTTGAACCTGCGACCCCTTGACCCCCAGTCAAGTGCGCTACCAAGCTGCGCCACGTCCCGTGGTCGAGTTGCCGGGCTACCGGCTTCTTGACCTTGTCGCCGATCACCCGGCGACGTGGAAAACAATACAGCACGACGGGGGGTGCTCGCTGCCAGGTTCCGTCGCAGGTCACGCCGCCCGGTGTGGGCGGGGCGCGGGGGCGGCGGGCGGTGTGGTGGTGGTCAGGCGGGGGTTGGGGTGGGCTCGGTGGGGTGGCGGCCGTCGTAGCGGAGGAAGGCTGGGCGCAGGAGGGCGAGGAGGAGGACCGAGGCGACGCAGGCGAGGCCGCCGGAGAGGACGGAGACGGCGGGTGTGGTGAGGGCGGCGACGGTGCCGGACTCGAAATCGCCCAGGCGTGGGCCGCCGGCGACGACGACGATGAAGATGCCCTGGAGGCGGCCGCGCATCTCGTCCGGGGCGGCGACCTGCATCATCGTGTTGCGGAAGATCATGCTGACCGTGTCGGCGCAGCCGGCGACCGCGAGGAGGGCGAGGCCGAGCCAGAGGTGGCCGGAGGTGAGGCCGAAGGCGGCGATGGCGAGGCCCCAGGCGGCGACGGCGACCAGGACGGCGGCGCCGTGGCGGTGGACCCGGGTGACCCAGCCGGAGAAGAGGGCGCCGATCAGGGCGCCGACGGCCGGGGCGGCGACCAGCAGGCCGACGGTACGGGCGTCGCCGCCGTAGTAGGTGGCCGCGAGGGCGGGGAAGAGGGCGCGGGGCAGGCCGAAGATCATCGCGGCCAGGTCCGCCAGGAAGCTGGTGCGCAGGTTCGGCTGCTCGCGCAGGAAGCGCAGGCCGTCCAGGACGGAGGCACGCTTGCCGTTGCCGTCCGGACGGACGTCCGGGCGCATCGCGGGCAGTCGCCACATCGCGTACAGGGTGGCGGCGAAGGCCACGGTGTCGACGAGGTAGGCGGACTGGGCGCCGAAGGTGCCGATCAGCAGGCCGCCGAGCATCGGGCCGACCGTCATGCCGAGGTTCATGCTGACGGTGTTCAGCGCGTTGGCGGCCGGGAGTTGGGCGGCCGGCACCAGTCGCGGGATCATCGCCGAGCGGGCCGGCGAGGAGATCGCGAAGAAGGCGCCCTGCAGGGCGACCGCCGCGTACAGCACCGCGACCTGGTGCAGGCCGAGCAAGGCCTGGGCGGCCAGCAGCGCCGAGACCACGGCGAGGCCGCCGGAGCCGATCAGGCCGAGCTTGCGCCGGTCGACGGTGTCGGCGATCGCGCCGCCGTAGAGGCCGAAGACGACCAGCGGGACGAGCGAGCAGAGTCCGACGGCGCCGGTGGCGAAGCTTGAATGGGTGAGGGCGTAGACCTGGACGGCGACCGCGACGGCCGTCATCTGCTGGCCGACCGAGGAGACGGTCTGCCCGAACCAGATGCGGCGGTAGTCGGGTATCTCGCGAAGCGGGGTGAGGTCGGCGACCGCGCCCCGCAGCATCCGCCCGATCCGCGATGACGGCGAGGTGGGCGGTGTAGAGGGCGAGGGTGCGGAGGAGGACGGGGGTGGGGAGGAGGGCGGCGGCGAAGGCTCGGGAGTGGTGGGATGAATGGTCGACACAGCGAACCATCGTCGCCCCCACCCTCTGGGCGCCCGCAACCGGGCCCTCCGCTAGGGATGAGAGGAGGGAGAGAAGGGAGGGTCAGCCGCGGAGGACTGCCTTCTCGCCCGCCCGCACCGGGATCGGCAGGCGGTTGCCCGGCGGTGGGAACGGGCAGATGAAATGGTCGGCGAAGGCGCACGGGGGCAGGTAGGCCCGGTTCAGGTCGAGCACCGTGTGGCCGTCGGCATCCGGTCCGGGGAGCGTGATGAAGCGGAACCGGTAGGTGTCCTGCCCACTGCTCGCGTCGGCGATCACGCCACTGAGCAGCCCGCCGGAGCCGCCGGGACCACCAGAGTCGGCAGAGCGGCTCACCGTGAGGGTGTACGGCTCGCCGGCCAGGTGGAACGCGATCTGGCCGCTGATGGCCAGGCCGCGCTCACGCCCGTCGGCGTTCGGGACGGTCACCGTGCGCTCGCCGGTCTCGTACGCGGTGAAGACGGCGGGGACGGACCACTCCGGTGCGTACGGGTAGACCGCGATGCCGGCGAAGCCGGTCCGGGTTTCGGCCGCCGGGTCGAAGATCCGCAGGGCCGCCTCGCCCTCGCGCTCGATCGGGACCAGCAGCAGCTCGCCGACCCGGGCGGTGTCGGCCTCGGGGTGCGTATCGGCGCGCAGCAGCAGCTCGCCGTCGACGAGCGTGCCGCCCACGGTCAGCCCGTCGGCGGCGCGGGCCGTCACCCGGACGCCGTCGGGGCCGCCGGACCAGCGGCCGGGGACGCCGGGGATCCCGACCGGCTCGGCGTCGAGCCAGTGCGTGCCGGTGAGCGCGAGCATGCCGTGGGGGGCGCTGACGGTCGCCGTCCGGGCGTCGTTCCACCGCTTCCAGTCATCGGCGTCGGTCATCTGGGACCTCCTGAAGCGTCATCGGAGCAGAGGTGGTTTCAGAGCTGGTTTCGGCCGCCGGAGGAGAGAGGCGGGCGGCGAATCAGCGTTCGCGCAGCGGGCGGAACAGTCCCTCCTGCACGACCGAGACCACCAACTGCCCACTCCGGTCGAAGATCTGCCCCTGGGCGAGGCCGCGAGCACCATGCGCGATCGGCGACTCCTGGTGGTAGAGCAGCCAGTCGTCGGCACGGAACGGGCGGTGGAACCACATCGCGTGGTCCAGCGAGGCCATGTCGAAGTTGCGCCGGCCCCAGAGCGGCTCGACGGGGGCCCGGACGGAGTCGAGCAGCGTCATGTCGCTGGCGTAGGTCAGCGCGCAGACGTGGATCAGCGGGTTGTCGGGTAGCTCGCCGTTGGTCCGCAGCCAGACGCCGCTGCGCGCCTGCACGTCGGCCAGCTCGTCCTCGGTCCAGCGCAGCCGCTCGACGTATCTGATGTCGAACGGCTGGCGGCGACTGATGAACGGGGGCAGCTCGCCGAGGCGGTTGCCGACCTCCTCCAGTGCGCTGGGCAGGTCCTCGGGGGCGGGCACGTCGGGCATCGGCTGCTGGTGCTCGATGCCGCCGGGCTCCGGGACGTGGAAGTCGGCGGTCAGCGCGAAGATGCTGCGGCCCTGCTGGATGCCGAGCACGCGGCGGGTGGTGAAGGACCGGCCGTCCCGGATCCGGTCGACCTGGTAGACGATCGGGACGCCTGGGACGCCCGGCCGCAGGAAGTACGCGTGCAGCGAGTGCACCGGGCGATCGCCGTCGACGGTCCGGCCGGCGGCCACCAGTGCCTGGCCTGCCACCTGCCCGCCGAACGTCCGCTGCAGCGATTCCTCGGGGCTGCGCCCGCGGAAGATGTTGAGCTCGATCTCTTCCAGATCCAGCAGGTCAACGAGCTGATCGACAGGCGTTCCCATGGCGTGCGTCCTTTCCGAGCGGGCGCGCCGGTGATCCCGACGGCATTCCGCTGTCGTTAGCGAGAAGTCTGCTGGCCCCCCCGGAATTCCCGCAGGCCGACGCGCGCTGGAATACGCCCTGCTGGAGCACCCGATCAGCGGAGGAATCAGGGCGGAAACCCGGGGAGCCGGGTAGACCATCAGCCCGGCAGGCCGGACTGCCGCACGGTGATGTTGAGCCGCCCGGTCAGGGCGGGGCCGGGCGAGCCGAGGTGCAGCGCGGGATCGGCCGTGCCGGGCAGCGCGCGCAGCACGCCGTGGTACGCGTACCGGGACGGACCGCCGAAGACCAGCAGGTCACCGCTGCGCAGCTGCAGATCGGTCCACGGGCCGGTCCTGGCCTCGGCCCGGCCGAGCCGGAAGACGCAGGAGTCGCCGAGCGAGAGCGAGACGACGGGGGCGTTCACCCGCTCCTCCCGATCCTGGTGCAGCCCCATCTTCGCGCCGTGCGGGTAGTGGTTGACGAGCGCGACATCCGGCTCGTACCCCGACAACCCGCTGACCGCGCCGGCACCGGCATCGGCACCAGCACCAGCGCCGGCACCCCCGTACGCGGCCGCGACGGCGCGGCGCGCGAGCGTGCCGAGCAGCGCGGGGAACGGCTTGACCGGCGCACCGTCCCCGTCCTGCACGGTGCGGGTGTAGGCGTACGGGAACCAGTGCTGCGGACACCCCTCGGCCACCTTGCGTGCCACGCCGCAGGTCGGACAGCGGGAGACCACGCCCCAGTGCCAGCCGAGGCAGAGCTGGCGGACCGACATCTCGGCGCCTCCGGGCAGCCGCACGGTGCGCAGGCCGGCCGGCGGACGCGCCCACTCCCGGCAGGCGGTGACCAGCTCGCGCTGCTCCGCCGGGGTCAGCCAGTCCGGCAGCAGCACGGCGCCGGGCGCCACGTCACGCCGCTCGCGTGGGAACAGCTCGCCGTGCGCGATCTCCGCGCCGCTCATCCGCTCACCTGCCAATCGGGCAGCGCCTCCCGCGCGGGCATCGCCGTCCGCGCACCGGTCCGCCCGACGCTCAGCGCGGCGGCCCGGACGGCGAGGCCGGCCGCGTCCAGCAGGGTGCGCCGCTCGGCGAGGCCGACCGCCAGCGCGCCGCAGAAGGTGTCGCCGGCACCGGTGGTGTCCACGGCCCGTACCGTCGGAGCGGCGATCTGCCGGACCTGGTCGCCGTCCCGGACCAGTGCGCCGGCGGCGCCCAGCGTGACCACCACGCGCTCGCACGGCAGCCCGCGCGCCAGCCGCGCGATCTCGGCCGGCGCGTCGGGGCCGTCGAGCACCGCATCGGGGACGCCGCAGAGCCGGGCCAGCTCGGTACGGTTCGGCACCAGGACGTCCACCAGCGGCCACAGCTCGGCCGGCAGCTGCCCGTCGGCCGGAGCCGGTGCGGGGTTGAGCACGAAGGTGCCGCGGGTCAGCCGGGCGGCCGCGAGGACGGCGGCGGTCGGGATCTCCAGTTGCGCGAGCACCACCGCGGCCGCACCGATCATCCCGTCCGCCGCCCGGACGGCCGCCGGGCCGACGGCGGCGTTGGCACCGGGCGAAACGACGATGGAGTTCTCCGCCTGCCGGTCGACCAAGACGACGGCGTGGCCGGGCGGGCCCTCGACGGCTGCGAGCCGCGTGACGTCGACGCCTTCGGCGGCCAGCTCGGCGCGCAGCCCGTCGCTCTCCCGGTCCGTGCCGACGGCACCGACGAGCGCCACCGAGCGGCCCAGGCGGGCGACCGCGACGGCCTGGTTCGCGCCCTTGCCGCCGCCGAGCCGGGCAACCGGCCCGCCGCGCACGGTCTCGCCGGGGGCGGGGAGCGCATCCACCTCGATCACCAGGTCGAGATTGACGCTGCCGACGACCACCACATCTGCCATGCCCCCATTCTCCGCACCGGGCCCGCCGCCCTCACCGGGTTCCGCGAACCGCTCCCCGCAGGCCGTTCGGCGACGGCCGGCCGCAGCGGGCGCCATCACGGGAGCAGCGGGCGCCGTCACGGGAGCAGACCGAGGTCCCGCGCGCAGCCCTCCCAGGCCTGCCAGCCCTGCTGACGGAGGATCTCCTCGGCGACCGTGATCTGCTGACGGCGGGTCGCCCGGTCGGGGCGGGTCGCGAAGTGCAGCCCGCCGGCCTCCCCCCAGGTGGGCGGCCAGATCTGCAGGCCGCCGTAGTAGCCGTTGCCGGTGTCGGCGGTCCAGTCGCTGTCGCTCTCACAGTCGGCGACGCGGTCCCAGGTCGGGTCCATGGCGTCCACGGTGCCAGTGCCGCCGGTGCTGCCAGTGCTTCCGGTGCCGCCGGTGCTGCCAGTGCTTCCGGTGCCGCCGGTGGAACCAGTGCTTCCGGTCGGGCCGGTGCTACCCGTGGAGCCCGCGACCGGCTGCGGGTCGGTGTCAGCCTCAGCCACTGCCCGGCCCGGCACTGCGGCAACCAGCGCCAGCGCCAGAGCCGGCCCGCATATCAGCTCGGCTATTCGCCGACGACCAGCACTGGCGGCCGACCCGGAAGCCGAACCGACCACAGAACCCGGCACACGCGATGCGCTCAGCATCCTCCGACTCTCGCCGAGTCACCGGAACCCCCGCGCGCCCACCCGGCACCCGTTGCACCGTTCGGGGCACCAGAACCGAACCCGCAGACCCCCGAAACGCGCCCGACCGCCGCCCCCGACGGGGACGGCGGTCTTGCACGTGCACGCATCAGTCCGTGCCACCCGAGCGACCTACCAGGACGATCGGACGGCCGGCAGGGCCGGGGCCCGGCCTCAGACCGAGAGCACCTGGCCCGGCAGGATCAGGTCGGCGTTACCGCCGATGACCTGCGCGTTGTTCTGGTACAGGCTCTGCCAGCTGACGCCGTGGGAGGCGGCGATGGCGCTCAGGGTGTCACCGCTCTGGACGGTGTAGGTGCCGTTGCCGGCCGCCGACTTGCCGGACTTCGGCGCGGCCGGGGCGGCCGGGGCAACCGGAGCGGCCGGCTTCGCGTCGTGCGACGTGTGCTTCGGGGTGACCGGCTGGGTGGCCGGCTGCGGCTGGGCCTTCGGCTTCGCCGGGGCGGCCGGGGCCTGCGGGGCCGGGGTCTGCGCCTGCGGCTTGGCGGCCGGGGCGGCGGGCGCGGCCGGGGCGGCGTCAACGGCGGCGGGAGCGCCACCGGCGGTCAGGCCGGCCTTGACCGAGCAGACCGGCCAGGCGCCGGGGCCCTGGGAGGCGAGGACCTTCTCGGCGACGGCGATCTGCTGCGCCTCGGTGGCCAGGTTCGCCTGCGGGGCGTAGGCGGTGCCACCGAAGGCGGCCCAGGTCGAGTTGGTGAACTGCAGGCCGCCGTAGAAGCCGTTGCCCGAGTTGATGCTCCAGTTGCCAGTGCTCTCGCACTGGGCGACGGCCTCCCAGGTGGAGACCGAAGCGGCGGAGGCCGTGGTGGCCGTGACGAGGCCCGCCACCGGGACGACCGCGACAGCGGCAGCGCCCAGGACGGCCATCCGGACGCGGCTGCGCTTCTTCGCGGCAGCGGCGTCGGTGGCGACGGTGGTGGCAGCGGCGTTCTCGTTACGGAAAGTCATGGAATCCCTCTCGACTGCCCCGGGCGGGCATGCGGAACCAGACCCTCGAAGGGTCCGATTGCGCTGACCTCGTCCATCGGGCGGCCGAGTACGTGTCCGACGTACCGCGCCGCCCCGGCCACTCCCACTCACCCGCGATCCGTTCGAGCCGATCGCGTGGCGGGCACCTCGGGGGTGCACAGGGGGTGAACCCGGGTGGTGCTCGTTGCACCGGGGAAGAAGCTACGAGGCGCGGTTGCCAAGAATCAACCAAATCTTGGTCGACCCAGGTCAGTAAGGCGTTACCCGCGGTAACGATCACTTAAATCTGAGCCAAATGTCCACTTTGGCATGTTTTACGAAGATCAAACCTTGCCTACACGTGACGCTGGTCACATTTCCGGCCCTGTGAGCCTGCGCACATCATCGACAGATAGTGATCATTCGTCCACCACGCGCAGTCGGATCGACGGCAAATACTGGCACTCGACAACCCAACCCGTGACTCCGACCACAGCGCTCCGTTGGTAATGGCGCGCGGGCCGCCCGCGCCGCCCCCCGCAATGGAACGAGGAGTCAACGTGGCGCGCATGCTCGAAGTCAGCGACGAGGTCCGAGCCGAGATCGGCGACGACGAGGCCGACCGGCTGCTCGGCGGGGCGCACGCGCCCGACACCTACGACTGCACCTCCTGCCGGGCTCCCGGCGACTCCCTTCGCGAGCGGACCAGCACCGTGCTGTTCGTCGGGGAGGAGACCGCCGTGCTGGCGTTCGCACACGCCCGGTGCATCCCCTCGCAGGTCGTCCCGGTCTCGGAGGAGCAGTTGCTCGGCGCCGTCCGCAGCATCAGCCAGGCCCAGGGCAACGGGTTCCCCGGCCAGGCCGGCCCCGGGGCGCAGGCCCAGGCCGTCGAAGCACCCCCGGCGCCCGTGCCGCCGGCGCCCGCCCCGGTGCCCGCTGCCGCGCCGGCGCCCACGCCGGCGCCCGGCGAGCCCGCCGTCCTCAGCATCACCTGCGGCCTGGTGCTCTGCGGCGACACCGGACACGCCGCGCTGGTCGTCGAGCCGACCGGCCCGGTCGGCCGACCGGGGCGGCTCACCGGCGCGGACGAGTTCCTGCCGCTGCTCGCCGAGTACGGCTTCGCGGCCATCACCGATGTGAACACGCCGCCCGCCCAGCTCCCGGGCTGGTCGATCCTGATGGCGATGGGCCGGCTGCACGCGGTGCTGCAGCCGTCCACGGTGCCGGGCAACAGCACGGCCTGGTGGCAGGCGCACCAGCCGCTGCTGGTCACCGAGGCCTGGCGCAACGCGGCGGCCCGCTACGCGCAGGTGATCATGTACCTCGCGCCGTCCGGCACGATCGGCCGCCAGCCGCGCGAGGACCTGCTGCGGACGGCGCTGGACCGTGCCGCCGCCGGCGGGCTGCTGGTCGGTGCCACGCTCCCGCTGGCCGGCACCTGATCCGGGGCCGCTCCTGTCTCCCCTCCCCCTGTGCCGCGCGCGGGCCGACACCCCACCCGGGTGTCGGCCCGCGCCGTGCCGCTCTGGGGCCCGACGACGTGGGCTGATGACGCGGCCTGATGACGGGGCCCAGCGGCGCATCCGCCCAGCGCACGGCCACCGGGACGCTTCCACCGCACCCATCCGCACCCGCATCCCCGGCCACGCTCGCTCGTTGGCCTTTACGTGTACAGCTACGACGTGACCTCAGGCTTCCGCCAGACCACCGCTACCCGGGGGATCCCGGCGATGAGGCCGTCGTACGACGGGGAGCATCCGGTCGCCCCCACCCCGACCCCGATCTACGACGAGCTGTACTCGGAGTACCGCCGCCTCTTCCGCGCGCTGCCGGGCGACCGCGCCGGCGAGGAGGACATGCGCTTCACCGGCTTCGCCGTCCGCGAGCGCACGTTCCCGGTGCCGACCGCCGAGCAGCGGGACCCTTACGGCAACCGCGAGTTGTACGGCGGCCGCGCGCCCTACGGCGCCGAGCAGTTCGGCGCACCGGCCGGGCAGTCGCCGTTCGCGGTGCACCCGGGCCAGCTGTCGGGGGCGCCGCAGTTCGTGCCGGCGCAGCAGTCGCACCCCTATATGCAGTCGCAGCAGACCTCGGCCGCCCAGCAGACGCAGCAACAGCAACAACACCAGCAGCACTCACAGCACACGCACCCTCATCACCAGCAGGCGCAGACACAACAGCACACGCAGCAGCACCCGCATCAGCAGCAGTACCAACAGCACGCCGTGCCCGGCGCGGCCCCGCAGCCGAGCACCGGGCAGGGCTGGGTGGCCTCCGGCTACCTCGCGCCCGTCCCGGTCCCCACCGGCAGCCCGGTGAACGCGCCGCACCCCGCAGCCCCCGGCCACCCGGCCACGCCGGGCCGACACCGCGGCAACCTGCTCTCGCTGCCCCCCGGCCGCGGCTGACAGGAAAGCTGACGGGAAACGGGAACGAGGAAACGAAAACGGCGACGGCCCGGCAGCCATCCAGCTGCCGGGCCGTCGCCGACTACGAACCCCTATATACAGAGATATATACAGAGGACTACTTGCGCTTGCGCTTCTCCCGCACCCGCACCGAGATCGAGATCGGCGTCCCGACGAAGCCGAACTCCTCACGCAGCCGGCGCTCGACGAAGCGGCGGTAGCCCGCCTCCAGGAAGCCCGAGGCGAAGAGCACGAAGCGCGGCGGCTTGATGCCGGCCTGGGTGCCGAACAGGATGCGCGGCTGCTTGCCGCCCCGGATCGGGTGCGGGTGCGCGGCGACCAGCTCGCCGAGGAACGCGTTCAGCCGCGCGGTCGTGATCCGGGTCTCCCAGCCGGCCAGCGCGGTCTCGATCGCCGGGACCAGCTTCTCCATGTGACGGCCGGTCAGCGCCGAGACGTTGACCCGGGGCGCCCACTGGACCTGGACGAGATCCTGCTCGATCTCGCGCTCCAGGTAGTAGCGGCGCTCCTCGTCCATCTGGTCCCACTTGTTGTAGGCCACCACGACGGCCCGCCCGGCATCGACGGCCATCGAGATGATCCGGGTGTCCTGCTCGGCGAGCGGCTCACTGGAGTCGATCAGGATGACCGCGACCTCGGCCTTCTCCAGCGCGGAGGAGGTGCGCAGCGAGGCGTAGAAGTCGGCGCCGGAGGTCAGGTGGACCCGGCGGCGGATACCGGCGGTGTCGATGAACTTCCAGGTCTTGCCGCCGAGTTCGATCATCTCGTCGACCGGGTCACGGGTGGTGCCGGCCAGCTCGTTGACGACGACGCGGTTCTCGCCGGCCACCTTGTTCAGCAGGCTGGACTTGCCGACGTTCGGCCGGCCGATCAGCGCGACCCGGCGCGGGCCGCCGACGGCCACACCGAAGGTCTGCGGCGGGGCCTCGGGCAGCGCGGCCATCACGGCGTCCAGCAGGTCGCCGGAGCCGCGGCCGTGCAGCGCGGAGACGGGGTACGGCTCGCCGAGGCCGAGCGACCAGAGGTAGGCGGCCTCCGCCTCGGTGGACTGGCCGTCCACCTTGTTGGCGCAGAGCACCACGGGCTTGCCGGCCCGGCGGATCAGCTTGACCAGCGCCTCGTCGGTGTCGGTCGCGCCGACCGTGGCGTCGACGACGAAGAGCACCGCGTCGGCGGTCTCGATGCCCATCTCGGCCTGCGCGGCGACCATGGCGTCGATGCCGAGGACGTCGAGCTCCCAGCCACCGGTGTCGACCAGCTTGAACCGCCGGCCGTTCCAGGTGGCCTCGTACTGGACGCGGTCACGGGTCACACCCGGCTTGTCCTCGACGACCGCCTCGCGGCGGCCGATGATCCGGTTGACCAGCGTCGACTTGCCGACGTTCGGCCGGCCGACCACGGCCAGCACCGGCAGCGGCACGTGCGCGCCGGCCTCGAGGTCGAGGTCCTCGCCCTCGAAGCCCTCCTCCGCGGCGAGTTGCATGAACTCGGCGTACTCGGAGTCGTCCAACTCGCCGTGACCGGCGAGGTGCTCGTTGCTCATCTTCGTCTGTCCCATTTCCCGGTCCGGCCGTCACTCGGCCGGACCGTGCGTACCTGCCCGGGCGCGAACGCCCGGGCAGCGCGAAAAACCACGGTGTCGGAACCGCGGCGGTAAGAAAATCTAGGCGGCGGTCAGGTGCCCCGCCCGCTGCTCCACCAGCTCCGCGATGGTGTCGATCACCTGCTGGAGCGTCAGATCGCTCGTGTCCACCAGCACCGCGTCGGCCGCCTGGGCCAGCGGCGCGGTGGCCCGCGAGGAGTCGGCGGCGTCCCGGCGGCCGAGGTCGGCCGCCATCGCGGCGATGGTCGCCTCGTCCACGCCCTTGGCGCGCAGCTCGGCCGCCCGCCGCTCGGCGCGGGCCGCCTCGGAGGCGGTCAGGAAGATCTTGGCGGTGGCGGTCGGGAAGACCACCGTCCCCATGTCCCGGCCCTCGGCGACGATGCCGCGCGGCGCGACCAGCGCGCAGCCGCGCTGCAGCTCGACCAGCCGGGCCCGCACCTGCGGGACGGCAGAGACCGCGCTGACCTTGGCGGTCACCTCGGGGCCGCGGATCGGGCCGGAGACGTCCTGGCCATCGACCGTGATGGTCGGGCCGTCGGCGTCGGTACCGGAGACGATCACGGGCTTGGAGCAGGCGATCGCGACGGCGTCGGCGTCGTCCACGTCCACCTCGTTGGCCAGCATCCACCAGGTCATCGCCCGGTACATGGCACCGGTGTCGAGGAAGCTGAGGCCGAGCCGGGCCGCCACCGCGCGGGAGACGGTCGACTTGCCGGAGCCGGAGGGTCCGTCGATGGCGACGACGACCGGGGCGTTCGCTCGGTCGGCAGTGTCCACGGGGGAACCTCTCTTCTCGACACCCGGGGGAGATACCTCAAGGTTAGACGACCCCGGGTACCCGTTCGGCCGAGCTCGTGGGGGCGGCAGCCGGAACACGCCAAACCGCACGGTCGAAGAGGCCGACTTCCCAGTCCCGGGGCAGCCCCATGCCACCCGGATCAGCCAGGGATCAGCCTCTGCTTCAGTCCCGGACGTCCCTGCTCAGTCCCGGACGTCCCAGCCGCGATCGCTCAGCGCCGCCTCCAGCCGGTGGACGGCCGCCGGCTCGACCTGGAGCTGCACCAGGCCGACCCGCTGCCCGGCCGAGTGGTCGATCGCCACGTCCTCGATGTTGACCCCGGCCTTGGCCACCTCGCGGAACAGCCGCCCCAGCTCGCCGGGCTGGTCGCCGATCGCCACCACCACGGTCTCGTAGCGGGTCGGCGGCGCGCCGTGCTTGCCGGGGATCCGGGCCTGGCCCTGGTTCCCGCGCCGCATCACGGCCTCGATCCCGGCACTGCCCGACCGCCGGGTGCTCTCGTCGCCGGTCTCCAGCGCGCGCAGCGCGGTGACCGTGCCGCTCAGGTCGGCGGCCAGCTCCTCCAGGATGTCGGCGACCACACCGGCGTTCGCCGCCAGGATGTCCAGCCACATCCGCGGGTCCGACCCGGCGATCCGGGTGACGTCGCGGACCCCCTGGCCGGCCAGGCGCACCGCCGACTCGTCGGCGTGCTCCAGCCGCGCGGCGACCAGCGAGGAGAGCAGCTGCGGCGCGTGCGAGACCAGCGCCACCGCCCGGTCGTGCGCGGCGGCGTCCATCACCACCGGCATCCCGCCGCAGAGCGCGACCAGCTCCAGCGCCGCGTTGAGCGTCTCGGTGGCGGTGTCCGGCGTCGGCGTGAGCACCCAGGGCCGGCCCTCGAACAGGTCGGCCCGCGCGGCCAGCGGCCCGGACTGCTCCCGCCCGGCCATCGGATGCCCACCGATGTACTGCGCGGTGTCGCAGCCGAGCGCGGCGATCTCGGCGCGCGGCCCGGCCTTCACACTCGCGACATCCGTGTAACAGCGCGCCAGCCCGCGCCGCTGGCAGTCCGCGAGCACCTTGCCGACCAGCGCCGGCGGCACCGCGACGATCGCCAGATCGACCGGCCCGTCCGGCTGCTCGGTGGTCCCGGCCCCCAGCGAGGCGGCCGTCCGGGCGGCATCCGGGTCGGCGTCCTCCAGATACACCGCTATCCCCCGCGCGGTCAGCGCGAGCGCGGCGGAGGTGCCGATCAGTCCGGTGCCGACAACGGCGGCGGTGCGCATGGCGGTGGGCTCTCCTGCGTGTCCGAGGGCGTGGCCCCTCATCCTCTCGCACCGCCCGACCGACCGCCGCCCCGGCCCCACCCCCCGTAGCCCGTGCCACGCACCGGCGGCCGCGGCCACACCTCGGCAGGGCGCACCGGCCAAAACCCGCGACAGTGTCAGTGATGCCCGGCAGACTGGCTTGCGGACAGCGGACAGCGGACGGCAGTGCGGGTGGCGGGAAGGGGCGGATCCTCCATGGCAGAGCAGACCGCGACGGCGCAGGCAGCGGGGCCACCGGCGCCGCCCGACTGGCCCAGCGTGCTCGACTCGGTGGTCGTGCACTCCGCCGGCGCCGTCTGCCGGCGGCTCGCGCACGGGGTGCTACCCGGTCGTGACGGCCCGGTGCGACTGCGGCTGACGGGGCTGCCGCAGAGCCTGGACCGGGCCTCGCTGCGGGCCCGGGTCACTGCGGGACCGGCGGGCTGGCGGGTGACCGAGGTCCGGCCGGCCGCCGAGGCGCTGCTGCGCACACCCGACGAGCTGCCCGAACTGCGCCGCCGACTGGCCGAGGCGGAGCAGCGGTGCGCTGCGCTGCGGCTGCGCGAGCAGCTGATCGGCGACCGGATCGCGGCGGCCGCCGGGCTGCGCGCCGTCCCACCGCCGCCCGGGCCGGACGCGCCGCTGCGGCGGGCGCCGGCCGAGGCCGTGCTGACGCTCGCCGAGTTCGTCGACGCCCGGCTGACCGCGCTGCACGGCCAGGCCGAGCAGGTCCGTGAGCAGCTGGAGCAGGCCGAGCGCGAGCGGGAGCTGCTCGCCGACCGGCTGGCCCGCGGCTCGGACGCCACGCCCGGCGGGCCGGTCGAGACCTCCGCCGTCGTGCTGGTCACGGTCACGCCCGACCCGGCCGGCACGCCGCTGGACACCCCGAACGGCGCCGACGGCTCTGCCGGCACTGACGGCACTGACGGCGCTCACGGCTCCTGCACGATCGAGCTGGAGTACCGGGTGCAGAGCGCGCTCTGGGCGCCGAGCTACCAGCTGGACCACCGCGGGGCCGCCGGCACCGGGCGGCTGCTGCTGCGCGCCACGGTGGCGCAGCGGACCGGGGAGGACTGGTCGGGTGTCCGGCTCGGCCTGTCCAGCGCCGACCTGCACCGCCCGGCCGAGCCGCCGAAGCTGCGCTCGATCCGGATCGGCCGGAGCCAGCCGCCGCCCGCCCCCTCGGGCTGGCGCGAGCCGCCGGCCGGGCTGGGCGGGCTCTTCACGGGCTACGACGGCGCGCCCGCGCCGCTCGCCGAGCCGAGCCCCGGCCGGGCCGCCGTCGGCGCTGTGCCGTCGATGGTCCACAGTCACAGGTACGGCACACCGCAGGGCCCCGGCGCACCGACACCGGCAGCACCTCCACCACCGGCAGCCGCCCTCGGTGCGCCGCCACCCCCGCCCGCACCGGCGCCCGCACCCTCACCCGTTGCCTACGGCGCTGCACCGCCCAGCGCGATGATGCGTTCGAGGGCCCTGCGCGCCCCCGGCGGAGCCGGCGCGCCGGGCGCGTACGCCGGCCCGCAGGGCGCCCTGGCCCCACCGCCACCCCCGCCCGCACCACCCGCGCCGCTCGCCCCCGCCGCCGAGCTGCTCGACTACGACCGGCTCACGCTGGCCGGCCCGAGCGAGCCGCCCGGCCGGCGCGGCCTGCTGCACCCCGACGGCGCGGCCGCCGCGCCCGGCAACCGGCTCGCCGCCCTCGCGCTGCCCGTGCACGCCGTACCGCCGCGCCGCTCGGCCGGCTCCTTCGACCAGCGGCACGACACCGCGACCCGGATCGACGTCCCCTCCGACGGCGGCTGGCACACCGTCACGATCGGCGAGATCCCGGTCACCGTACGGCCCGAGTACGTCTGCGTGCCGGGCATCGACCCGGCCGTCCACGCGACGCTGCTGCTCTCGAACACCTCGCAGCGCGCACTGCTGGCCGGCCCGCTGGAGGTCACCGAGGACGGCGAGTTCCTGCTGACCACCCAGCTGCCCACGCTCGCCCCGGGCGCCACCCGCCGGGTCGGCCTGGGCGTGGCGGAGAGCGTACGGGCGGTGCGCCGCACCGAGACCCAGGAGTCCACGGCCGGCCTGCGCGGCGGCACCACGGTGATCGGCCGGCGGATCCACGTCGAGCTGGCCAACCGGCTGTCCCACCCGGTCACGGTCGAGGTGCGGGAGCGGATCCCGGTCACCGCCGAGCGCGACATCCGGATCGAGGACCGCCCCGGCACCCCTGCCTGGTCGGAACCCAGCCCCGTCCAGGCCGAAGCAGGCGACTACCCGGCCGGCACCCGGCTGTGGCGCGTCGAGCTGCCGCCCGGCGGCCGGGCCGTGCTGGACGGCGGCTACGAGATCCGCATCCCGGCCGGCAAGGCCCTGACCGGCGGCAACCGAAGGAGCTGACCGAGATGCCAGACGAGATGCCAGCCGAAACGACCGACGAGACGACCGACGAGACGACCGACCGGCTCACGGTCAGCCCGCTCCCGGTGACCGCCGTGACCTGCCTGGAGGACCGCGCCCGGATCGAGCGCACCACCACCGTCCGGCTGGCCGCCGGCTCGCAGCGCCTGCGGCTGGGCCCGATCAGCCCGCTCGCCGTCGACCACACCCTGCGCGCCGAGCTGACAGCCCAGCAGACAGCCGCGCCAGGCTCGGCCACCCCGACCGTCCTCGCCGCCCGGATCACCCGCGTCTGGACCCCGCGCCCGACCGGCGCACCCACCGCCGAGGACTCCGCGCTGCGCCACCGCCTGCACGAGCTCGACGGCCGGCTGCGCGGCACCGAGCAGCAGCAGGAGCGGCTGACCGCCCGGCTCGCGCTGCTCGACCAGCTCGCCGCCGACCTGCTCCGCGAGATCGCCGAGGCCACCGGCCGCGACGAGGCCGAGCCGGTCCGCTGGGCCCGTGAACTGGACCGGGTCGAGGCCGAGCAGGACACCCACCGCGAACGGCAGCGCGCCCTGCGCGCCGAGTACGCCGAGCTCGACGAAGAGCAGGCGGCCGCGCTCGAAGCGCTGGCCGCCGCCGAGGCCGAGCCGCCGGAGCTGACCGCCCACCTCGACCTCACCGTCCACGCCGAGGCCCCGACGAACGCCGTCCTGACCGTCCGCCACCTGACGCCCTGTGCGCTCTGGCGGCCGGCCTACCGCGCCGTCTTCGCCGACGGCACCCTGCGCCTGGAGTCGGACGCGGTGCTCTGGCAGGCGACCGGCGAGGACTGGCACGACGTCCGGCTGACCCTGTCCACCGCCCGCTCGGCGCTCGCCACCGACCCGCCCCGGCTGCACCCGGACGAGCTGACGCTGCGCGAGCTGAGCAGCGAGGAGCGCCGCACGGTCGACGTCGAGCTGCGCGAGGAAGAGATCAGCGCGCTGCGCCCGGAAGCCACGGGACCGTACGGCACCGAGCCCGGCGCCACCGAGCTGCCCGGCGTGGACGACGGCGGCGAGGTCCGGGTGCTGACCGCGCCCACCTCGGTCGGCGTTCCCGGCGACGGCCGCGCCCACCGGGTGCCGCTGGCCGCGTTCAGCGTGCCGGCCACCACCGAGCGCAGCGCGGCGCCGGAACTCTCGCCGCTGGTCACCGAGGTCGTGTCGTTCCGCAATCCGTCCCCGCACCCGCTGCTGGCCGGGCCGGTGGACCTGGTGCGCGGCAGCGGCAGCACCGGCCGCGGCCGGCTGTCCTTCACCGCCGCCGGGGCGATCGCCGAGCTGGGCTTCGGCAGCCTGGACGACTACCGGCTGCACCGCGAGAGCGAGGAGTCCCGCGGCAGCAGCGGCCTGCCCGGTCTCGGCCAGCGCACCGTGCTCACCCGAACGGTCCGGGTGCACGTCTCCCGGCTGTCGCCGCCGGGTGAGACCGGGGAGCAGAGGATCACGCTGCGCGAGCGGATCCCGGTCTCCGAGGTCTCCGCCGTGGAGGTCCGGCTGCGCAAGGAGGACTGCCGCCCGGACGCGCCGGAGGTGGACGCCGAGGGCGTGGCCCGCTGGGACCTGGCGCTGCCGCCGGGCGGCCGACAGACCGTCACGCTGGTGTACGAGGTGACCGCCTCGGCCAAGGTCGCCGGCCTGTGACCGGTGCCGCCGGCCCGTGACCGGTGCCAGGGCGTGACCGGCGCCGGGCCATCAGCGGTACCGGCCGCGGTACCAGGCCGTGAGCGGTGCCGGGCTGGGCGGGGACAACTCGGGTACAACAGAGCTATGATCCTGCACCTCGCGCCCCTGGACGACTGGCTCCGCGACCCGGGCCGCCCGTACAGCGCCACCTCGCTGCTGACGGACGGCTTCCTGCACTGCTCGCCGGATGAGCCCACGGCCTTGGTCCTGGCGAACAAGCACTTCGCCAGGACACCGGATCCGCTGATGGCCCTGCTGATCGACGAGAACGCGGTCGAGCCGATGGTCCGCTGGGAGGCGGCCACCGGCGCGCTGCCGCCGGGCATCGCGCCGGAGACGCTCTTCCCGCACATCTACGGCCGGCTCAACCGCCCCGCCGTGGTCGGCCTGCTCAAACTCGAACGCGGCACCGACGGGCGCTGGGTCCGCTTCGTGCCCTGGAGCTGACCGCCCCTCACCCGCGCTCCCGTCACAGCCGGACTGCCGTCACAGCCAGCCGCGTTCCCGGGCCGCCATACCGGCCTGGAACCGGGTGGTCGCGCCCAGCTCGCGCATCAGCGCCTGGAGCCGGCGCTGCGTGGTGCGGGCGCTCCAGCCGAGCGAGCGGGCGATCGACTCGTCGGTCAGGCCCGCCGCGAGCAGCCCGAGCAGCTTGCGCTGGTCGGCCTCCGGCTCGCGCAGACCGGGCTCGGCACCGATCGCGGCCTGCAGCGGCACGGCCCGGTCCCACTCCGCCTCGAAGAGCCCGTCCAGGGCCTGGAGCAGCGCCGAGGGGTGGATGACGTAGGCGGCGTCCAGCACGCTGTCGCCGACGCTGATCGGGATGATCGCCATCCGGTCGTCCGACATGACCAGCTTCATCGGGAGCGTCGTCCGGACCCGGGCCTCCTCGCCGTCCTGCGCGCCGACCAGGATCTCGCTCTCCAGCCGCCCCGGCCAGGCCACCGCCTCCCGGTCGTAGACGGTCCGGAACTTCACGCCCTCCTTGAGCCGCTTGCGCTGCCTGGTCAGGTTGGCTGCGGCGTCCTGCACGTAGGGCGGGCGGTCGAAGCCGCGGACCTGGTGCAGCGTGGTCTCCTGCAGGTGCAGCAGCCGCTGGGCGATCGCCTCGCCACCGGTCAGCACCTCGACCGAGCGGGCCGGGTCGGTGAACCGGGAGGCCTCCCGGAACGCGTCCATCAGCCGGTGCATCTCGGCGCGGGCGCTGCGCAGCTCGGCCTCGCGGTGGCCGATCAGCGTGCCGATCGCGACGTCCGGCGCGACCGCGAGGTAGCGGTCCCGCTCGACCGGTGCGCGGGTGGCCATGCCCTGCTGGGCGAGCCGGCCCAGCGACTTGCTGCTCTGCTGGACGGACAGCCCGGAGCGCTCGGCGAGTTCCGTGGCGGTGGACTGCGGGGCGGCCACCAGCGCGGCGTAGATCTGGCCGTCGGGCTCGGAGAGCCCGAGCGCACCGAAAGCGTCAGGCATGTCGGCCCCTCCCCGGTATGGCGGTTTCACGCCACCTGGCGTGTGCTGTTTCCGTGGCCATCTTCTGCCACCAATGATCCTTGTGACAACCCCGCGCAGCTCAAGCCTGGCAGTTGGCTGGGAAAGCCGTAAGGGCCGTGCGCCCAATCCATGGATGCACGGCCCTTTAGGGCACTGAAGCCTCAGCGGCCCCGGGGCCGTCCGGTCGATGTCCGGACGGGCCCGGTGGGGTGCGGCAGGCGCTACAGGCCGACCTCACGCATGAGCTGGCCGACCTCGGGGTTGGTCAGGCGGCGCAGCCAGCCCGACTTCTGGTCGCCGAGCGCGATCGGGCCGAAGTGGGTGCGGACCAGCTTCTCGACCGGGAAACCCGCCTCGGCGAGCATCCGGCGCACGATGTGCTTGCGGCCCTCGTGCAGGGTCACCTCGACCAGGTAGTTCTTGCCGACGTTGGAGACGACCTTGAAGCTGTCGGCGCGGGCGAAGCCGTCCTCCAGCTCGATGCCCTGGGCCAGCTGCTTGCCCAGGTCACGCGGGATCGGGCCCTGGATCGCGGCCAGGTAGGTCTTGGTCACGCCGTACCGCGGGTGGGTCAGCCGGTGGGCCAGCTCGCCGTGGTTGGTGAGCAGGATGATGCCCTCGGTCTCGGTGTCGAGGCGGCCGACGTGGAACAGCCGGGTCTCCCGGTTGGTCACGTAGTCGCCCAGGCACTGACGGCCGTCCGGGTCCTCCATGGTGGAGACGACGCCGGCCGGCTTGTTGAGCGCGAAGAACAGGTACGACTGGGTGGCGACGGTCAGGCCGTCCACCTTGATCTCGTCGTTCTCGGGGTCGACCCGCTTGCCCTGCTCGGTGACCTGCACGCCGTTGACCTCGACGCGGCCCTGCTCGATCAGCTCCTCGCAGGCGCGGCGGCTGCCGATGCCGGCCCGGGCCAGCACCTTCTGCAGGCGCTCGCCCTCGGGCTCGCCGAAGGTCTTCGGCAGCTTCACGGCCGGCTTGTCATGCCGGGCCAGCACCGCGTCCTCGATCTTGGCCTGGAGCTCGCGCGAGCGCTGCGGCTGGCGGCGCGGGTCGCCGGGCGCGGCCTGGCCGGCCTGACGCGGCCGCGGGGCCGGACCGGGGCGACGGCCGGTGTAGCCGCCGCGCGCGGGGGTGGCGTTCGGGCCGCCGCCGTACTCGGGACGGTCGTAGCGGCGCTCCTCGGGGCGCAGCGGACGGTCCGGGTACTGACGGTCGTCACGGCGGTCGTCACGACCGCGGCCGCCGCTGTACGAGCTGCCGCCGGAGCTGCTGCCGCCACGACCGCCACCGCTGTACGAGCCACCGCCGCCGGACCCACCGCGACCGCCGCCGTACGAGCCGCCACCGGAGCCGCTACCGCCCCGGCCGCCACCGTACGAGCCACCGCCGGAGCTGCTGCCCCCACGACCGCCACCGTACGAACCGCCGCCAGAGCTGCTACCGCCCCGACCGCCGCCGAACGAGCCACCGCCGGAGCCGCTACCGCCCCGGCCGCCACCGTACGAGCCACCGCCGGAGCTGCTGCCCCCGCGACCGCCACCGTACGAACCGCCGCCGCCGGAACCACCCCGGCCGCCACCGCCACCGCTGCCGCCGAACGAACCACTGCCACCGCGCTGACCGCCGCGGCTACCGCCACCGCCGCCGCCGCTGTTCCTGCCGTTACCGCTACCACTGCTACGCATCAAATGTCCGTACGTCGTCGATTACCAGGGGGGAAGTGCGGGTCGTGCCGGCCGACCTCACTGCACTTCCCGTGCGCTCGCGGCGGCGACCGCGTCCGCGATCACCGTGCCTTCGAGGGACTCCGCTTCCACGTCGTCGACCTCGGGAAGGAAGGGCGCAAGCTCCGGCAGCTCGTCCAGGCCGCGCAGGCCCATCCGTTCCAGGAAGTAGTTCGTCGTCCGATACAGGATCGCACCTGTTTCGGGCTCGGATCCGGTCTCCTCCACCAGTCCTCGCTGTACCAGGGTACGCATCACACCGTCACAGTTCACACCACGTACCGCTGAGACCCGTGAACGGGACACCGGCTGGCGGTAGGCGACGACCGCCAGAGTCTCCAGTGCGGCCTGGGTCAGCCGGGCCTGCTGGCCGTCCAGCACGAACCGGTCGACCACCGGCGCGCACGCGGCCCGGCTGTAGAACCGCCAGCCGCCGGCCACCAGCCGCAGCTCGAATCCGCGCTGCTGCGCGGTGTACTCGGCCGCCAACTCCCTTAGCGCGGCCGCCACCTCGGCCACCGGCCGGTCCACGACGGCGGCCAGCCGCGATTCGGTCACCGGCTCGTCGGCGATCATCAGGACGGCTTCCAGCCCGGCCCGCAGCGGCACCGCGGGCTCAGAGCCGGGCTCGGAATCGGGCTCAGCCTCGGACTCGGACTCAGCCTCGGGCTCATGCTCGGGCTCCGCCGCCTCGGCCTCACGCGGGTGCACCACCGTCGGCACCGACACCATGACCGGCTCCGGCTCGGGCTCCAGCCACTCGTCACCGGCGAGCCCGGCCGCGAGCTCCGCCGAGTACGCCGACTCCTGCCACTCCCCCTCGCGCGCCCGTCCCGGCACACCGAGCGCCCGGCGCGCCGGTCGCGCGCCTCCATCCGCCCCGTCGGCAGCACTCATGTCGTCAGCACTCACGGCGCAGCAGCTCCCTCTCCCTCGCCCGGCGGACGGTCGAACTCGTCCGTCACCTCGATCAGCGCCCGGTCGCCCTCGGCGACCCAGCTCACCAGCAGCCCGCCGAGCGCCTCCGGCTGGTCGAAGGCGACCACCCGCTCCCGGTAGAGCTCCAGCAGCGCGAGGAACCGGGCGACCACCACGAGCGTGCCGTCCGCGTCCGCGACCAGCTCCGCGAAGTCGGCCGAGCCGCGCTCGGCCAGGTACGCAATCACCAGCGCCGCCTGCTCGCGCACGCTCACCGCCGGGGCGTGGATGTGGTCCACGTAGACCACCGGCTTCGGCTTCGGCGCCATCGTCCGGGCCGCCAGCTGCGCGAACCGCTCGGGGCCGATGTGGATCACCACCTCCGGCAGCAGCTCGGCCAACCGGGGCTCCAGGCCGACGGTGCGCGGGCGGCGCAGCTGCTCGCTCGCCCAGCGCTGCTCGAAGACGTCCGCCACCCTCTTGTACGCGCGGTACTGCAGCAGCCGGGCGAAGAGCAGGTCGCGGGCCTCCAGCAGGGCCAGGTCGGCCTCGTCCTCGACCTCGGCGGCGGGCAGCAGCCGGGCCGCCTTCAGGTCGAGCAGGGTGGCGGCGACCACGAGGAACTCGGTGGCCGCGTCCAGGTCCCAGTCCGGGCCCATCGCTTTGATGTAGGCCATGAACTCGTCGGTGACCCGGGAGATCGCGACCTCGGTGACGTCCAGCTTGTGCTTGGCGATCAGCCCGAGCAGCAGGTCGAAGGGCCCCTCGAAGTTGGCCAGCCGCACCTGGAAAGCGCCCCGAGAGCTGGTCGCCGGCTCAGCGCGGGACTGGGCTGCATCGGGCTGGGAGGAGGAGGTGCGGGCCATGGCGGTCCATCTTCACACGCCGGCCGCGCTCAGCGGCCGCGCAACCGCCGGACCAGGATGCTCGCCTCGCCGCGCTGCTCCAGATCGGCCAGCACGACCGCGATCGCCTCGCGCACCACCCGGCCGCGGTCCACCGCCAGCCCGTGCTCACCGCGCAGCACCAGCCGCGCGTGTTCGAGGTCCATCAGCTCCTCGGCGGAGACGTACACGGTGATCTTCTCGTCGTGCCGCTCGCGCCCGCTGGGGCGGCGCGGGGCCCGGCCGCGGGTGCGGCGGCGGGCGGCGTCGGCCTGCCCGTCCTCGCCCTGGGCCGCTGCGGGGCCACCGGCGCCCGCCTGCGGGGCGATCGCACCCGGCCGGGGGCCACGGGCGTGCGCCGGGCTCGCGGGCCCTCCAGGGCCCTCCAGGGCGTGCGCGGGCGTGCGCCCGGCGGGAACGGACGGGCCGGCCGCGGAGCGCGGTGCCGCGCCGCCCGGCGTGGCGGCGTCCGAGGGAGCCGAGGGAGCGTCGGCGGAGGCGGCGTCGGACTGCTGCGCAGCATCGCCGCCGCCGGCAGCGGCCGGCTCGGCGGCCGAGCGGCTCGCCAGGGAGGGCGACAGTGCCATCCCGCCGGTGCTGCGGAACAGCTCGTCGGCCCCCGGGAGGCTCACTCGACGGGGCGGCACCGGGCGAGCACCTCCCTGGCGAGCTGGCGGTAGGCGGCCGCGCCCACCGAGTTGGTCGCGTACGTGGTGATCGGCTCACCGGCCACCGTGGTCTCCGGGAACCTGACGGTCCGCCCGATCACGGTGTGGAAGACGTGGTCGCCGAACGCCTCGACCACCCGGGCCAGCACCTCGCGGCTGTGCACCGTGCGCGAGTCGTACATGGTGGCCAGGATGCCGTCCAGGCGCAGGTCGGGGTTGAGCCGCTCGCAGACCTTCTCGATCGTCTCGGTGAGCAGCGCCACGCCGCGCAGCGCGAAGAACTCGCACTCCAGCGGCACGATGACGCTGTGCGCGGCGGTCAGCGCATTGACCGTCAGCAGGCCGAGCGAGGGCTGGCAGTCGATGATGACGTAGTCGTAGTCCGGCAGCAGCGGCTTGAGCGCGCGGGCCAGCGCCGACTCCCGGGCCACCTCGCTGACCAGCTGCACCTCGGCGGCCGACAGGTCGATGTTCGAGGGCAGCAGGTCCATGCCCGGCACCGCGGTCTTCAGCAGCACCTCATCGGCCGTCAGTCCCCGCTCCATGAGCAGGTTGTAGACCGTGACGTCCAGCTCCATCGGGTTGACCCCGAGGCCCACCGAGAGCGCGCCCTGCGGGTCGAAGTCGACCAGCAGCACCCGGCGGCCGTACTCGGCCAGCGCGGCGCCCAGGTTGATGGTGGAGGTGGTCTTGCCGACGCCGCCCTTCTGGTTGCACATCGCGATGATCTGCGCGGGGCCGTGCTCGGCCAGCGGCGCGGGGATCGGGAAGTACGGGAGCGGGCGGCCGGTGGGGCCGATCCGCTCGCGGCGCTGGCGGGCTGCGTCGGGGGCCAAGGTGGCGGCGTACTCCGGGTCGGGTTCGTACTCGGCGTCCGGGTCGTCGTAGGAGCCATAGGCGAACTCGCCGTAGGCCAGACCGGTACCGGGCAGGTCGGCATCGTAGACAGCGGTCGAGGCGGCGGCCTGCCGGGCCTCGAAGGTCCGCACGGCGACCGTGCCGATCTCGCTCGCTCCTACGGTGGTGTATCCGGCCCCGGTGTCGTCGGTCGGCTGTCCGGAGACGCGCTCCGCCAGTCCTGGCTGACCACCCCCGGGAGCAAATGTCGACTCATTCACAAGTCGTCTTACCTCCTTGGGCATCCAGGGCATTATGTCGATTCGTCAGCCTGACACCATGCCGACGGTTTGCGACTCTAGGCCGTTTCGGGCGTTCGCAGCAACACAATCCACGGTAGTGGGCCCGATGTGTCGGCCACCCGACCGGGTTCTGTCAAGGGGCGGGTGACTCGACCCTCGGCGCGTTGACGCACGCCGAAGCCCCCGGTCGGCTACTGCCGACCAGGGGCCTTCGACGGTACTGCGGGGGTGTCGCGACGGTGCCCGGAGCCGTGCTCGGAGCCCGTCACGAGGACCTGGCGGAGCGTCAGGCGAGCACGTTCTCCAGCGAGATGGAGGGCAGGCCGAACGCCTCGGCGACGGCGCCGTAGGTGATCTGGCCCTCGTGCACGTTCAGGCCCTTGGCCAGCGCGGCGTCACGGCGCAGCGCGTCCTTCCAGCCGCGGTTGGCCAGCTCGACGACGTACGGCAGCGTCGCGTTGGTCAGCGCGTAGGTGGACGTGTTCGGGACGGCGCCCGGCATGTTCGCCACGCAGTAGAAGACCGAGTTGTGGACCGGGAAGGTCGGCTCGGCGTGCGTGGTCGCACGGGAGTCCTCGAAGCAGCCGCCCTGGTCGATCGCGATGTCCACGAGCACCGAGCCCGGCTTCATCCGCGAGACCAGCTCGTTGGTGACGAGCTTGGGGGCCTTGGCGCCCGGGATCAGCACGGCGCCGATCACCAGGTCGGCCTCCAGCACGGCCTTCTCCAGCTCGAAGGCGTTGGAGACGATCGCCTTGATCTTGTTGCCGAAGATCCGGTCGGCCTCGCGCAGCTTGTTGATGTCGCGGTCCAGCAGGGTCACCTCGTAGCCCATGCCGATCGCGATGGTGGCCGCGTGCCAGCCGGAGACGCCGCCACCGATGACGACGCACTTGGCCGGGTAGGTGCCGGGCACGCCGCCGGGCAGCACGCCGCGGCCGCCGGCCGGGCGCATCAGGTGGTACGAGCCGACCTGCGGGGCCAGCCGGCCCGCGACCTCGGACATCGGGGCGAGCAGCGGCAGCGCGCCGTTGGCCAGCTGCACGGTCTCGTACGCGATCGCGGTGGTGCCGGAGGCGACCAGCGCGTCGGTGCCGGCCCGGTCGGCCGCCAGGTGCAGGTAGGTGAAGAGCGTCTGGCCCTTGCGGAGGCGGTGGTACTCCTGGGCGATCGGCTCCTTGACCTTCAGCAGCAGGTCGGCGGTGGCCCACACCTCGTCAGCGGTGTCGAGGATGGTGGCACCGGCGGCCACGTACTCCTCGTTCGGGATCGAGGAGCCGACGCCGGCGCCGTCCTCGATGAAGACCTCGTGGCCGTTGCGGACCAGCTCATGCACGCCGGCCGGCGTGATGGCCACGCGGTACTCGTGGTTCTTGACCTCACGGGGGATGCCGACCTTGGTCACGGCTAAACACGTCCCTACTTGCCAGGGGAGTCCCGACCGGGGGAAGACCGGCGGGTGCCCGCGCGGGCATGCCTCCGGCACGGCCGGGGACACGCTGCACTGCGCGACTAAGTCGAGTGTAATGAAGCCCAGCGGATCCGCCAGCCTTACAAAGAGACTAAATCTGCGTGACTCATTGGCAGATTCGTAGGCTTGTCTCGGGACCTTCCTGTCAAACCGCCCCAGAACGGGCAGACTTCCCATAGCTCGTAAGCCTCACCGGAAGTCTGCCCGTGGCACGATCCACTCAGCAGTTGCACGGGCCCCGACCGCGTGCATCCGCCCAGGTCAGCGCGGCGGCTGCGGCAGCCGTTCGAGTGCGGCCGCGACCGCGCCAGCACCGCGCTGATCGCCGATCCGGCGCAGCAGCGCGAGCGCGGCGCGGTACTCGCGCCCGGCCTCCTCGTAACGGCGCTGCGCGGCATGCGCCTCGCCGGTGCGGGCCAGCAGCCGGGCCTGGCCGGCCGGATCGTCCAGCGCCCGGCGCAGTGCGAGCGCCCGGCCGTACCAGTCCGCCGCGCGGACCGGATCGCCGAGCGCCCGGTAGCACTCGGCCGCACCCTCGACCGCCCGGGCCGCGGCCGGCTCGTCGAGCGGCCGGCGGGTGTGCTCCAGCGCCGCCCGGTAGTGGCGGGCGGCGAGCTCCCACTGGCCGGCGACGGCGCGCAGATCGCCCAGGTTGAGCAGCGCGGCGGCGGCCCGGCGCGGATCGCCGTGCCGCTCGGCCATCCGCAGCACCAGCGCGTGCAGCCGGTAGCGATCGGCGGCGCGGACCGGGCCGGTCAGTGGCAGCGTGCGCAGCACCAGGCCGACCAGCCGGCCGGCCGAGCCGTCCAGATCGGCTTCGCCGATCGCCTGCTCGACGGCCGCCAGCAGCAGCTCCCGCTCCCCGAGCAGCCACTGCCTGGCCTGCTCGGCGGTGCGCAGCCGCAGCGCTCCGGGCAGCGGCTCGGGCGCGGCGGTGGCCGGATCCAGCAGCGCGCGGGCCGAGTCGGTGAGCCGCACCAGCCGCTCCAGCAGCCGGGCCCGGGCCAGCTGGAGCTCGCCGGGGCGGTCCAGCCGGGCGCGCAGCGCGGTCAGCTCGGCGAAGAAGCGGCCGGGCACCCGGTAGCGCGGGGTGCCGTCGGCGGCTGGCTCCTCCTCGTCGAGCAGTTCGTAGCCGGCCAGCGCGTGCAGCGCGGCGGCGGCCTCCGGCGCCGGGCAGCCGACCAGTGCGGAGGCGGTGCGCAGATCCGCCCGGCCGCCGGGGGCCAGCGTGAGCATCCGCAGCAGCCGCGCCTGCGCGACCGGCAGCGCCTGGTAGCGCAGCGCCAGCGCGGCGGGCAGTGGCTCGCCGCCGGCCGCCGCCTCACGCAGCGCGGCCGCGGCCTCCGGGACGGCCGCCTTGGGGCGCTCGTGCAGCCAGTCGGCCATCAGCCGCAGCGCGGCCGGGCGCCCCGCGCAGGCCTCGGCGAGTTCGGCGGCGCCGACCGGATCGCAGCCGGTCCGGGTGCCGCCGATCAGGCAGGTGAGCAGTTCGACGGCGGCGCCCTCGTCCAGCCCGCGCAGGATCACCGGGTCCACCGGGTAGCGGTCGACCAGGCCGGTCAGCGGGCCGGTCGTGACGGCGAGCACCAGGCAGCGCGGCTCGTCGGGGAGCAGCGGGAGCAACGAGTCGGCGTCGGGGACGTCGTCGAGCAGCAGCAGCGTGGACCGGCCGGTCAGCACGGCGCGCAGCCGGGCGCAGGCCGGGTCCGGTTCGGCCGACCCGGGCTCGGCGGACCCGGGCTCGGCGGACCCGGGATCGGCGGGCAGGCCCTCGCTCGGCTCGCCGAGCCGCTCCAGCAGCAGCCGGGCCACCGCACCGGGCTCGACCGGAGTGCCGTCCGGCGCGCTGAGCCGCACCGCCAGCGGCGGGTACTGCGCGGCCAGTGAACGGGCGAACCGCCTGGCCAGCGCAGTGCGGCCGGAGCCCGGACGGCCGGCGACCACGAGCACCCGGCAGCGCCCGTCGGTCGTCGGCCGCGCGGCAGCGGCCCGCAGCGCGGCCAGCTCGGCGCGGCGGCCGACGAACGGCTCGCGGGCGGGGAGCGGACCGGCCTCGGACGCACCGGCGCAGGCACCGGAAGACGCACCGGAAGAGGCACCGTGCGGTGTGCTCGCGGACGGACGTGCATCCATCGTCGCCGTCTTCCTCGCCACCAGCGCCACTCCCGACCCAGTCGCCCTGCCGCCAACGGTTCGCGGGCGACCCACGACCGCCCGTCAGCGAAGCGTAGTTCGGCCGGACGCCGGCGCCGAGCGGACACCGGTATGACGAACCGTCGAATCACCCGCCCGGCCGGTACCCCGCACCCGCAGGGATTACGCCGCGGCCGGGTCCGCGAACTCGACGCCGTCAGGTCCGCCGGTCCGACGCCGTCAGGTCGGGGAGCCCGGCGGCGTCGGACCGGCGAGCCCGGCGCCCGGCGGATCCGAGACGCCTGCGGCCCGTCAGGCCTTGAACGGCCGGGCCGGCCACGGCGCGTCCGGCCCGCGCAGCGCGTCCAGCCCGGGGCCGGTCAGCGCCGCCTGCAGCGCGAACACGCCGGTGACCAGCGTCGGGTTGTGCAGCTCGCCGGCCAGCACCCGCCCGATCAGCTGCTCCAGCGGCACCCGGGCGGTCTCGATCTCCAGCTCCTCGCCGTGCGCCGCATACCGCTCGCCCTGCGCCTCGGCCGTGCCGGTGGCCAGGAAGAGCCGCACCGCCTCGTCGGAGCCACCGGGCGAGGTGTAGAAGTCGACCAGGACCCGCCACTGCTCCGCCTGGCAGTACGCCTCCTCGAAGAGCTCGCGCTGCGCGGCGTGCAGCGGGTTCTCACCGGGGACGTCCAGCAGGCCGGCCGGCAGCTCCCAGAGCCGCCGGCGGACCGGGTGCCGGTACTGGCGCACCAGCAGCACCCGCTGCCGCTCGTCGAGCGCGAGCACCGCGACCGAGCCCGGGTGGGTCTGGTAGTCCCGGCGCTGGTAGCCGCCGTCCGGCATCAGCACCTCGTCGGTGCGCACGCCGGTGACCTTGCCCTGGAACGGCAGCTCGGTGGACCGGATCGGCCACTCCTCCGCCACGTCCGCGATCGCCGCTCCGGCCGCCGGTCCCTGATTGCCCGTCATGACACTCCCCTTTTCGTCAGTACGACACAATCTAATGCCAAACGGCGGCCCCGCGGGTGAACCGCGGGACCGCCGTCAGGCGAACAGACCGGGTGGGGTCACTCCCCGCCGGTCATGATCTTGATCGCCGCCGCGACCAGACCCGCGAAGAGCGGGTGCGGGCGGGTCGGACGGGACTTCAGCTCCGGGTGCGCCTGGGTGGCGACCAGGTAGGGGTGCACCTCGCGGGGGTACTCGACGTACTCCACCAGGTCGCCCTTCGGCGACAGGCCGGAGAAGACCAGGCCGGTCTTCTCCAGGTCCGCGCGGTAGGCGTTGTTGACCTCGTAGCGGTGGCGGTGGCGCTCGTCCACGTACTGCTCGCCGCCGTAGACCTCACGGACGATCGAGCCCTCGGCGAGCTTGGCCGGGTACAGGCCCAGGCGCATCGTGCCGCCCAGGTCGCCCTGGCCGCCGACGATCGCCAGCTGCTCGGCCATGGTGGAGATCACCGGGTGCTGGGCGGCCGGCTCGAACTCGGTCGAGTTGGCCTCCGGCAGACCGGCCAGGTTGCGCGCGGCCTCGATGACCACGCACTGCAGGCCCAGGCAGAGGCCCAGCAGCGGGATCTTGTTCTCCCGGGCGTAGGTGATCGCGGCGACCTTGCCGTTCACGCCGCGGTCGCCGAAGCCGCCGGGGATGCAGATCGCGTCCACGTCGCCGAGCTGCTCGCGGGCGCCCTCGGGTGTCTCGCAGTCGTCCGAGGTGACCCACTTGATCTCGACCCGGGCGTTGTTCGCGAAGCCGCCGGCCCGCAGCGCCTCGGTCACCGACAGGTAGGCGTCGGGCAGGTCGATGTACTTGCCGACCAGCGCGACCTTGACGATGTGCTGGGGCTCGTGGACCCGGCGCAGCAGGTCGTCCCAGATCGTCCAGTCCACGTCGCGGAACGGCAGGTCGAGCCGGCGCACCACGTACGCGTCCAGGCCCTCGCCGTGCAGCACCTTCGGGATGTCGTAGATCGACTTGGCGTCGATGGCCGCGACCACGGCCTCCTCGTCCACGTCGCACATCAGCGAGATCTTGCGCTTGATCGCCTGCGGCACCTCGCGGTCGGCGCGCAGCACGATCGCGTCCGGCTGGATGCCGATGTTGCGCAGCGCGGCGACCGAGTGCTGGGTCGGCTTGGTCTTCAGCTCGCCCGAGGGGCCGATGTACGGCAGCAGCGAGACGTGCACGAAGAAGACGTTGTCGCGGCCGACCTCGTGCCGGACCTGGCGGACGGCCTCCAGGAACGGCAGCGACTCGATGTCGCCGACCGTGCCGCCGACCTCGGTGATCACCACGTCGACGTCCTCGGTCGCCATCCGGCGGATCCGGGACTTGATCTCGTTCGTGATGTGCGGGATGACCTGGACGGTGTCGCCGAGGTACTCGCCGCGCCGCTCCTTGGCGATCACCGTGGAGTAGACCTGCCCGGTGGTGACGTTCGCCGAGCCGTGCAGGTTGGTGTCCAGGAACCGCTCGTAGTGGCCGATGTCCAGGTCCGTCTCCGCGCCGTCGTCGGTCACGAAGACCTCGCCGTGCTGGAACGGGTTCATGGTGCCCGGGTCCACGTTCAGGTACGGGTCGAGCTTCTGCATCGTCACCCGCAGGCCGCGTGCCTTGAGCAGCGCACCGAGGCTGGAGGCGGTGAGCCCCTTGCCGAGTGAAGAGGCGACACCCCCGGTGACGAAGAGGTGCTTGGTCGTCACGGCGCGGCTGTTCGCTGCCTTGCCGGAATGGGGCTGTGCCAAGAGGGGGCTCCCGTGGGTCGCGGTCGAGGATGACGCTGGTGGCTGCGGTCGCGCCGAGGTGACGAAAGCCATTGTTGCGGGGTCGTCAGTCGGCGGGTCCGGGGCGGTTGATCCCACCAGTCCACGGGATACCAGGGTATCAGCGCGCCGGACGGGTCGCGCTCGGACGCCTGCCGGACGGCCTGCGGGTGGGCCGTCCGGGTGAGCCCGGGACGGCCCGCAGCCCGGTCGCGGCATGGCCCGGCAGCGGGTGTCCCGATAGCCCGTGCCGGGGTCCGGGTGGCCCGGAACGACCAGCTCCGGATCACCCGTTCCAGCGGTTCGCTCACCCACCCGGGCTACTTTCACCACCGGTCCCCGGGCAGACGGCGGTACCTGATCGTTTCCGGGTGCTGCGGCCCACTCCGGCGTCGTATCCTGCACGGACGCATCGCCGACAGCAGAGCAGGCGAGGACGGAGAGGTCCGGACGACCCCTCTCCCGTCCCCGCGATGCGCGACCGGACTCCCCGCTCCACCCGCTTCCCTCCCGCGCCCAGTCCAGGAGCCCACGACCGGCTCCGCACGGCCCGTCCCCGGCCCACCGCCACCAGCGGACCCCGGGGGCGCCCGGTCCGGGCCCCGTGTCACCCCCGGCCCGCAGCTCCGCTCTCGCCCCCGTCGGCGACCGCCGAGCACTACCGCGAACTGGAGATTCACGTGGCCGGCCGTATCGAGGACTACGCACTTATCGGGGACATGCAGACCGCCGCCCTGGTCAGCAGAGACGGGGCCGTGGACTGGCTCTGCCTGCCCCGATTCGACTCCCCCGCCGTCTTCGCCGGCCTGCTGGGCACCGATGAACACGGCTTCTGGCGGATCGGCCCGGCCGAGGCGGCGCCGGCGGGCCCGCTGCCGACGGCTCCCGCGCAGCGCGCGCCGTTCACCGATACGAGTGAACTCAAGGTGCCGCCGATCAGCGCCGCGGCACCCGCCGTGCCCGCCGACCGGCGCAGTTACCGGGGCGATTCGCTGATCCTGGAGCAGGAGTGGGACACCCCGCGCGGCACCGTGCGGGTGATCGACTTCATGCCGCCGCGGCACCTGAGCGGCCAGGAGCCGGTGCCGCAGATGATCCGGATCGTCGAGGGCGTCTCGGGCCGGGTGCGGATGCGCTCCGCGCTGCGGATGCGGTTCAGCTACGGCAAGGTCGTCCCCTGGGTGCACCGGGTCGAGCAGCCGGACGGTACCCACCGCACCGTCGCCATGGCCGGCCCCGACTCGGTCTGGCTGGACGGCGAGGCCGAGACGTACGGCCGCGACCTGACCACGTACGCCGACTTCACCATCGAGGCCGGCGAGCGCGTCACCTTCGCCCTCACCTGGCAGAAGTCACACCTGGCCCCGCCGGAGATCCCCGACCCGGAGGGCTCGCTCGCGCTCACCGAGGACTTCTGGCTCGGCTGGGTCGGCCAGTGCACGTACCAGGGCCCGTACCGCGACGCGGTGGTCCGCTCGCTGATCACGCTCAAGGCGCTCACCTACGCGCCGACCGGCGGCATCGTCGCGGCCCCGACCACCTCGCTGCCCGAGGACATCGGCGGCGTGCGCAACTGGGACTACCGCTACACCTGGTTGCGCGACGCCGCGATCACGCTCTCCTCGCTGCTGCGCACCGGCTACCGGGAGGAGGCCCGGGCCTGGCGCGAGTGGCTGCTGCGCGCGGTCGCCGGTGACCCGGAGAACCTGCAGATCATGTACACCATCACCGGCCGGCGCGAGCTGAACGAGTCGGTGCTCGACTGGCTGCCCGGCTACGAGAACTCGGCCCCGGTCCGGGTCGGCAACGGCGCCGCCGACCAGCTCCAGCTGGACGTCTACGGCGAGGTGGTCGAGGCGCTCTACCTGGCGCAGATGACCGGCCTGTCCCGCAACGACCACGCCCACCTGCTCCAGCTGCGCCTGATCAGCTACCTGGAGGAGCACTGGAAGGCCCCGGACGAGGGCATCTGGGAGGTGCGCGGGCCGCGCCGGCACTTCGTCCACTCCAAGGTGATGGCCTGGGTCGCGGTGGACCGCACCATCAAGCTGATCGAGCAGACACCGGCCGAGGGTCCCCTTGACCGCTGGCGGGCGCTGCGCGACGAGATCCACGCCGACGTCTGCGAGAAGGGCTACGACCCGGACCGCAACACCTTCACGCAGTACTACGGCGGCACCGAGCTGGACGCCTCGCTGCTGCTGATCCCGCAGGTCGGCTTCCTGCCGCCGGACGACAAGCGGGTGATCGGCACCATCGAGGCGATCCAGCGCGAGCTCTCCACCGAGGACGGCTTCGTGCTGCGCTACCCGACGCACGACGAGTCGGGCAACAACGTGGACGGCCTGGCGGGGCACGAAGGCGCGTTCCTGGCCTGCTCGTTCTGGCTCGCGGACGACCTGGCGATGATCGGCCGGGTGGCCGAGGCGCGCGAGCTGTTCGAGAAGCTGCTGGAGTTGCGCAACGACCTCGGGCTGCTCGCCGAGGAGTGGGACCCGCGGCTCAAGCGGCAGGTCGGCAACTTCCCCCAGGCGTTCAGCCACGTGCCGCTGATCGACACCGCGCTGCGGCTCACCGCGTGCGGCGCGGCCTACCTGGCGCCGCAACCGCACACCACGCGCCCGCAGGACGCGCAGGACGCGCAGTCAGCGGCGCCGCACGAGCCGAGCCGGCAGGCGGTCTGAGGGCTGCCGCAGGGCCCGGCCCTGGTCCGGCGCGGCTCAGCGGCGCTGGACCAGTTCGTCGTACGTGCTGAGCACCTGCGCCACGGTGGCGGCCTCGTCCGGCCAGGTCTCGGCCTGGGCCGGGCCGGCCTTGGCCAGCGCCGCGCGCCGCCCCGGGTCGGCCAGCAGCTCCGCGACCGCCCGGCCGAGCACGACCGGGTCGCCGGCCGGGACCAGCACCGCGGCATCGCCGACCAGTTCGGGGATCCCGCCGACCGAGGTGGCCACCAGCGGCACACCGGCCCGCAGCGCCTCCTGGGCGACCAGCGAGCGGGCCTCCCAGCGGCTGCTGATCACCACCGCGTCGGCGGCGGCCAGCAGGTCGGGCACGTCGGTGCGGTGACCGAGCAGCCGGACCGGGAGCTGCTCGGCGGCCACCCGCTCGGCCAGCTCCGGGCCCTCGGGGCCGTCGCCGGCCAGCAGCACCAGCGGGTCGCCGGGCCCGGGCGCCCCCGCCTGCCCCGCCAGCTCCCTCTGCCCCGTCAGCTCCTTCGCGGCGTCCAGCAGCTGGCCGAAGCCCTTGTGCGGGACCAGCCGGCCGACCGCGAGCACCAGCGGGCGCTGCTGCTCGTCCGGCCCGAGCAGCCCGGCCCGGACGGCGGCCCGGTCCAGCCCGCCACCGGCCGGCGGCGGGGCCGCCACCGGGCCGAGCCGGGCGTCGGTCGCGCCGAGCTCGCGGGCCCGGGCCACCAGGTCGGAGGAGGCGCCGAGCACCAGGTCGGCCGAGCGGGCCACCCGGCGCTCCATCAGCCGCTGCAGCCGCCGCTCCAGGCCGGTGGCCAGCAGCGCGTGGTGCGAGGTCACCACCAACGGCGTCTCGGGGCGCAGCCCCGGCAGCCGGCCGGCCGTGCGCAGCGCCAGGTCGGAGAGCAGCCCGGCCCGCAGGCCGTGCGCGTGCACCAGGTCCGCGCCGGTGAAGGCGCGGCGCAGCTCGCCGATCGCGGTCGCGTCGCTGCGCGCGCCCGAGGTCGCGGTGATCTCGACCGGGTGGAAGGCCGCGCCGGTGTGCGACAGCCCGAAGAGCTCGGCCGACTCGGCCGGCGCGCACAGCGTCACCTGCACGCCGTGCGCGGTCAGCCCCTGGGCCAGGGAGCGCACGTGCGCGCCGATCCCGCCGCTGCCGGCCGACAGCACCAGCACCACGTGCAGCTGGCCCGTCTCCGGGCCGTTCGCGCCGCCCCGGGCGGAGGAATGGTCCACGTCGTCTCGCTCCGACTCGCTACTGACAGCCACTCACCGGTAAGCGGCCGCTAACTGGAAACGATAGATGGTGCCATGGCCCGGTCAGCCGACGTCCCGAGGGGCGCGGGCGGTGGCGAGGAGCTCCTCGGCGTGTGCCCGGCCGAGCTCGGAGTCCTCCAGGCCCGCCAGCATCCGGGACAGCTCGCGCACCCGCTCCTCGTCGGTCAGCGTCTTCACGCCGCTGCGGGTGACCGTGCCGTCGTTGGTCTTCTCGACCACCAGGTGCCGGTCGGCAAACGCCGCGACCTGCGGCAGGTGGGTGACCACGACGACCTGGGCGCTGCGGGCCAGCTTGGCGAGCCGGCGGCCGATCTCGACCGCCGCCTTGCCGCCGACACCGGCGTCCACCTCGTCGAAGAGGTACGTCGGCACCGGGTCGGCGCCGGCGAAGACCACCTCGACGGCGAGCATCACCCGGGACAGCTCGCCGCCCGAAGCGCCCTTGGCGATCGGGCGTGGCGAGGCGCCGGGGTGCGGGGCCAGCAGCACCTCGACCTCGTCCACGCCGTGCGAGCCGTAGCCGACCGTGCGCCCGTCCAGCTCCAGACCGGCCGGGTCGTCCACCCGGCTGAGCTCGAAGGTGACCCGGGCGTGCGGCATGGCCAGCTCGGTGAGCTCGGCGGAGACCGCCTCGGCGAACCGCCCCGCCGCCGCCTGCCGGGCGGCCGAGACCTCGGCGGCGAGCTGCGCCAGCTCGACGCGCAGCGCGCTCTCCTCCTCGCCGAGTTCGTCGATCCGATCGTCGTCGCCGTCCAGCTCGGCGAGCCGCACGGCCGAGGCCTCCGCCCAGGCGACCACCTCGGCGGTGCCCCCCTCGACCGAGCCGTACTTGCGCAGCAGCTGGGCCAGCACCGCGCGGCGCTCCTCGACGGCGGCCAGGCGCACCGGGTCGGCGTCCAGGTCGTCGGCGTAGAGCGCGAGGTCGCCGGCCACGTCGGCGAGCAGGTAGCCGACCTCGGTGAGCCGGTCGGCGATCGCGGCGAGCCGCTCGTCGTGGCCGCGCACCGCCTCCAGCGCGCGGCGGGCCTGGCCGACCAGAGTGCCGGCGTCCAGCGAGTCCGGGTCGGCGGGGTCGCCCGCCAGCGCGGCGTGCCCGAGCACCGCGGCCGAGGAGAGCGCGTCGGCGTGGCCGAGCCGCTCGGCCTCGGCCGCCAGCTCCAGCTCCTCGCCGGCCACCGGCTCGGCGGCGGCGATCTCCTCCAGGCCGAAGCGCAGCAGGTCGGCCTCCTGGGCCCGCTCGCGCGCCCGGGTGGTCAGCTCGGCGAGCGTGGCCGAGACCTCGCGCAGCCGCCGGTAGACCGTGCGGTAGCGGGCCAGCGGCTCGGCCAGCGCCTGACCGGCGTACCGGTCCAGCGCGCCGCGCTGGCGGGCCGGCCGCAGCAGGCGCTGCTGGTCGGTCTGGCCGTGCACCGCGATCAGGTCCTCGCCGAGCTCGGCGAGCAGGCCCACCGGCACCGACCGGCCGCCGACGTAGGCGCGCGAGCGGCCCTCGGCGGAGACCGTACGGCTGATCAGCAGCGCGCCGTCGTCCAGCTCGGCGCCGGCCTCCAGCGCGCGCACGGCCGCCGGTGAGCCGACCGGCAGGTCGAGGCGGCCCTCGACCACCGCGCGCTCGGCGCCGCCACGGACCAGCGCGGGGTCGGCGCGGCCGCCGAGCAGCAGACCGAGGCTGGTCACCACCATGGTCTTGCCGGCGCCGGTCTCGCCGGTCACGACGGTGAAGCCGGGTGCCAGCTCCACCACCGCGTCGTCGATGACACCAAGATCCCGTATCCGCATCTCGTCCAACACGGAGACGACCTTACGAGACCCCGGCCCCGCCGCGCGACGAAGGACGGCTGCCGGGCGCGAGTTTCATTCGTTCCAGTTCGCCGCGGCCGGGACCGTGCAGTGGCGCAGGAAGAACTGCGCGAGCGGGCCGATCGCCAGTGCGTACGCGACCGTCCCCACCCCCACACTGCCGCCGAGCAGCACTCCGGCCAGCAGCACGGTGATCTCGATGCCGGTGCGGATCAGCCGCAGCGAGACGCCGGTGCGCCGGTGCAGGCCGGTCATCACGCCGTCGCGCGGGCCCGGGCCGAGCCGGGCGCCGATGTAGAGGCCGGTGGCCAGCCCGTTCAGCACGATCCCGGCGACCAGCAGCGGGATCCGCACCGCGAGCGCGTGCTGCGCGGGCAGCAGCGAGACCGTCCAGTTCATCGCGAGCCCGAGCACGATCACGTTCCCGACCGTGCCGACGCCGGGCCACTGGCGCAGCGGCAGCCAGAACAGCAGCACGGCCGCGCCGACCAGGATCACCACCGTGCCGATGCTCAGGCCCAGGTGCCCGGCCAGGCCCTGGTGGAAGACGTCCCAGGGGTCGAGGCCGAGCGCGGCGCGGTAGATCAGGCCCATGGCGACGCCGTAGAGCACCAGGCCGACCGCCAGCTGCGGCAGCCGGCGCCCGAGTGCCCGGCCGGCCAGTGAGGGACGGGGAACGGTGAGGACGGCCATCGAGACTCCTTACACGAAGCGGTGCGGTCTGCGGAGCGGTCCGCTCTGCCATGATGGGGAGTCCACAGGGCCGGCATACAGGTCCAATCGGATTCAGGTGGACTGATCGCGATGACCGACTGGCACAGCACCGTGACCCCCGCCGCGCTCGCCCGGCTGCTCGCCACCGCCCGGCCGGTGCAGGGCGCCGGTCCGCGGCCGGCCTACCGGCGGCTCGCCGGCCAGGTCCGGACGCTGGTCGCCGAGGGGCGGCTGCCGGTCGGCACCCGGATGCCCGCCGAACGCGAGCTGGCCGGCGCGCTCACGCTCAGCCGCACCACGATCGCCACCGCGTACGAGACGCTGCGCGCCGACGGGTACCTGCGCAGCCGGCGCGGCTCGGGCAGCTGGACCACGCTGCCCGAGGGCAGCACCCCGCCCACCGACGGTCTGCACCCCGTCCCGCCGGACGAGGCCGACCGGGTGCTCGACCTGGGCGTCGCCGCGCTCTCGGCTCCGCAGCCGTTCCTCGGCGAGGCCGCCGCCCGCGCCGTCGAGCTGCTGCCCGCATACGCCTGCGGGCACGGCAACTACCCGACCGGCGTGCCCGTGCTGCGCGAGGCGGTCGCCCGGCGGTTCACCGAGCGCGGACTGCCCACCACGCCCGACCAGATCCTGATCACCACCGGCGCGATGGGCGCGCTGCACCTGCTGGAGCGGGCGCTGCTGACCCGCGGCGACCGGGTCGCGGTCGAGGCGCCGAGCTACCCGCACGCGCTGCTCACCCTGCGGGCCGGCGGCGCCCGGCTGGTCCCCGTCCCGCTGGCCCGCCCGGACGGGCCCGAGCAGCAGGCCGCCTGGGACCTGCCCGAGTGGCGCCGGGTGCTGAGCGGCGCGGCGCCACGCCTCGGCTACCTGATCCCCGACTTCCAGAACCCGACCGGCGCGATGATCGGCGAGGAGCAGCGCCGCGAGCTGCTCGCGGCCGCCCGGGTCGCGGGCACCGTGCTGCTGGTCGACGAGACGATGGCCGAACTGGACTGGGGCCGCCCGGCCGACGCGCCGCCGGTCCGGCCGACCGCGGCGCTGGACCGCGGCGCCCAGGTGATCACGGTCGGCTCGGCCGGCAAGCTGTTCTGGGGCGGGCTGCGGGTGGGCTGGATCCGCGCGACGCCCGCCCTGGTGCGCCGGCTGAGCGCCGAGCGGCTCTACACCGACATCGGCACCCCGGTGCTCGACCAGCTGATCACCGCCGAACTGCTCACCGGGCGGCTGGCCGAGACCCGCGGCTTCCAGCTCGACCGGCTGCGGGCCGGCGCCGGCGCGCTGACCGCGGCGCTGCGCGAGCGGCTGCCGCAGTGGCGGTTCGCCGAGCCGGCCGGCGGGCTGACGCTCTGGGTGGACATCGCGGGCCACTCCGGCGGCGCGCTGGCCGAGGCCGGCGAACGGGCGGGCGTCCGGCTCGCCGCCGGCTCGCGGTTCGGTGTGGACGGCGCCTTCGAGGGCTATCTGCGGCTGCCGCTGAACGTCCCCGCACCGGCTGCCGCGGCGGCGGTGGCCCGGCTGGCCGAGGTGGTCGAGACCGCCGGCGACGGCTTTCCGCGCGCGGATCCGGGGACGCCGCCGCTGGCGGTCTGAACTCTCCCTGCTGTCGGCTAGAGCTTCAGCAGTTGCCGGTGCGCCCGCGCCAACCGGTCACCGGCAGCGCGAACTTCGCGACCAGGCGATCGGTGAACGGCGCCCGGTGCAGTCTGGCCAGCCGCACCGGCACCTGGCCCCGGCGGACCTCCACCCGGGCCCCGGCCGGCAGTTCGAACGAGCGCCGCCCGTCGCACCAGAGCACCCCGTGCGGCGTCTTGGGCTGCACCTCGACGGCCAGCACCGAATCCGGCGAGGTCACCAGCGGGCGCGCGAACAGCGCGTGCGCGCTGATCGGCACCATCAGCAGCGCCTCCACCTCCGGCCAGACCACCGGCCCGCCGCCGGAGAACGCGTACGCCGTCGAACCGGTCGGCGTGGAGAGCACGACGCCGTCGCAGCCGAAGTTGGAGACCGGACGGCCGTCCACCTCGGTCACCACCTCCAGCATCCGCTCCCGGGAGGCCTTCTCGACGGAGGCCTCGTTCAGCGCCCAGTCCTCGTGCACGACGTCGCCGTTGGTGCGCACCACGACGTCGAGCGTCATCCGCTCCTCGACCTCGTACGCGCCGTCCACCACCCGTTCGACGACCACGGCGAGGTCGTCGCGCTCGGCCTCGGCCAGGAAGCCGACCCGGCCGAGGTTGATGCCCAGCATCGGCAGCCCGGTGTCCCGGGACAGCTCGGCGCCGCGCAGCAGCGTGCCGTCGCCGCCCGCGACCAGGATCAGCTCGCAGCCGTCCGCCGCGCCGTGACCGGCCTGGACGGTCTCCACGCCCTCGGGCAGGTCGAGGTCGACCGCCTCGGCGGCCAGCAGTCTGATCCTGAGTCCCGCCTTCAGCAGCCCTTCGACCAGCTGCTCGACGCTGCGCAGCGCGGTCTCACGACCGGTGTGCGCGATCAGGAAGACCGTACGTTCCTCGCTCAATGCCCTCTCCCTACGGGTCGCCTCTGGCCCATGACCGGTCCCCCCGCCGCAGCGGTGCCGGCCTCGACGCACCTGTCTGGCAGCCTAGCCGGGGCTCCTGCTAACGGGGGCCTTCCGCCACAGCCCGGTCCGCCTCGGCCGGATCCAGCTGCGGAGCGTCACGACGCAGCCACAGGAAGTACTCGACGTTACCGGACGGGCCCGGCAGCGGGCTCGCCGTCACCGCGCGCACCCCCAGGCCCGACTCCCACGCCTGGCCGGCCACCTGGCGGACCATCTCGGCGCGCAGCTGCGGGCTGCGCACCACGCCGCCGCTGCCGAGCCGCTCCTTGCCGATCTCGAACTGCGGCTTGACCATCAGCACCAGGTCGGCGTCCGACGCCGCGCAGGACGCGAGCGCCGGGAGCACCAGGCCGAGCGAGATGAAGGACAGGTCGCCGACCACCAGGTCCACCGACTCGCCGCCGATCAGCTCCGGGGTCAGCTCCCGGACGTTGGTGCGGTCCATCACGGTCACCCGGTCGTCGCTCTGCAGCGACCAGGCGAGCTGGCCGTAGCCGACATCGACGGCCAGCACGTGCGCGGCGCCCGCCCGGAGCAGCACGTCGGTGAAGCCGCCGGTGGAGGCACCCGCGTCGAGCGCCCGGCGGCCCTCGACCACCAGGCCCTGCGGCACGAACGCCTCGAAGGCGCCGGCCAGCTTGTGGCCGCCGCGCGAGACGTAGTCGGGGTCGTTCTCGTCCTTGGCCACCACCACGGCGGCCGACGTCTCCACCTGGGTGGCCGGCTTCGTCGCGGTCGCGCCGCCGACGCTCACCCGGCCGGCCGCGATCAGCTCGCTGGCGTGCTCACGGGAGCGGGCCAGGTTCCGGCGGACCAGCTCTGCGTCGAGTCGGCGTCGTGCCACTGCCACGGGGGGTTCAGCTCCTTGCGGGGGGGTGCTCGTCGGACTTCGTGTCGTACGGCCTGCGGGCCTACTCGTCCAGGGAGGTCAGGACGGCAGTCAGGCTCTGCTGGACATTTTCGTACACGGCCGCGTGTCCCGTGATCGGCACCCCGTCCAGCACCGCGAGCCCGGCCAGCGCGGCGTCGACCCCGGCCTGCCCGGTGACCGGCGGCGCGGGCAGGTCGAGGGGGGTGGGGTCGGGCTCCCAGACGGCAAGGTCATCGGGCGGACCGGGGGCCTCGGGGGGCTCCGGGGCGGGGGCCGACAGTGCGTCAGACATCGCTCCCGCCCGTCTCCGGGGAGGCCTTCGGCGCGGCGGTCTTCTTGGCGGCGGGCTTGGTGGCGGTCGCCTTCTTGGCCGTGGCGGTCTTGGCCACCGCCTTCTTGGTCGTGGCCTTCTTGACCGCTGCCTTCTTGGCCGTGCCGGTCCCGGCGGCCGCAGCGGTGCCGGCTGCGGCAGTCTTCTTCGCCGCCGTCTTCTTCGGGGCGGCCTCCGCGGCCACCGCCTTCTTCGCAGCCGCCTTCTTGACCGCGGTCTTCTTCGCCGCCGCCTTCTCCGGGGCCACCTTCTTCACCGTGGCCTTCTTCACGGTGGCCTTCTTCACGGTGGCCTTCTTCACGGCCGCGGTCTTCCTCCCCGGCGCAGCACCGCTCGCCGGGGCCCGCTTCGCCGTGGCGGCCCGCTCGCGGTCCAGCTCGACGCCGGGGTCCACGCCGTCCGCCGGTCCGGGCTCCGCGAACCGGTCCTGCTCCGGCTGCCAGTCCGCCGCCGTGTCCACCGCGTCCGCCCAGGCACCCGCCTGCGGCCGGGCCGCGCCGTCCGTCGCGTCGCCGAACTCGGCGAAGTCCGCGAACAGCCGCTCCGCCCGCGCCGCCGGCCGGGCCTTCGGCGCGTCCTCCTGCTCGGCCGCCGCCGGCTCGCCGTCGTCCTCCAGATCGCGCAGCCGGCCCTCCAGGTACGAGAGGACGACGCCGACCTTCATCACCTGGTCGCCCAGCCTGCCGACCCGCTCGACCGCCTTCTCCGCCTCGGACCGCGCCACCCCGACCGCGAGGTCCAGGCTGCCGCGCCCCGCCGCCACGACGTCCTCCGCCAGCTTCTGCAGCGACTGGACGGCCGGCGGGAGCTGCTCGGTCACGGTCCGTTCGGCCGCCGCCAGGTCCACGCCGGCCCGCTCCAGCAGCTCGGCGGCGGTCACCACCACGCGCTTGCCGGCCTCCTCCGCGATTCCGGCGGCCAACTCCACGTACCCCCGAAGCGTCTGCGCCATGTTCTCGGTGCCTCCTCCGCGCCGTCGCGCCGTCGTGGACACACCGGGTGCCCGGTCACGACGCTACCGTGTCCCTCCCGCACCGCGCGTCAGACAATCGGCATCCCCAACCCCGTGACCCGCCTGTACGGTGGCCGGAGCAGCGCAGACCACCGAAGGCGCAGACCACCGAACCCGGAGCAGCACGACGATGGCCGACACCGAGCAGTGCCGAGCGGCGCTGGAGCAGCTGAGCCGGAACATGGCCGGCGCCGAGGGCAACGTCCGGAAGGCGGCCGCGATGGACCGCTCGCTCAGCTGCTTCGTCACCGACCTCGATCTGACCTTCACCGGCACCCTGCGCGACGGCCGGATCCAGGACCTCGAAGAGGCCCCGGGTGCCCCGGTCCGGAAGGCCGAGATCCGGCTCGCGATGACCGGCGACGACCTGGTGGCCCTGGTCGGCGGGAAGCTGCACTTCGCCTCCGCCTGGGCCACCGGCCGGGTCAAGCTGGAGGCCGGTCTGCGCGACCTGCTCCGGCTGCGCACCCTGCTCTGAGCGGCGCCCGCCAGAAGCCGAGCCCGCCAGAACCTGAGCCCGTCAGAAGCCGAGCTCGGCCAGCGCCTTGCGCCCGTCCACCGGCTCGCCGCCGCGGTCGGCCGCCGCCCAGGCCGCGGCGCAGAGCGCGCGCAGCCCGTCGTAGCGGTCGCCGCCCTGCTCGCCCTCGCCGGTCAGCCGCAGCTCGCCGTCCACCACGGTGGCCCGGCGTCCCCGGCAGGCGAAGCCGTCCGCGACCGCCGTCACCGCCGGGTGCGGCTCCAGCAGCCCGCGCAGGTCGGCCGCGAGGTAGGTCGGGCGGTGCCTGGCCGGTGCGGCGAGCAGCTCGGCCGGGGTGCTCACGCCGGTGAAGACCAGCAGGCTGTCCACGCCACCGTTGAACGCGCCCTCGATGTCGGTGTCCAGCCGGTCGCCGACCACCAGCGGCCGCTTGGCGCCGGTCCGCAGCACGGTCTCCCGGTGCATCGGCGGCAGCGGCTTGCCCGCCACCTCGGGCTCGGCGCCGGTGGCGGCCCGGACGGCCGCGACCAGCGTCCCGTTGCCCGGCGCGACGCCGCGCGCGGTCGGAATCGACATGTCGAGGTTCGAGGCGACCCACGGCAGCCCGGCGGCCACCGCGTAGGCGGCCTCGGCCAGCCGGTCCCAGCCGATCGACGGGTCGAAGCCCTGCACGACGGCCGCCGGGCCGTCGGCCAGCGAGTCGACCGCGACCAGGCCGTGCTCGGCCAGCGCCTCGACCAGCCCGGCACCGCCGATGACCAGCACCTTCGCGCCGGCCGGCACCTTCTCGGCGACCAGTCGGGCGGCCGCCTGGGCGGAGTTGATCACGTCCGCCGGCTCGGCCGGCACGCCCAGCTCGGTCAGGTGCTCGGCGACCACGCGCGGCGGGCGGGACGCGTTGTTGGTCACGTACGCGAGCCGCATGCCGGCCGCCCGGGCCGCGTCCAGCGCCTCGACCGCGTGCGGGATCGCGGCGGGGCCGGCGTAGACGACCCCGTCCAGGTCGAGCAGTGCGGTGTCGTAGGCCGCGACCAGCGGCCGGTCGCTGTGGCCGGGGAGCACAGTGGCCTTGGTGTCCGTCATCTGGGTACCTCCGTGGGATACGCCGCCCTGCCGATCGCGGGAGGCCATGCACACTCTGCGTGCCCGCCGGGCGGGATGAAAAGTCGGCCGGGCCGACCGCCGGGTCTGCGGCAGGTCAAGGGGAGATCAGCCGAGGTCTTCCCCGGCACCCTCGTCGGCACCCGCCTCCGCGCTCTCGTCGGCGATCGCGGCCGGACCGTCCGCGCTCCCCGGCCCGGCCTGCTGCGGCGGCAGGTAGCCGGGCGCACCCGGCAGCAGCGGGCCGTACTTGCCCGCCCGCGCCGCCAGCGTGGCGCGGGTCTGCCGCAGCGCCGCGCGGTAGTGCTCGGCCTCCGGCCGCATCGCCACCGCCAGCGCCAGGTGCTTGACCGAGGTCTCGAAGTCGCCGAGCCTGGCCGCCGCGACCCCCCAGCCGAACTGCGCGTAGTCGTCGGACGGATCGGCCTGGGCGATGGCCTGGAAGTTCTCCGCCGCCGCCGCGTAGGACCCTGCGTCGAACTGGGCTCTGGCCAGCGCCTCGCGGATGCTCTTGGAGTGCGGCTCGGCCGCCGCCGCCCGGGCCAGCAACTGCACGGCGGCCGCCGGGTGCCCCTCGGCCAGCAAGCGCTCGCCGCGCCGGAACCAGTCGTAGACGTCCCCGTGCGGCTCGCCGTCGCCGCCGTTCACGGCCGGCCCGTCGCCACCCGCCGACTGCCCGAACCCCTGCCCACCACTCATGCCCGGCCTCGCTCCCGTCCGTGCCGACTTGACTGTTCACTGTCCGCCCGCACCCCAGTTCCGTCCCAAGATCTCGGAACAACGGCATTCCCGATTACCATGCCCAGAATGAGTGCACCCAGTGCAGGAAGCGGAGCGACGTCTTCGCCAGGCGGCCCCGGCGATCCCGGGCATGTCGCCACCGCAGGGCTCTCCCTGTCGGCCTTCCGCGGGCTGCGGTACGTCCCCGAACGGGTCGGTACGCTCGCCGCGGTCACCTCCCCTCCGTACGACGTGGTGGACCCGCACCGCCGCCTCGGCCTGGAAACCGCTGACCCGCACAACGTGGTCCGGCTGATCCTGCCGCGCCCCGAGCCCGAGGACACCGGCGAGCGGCCCGACCGCGACACCCGCTACCGTCACGCGGCCCGGCTGCTGAAGAACTGGCAGCGCGAGGGCGTGCTGGCCGCCGACCCGGTGCCGGCGCTCTACGTCTACGAGCAGCGCACGCACGAGGACAGCCCCGGCGGCGAGATGCTGCAGCGCGGGCTGATCGGCGCGCTCGCGGTCAGCGGCCGCGAGGGCGGCGTGGTGCTGCCGCACGAGGACGTGATGCCCGCGCCGGTCGCCGACCGGGTCGGCCTGATGCGCACCACCCGGGCCAACCTGGAGCCGCTGCTGCTCACCTACCGCGGCAAGGGCGGCGCGGCCGCGGTGATCGAGCGGGCGGTCGAGCGCGAGCCGCTGCTGACCACCACCACCTCGGACCGCACCCGGCACCGGCTCTGGGCGGTCACCGACCCGGCCGAACTCGCCGAGGTCACCCGCGACCTGGCCACCTGCCGGGCGCTGATCGCGGACGGCCACCACCGGTGGGAGATGTACCTGCGGCTCCAGCGCGAGCACCGGCACCTGCCGTTCAGCCCCTGGGACCGCGGCCTGGTGCTGCTGGTGGACACCGCCCGCTACCCGCTGCGGGTCCGGGCGATCCACCGGGTGCTCTACCGGCTGCCGCTGGACCGGGCGCTCGCCGCGCTGGGCTCGCCGCTGGAGGACGGCTGGCGGCTGCGCGAGCTGACCGGCCCGCTGGACGCCGCGCTCGACGCGCTCGCCGAGGCGAAGCAGGCGGACGAGCACGGCAACGCCTTCGTGCTCACCGCCGGCGACGGGCGCTACCAGCTGCTCACCGGTCCGGACGACGCGCTGCTGGACGTCACCGTGCCCAAGGACAAGCCCGCCGAGTGGCGCCGGCTGGACGCCACCGTGCTGCACGCGACGCTGCTGGAGCACACCTGGCAGGTCCCCGACGGGCCGGACGACATCGGCTACCTGCACGCCGCCGTCGCCGCCGAGCGGGAGGCCGCGCGGACCGGGGGCACCGCCGTGCTGCTCCATCCGGTGGACGAGGCGGTGGTCCGGCGGCTGGCCGAGCAGGGGGTCACCATGCCGCGCAAGTCGACCTCCTTCGGCCCCAAGCCGGCCTCGGGACTGGTCCTGCGCAGCCTGGAACTGGGCTGACGGCTCCCTGCCGGCGGTCGCGGACCTGGAACGCAGAACGGGCCGTG
>NZ_JBWXUE010000049.1:0-48999 GCF_057158765.1 Kitasatospora sp. NEAU-69
GGCATGCGGTAGCGGGCAGGATCGATCTCGCGGGCCTGGAGATCGACGGAGCTGACAGGGCGCATCTCGATGACGGTCGGCCGGCCCGGGCGCCGCCCTTCGCCGACCTCGTGCACGGCGGGCGGAGCCGGCGGAGCGGGCGGAGCGGAGGAGTCGGGCCGTGGCCGACGCCGAGGCTCGCCGGGAAACACAGGACCGGTCGCACCGGCCGCACCCAGGATGTCCGCAAGTCGCTGCGCAGCCTCGTCGGGCAACGGCAGCTCTCGGCAGCGGGCGTGACCCGGACTCACTTTGACGGCTCCGCCGTCGGCATCTGCGGCCCTCAGGCCTGCGATCTCCTGTGTGCGCACACCTTGCTGGACCAGAGCCAGGATGCGGTCGGTGTCGGTACGGGAGGCCCAGTCGGCCTGCGCCACCCCGGCCGGGAGGATCAGCGGGTCCCGCTCTCGGCCTCGATCTCGTCCCCGTGTCGAGCCCGGCCTCGAAGTGCCTGTTCCGTCTGCTGCCGCGTGTCCTCCGTCACGCAACACACGCTACCCGTATCGCGTGCTACACGGCACTGGGTCCGGTCGAACCGAGGCTGCTCCCAGAAACTCAGGCCACCTGCCGTTCGGCCGTCTCGGCCACCGCACCGACGGACCCGGTGGCCTCCAACGGGAGACATCCCAGGTCCTCGCCGGATGGACCAGCGGTCGGAGCCGGGCGGCTGGCTGCACAGACACCCAGCAGATGTCAGCGGTGGCCATCCAGGAGGTTTGCCGGCGGCGGGAGTTCGTCGGGCCTGCCATCCTGGCGTCTGTGTCGCGGGGGGTGGTGGTGAGTTCGGTCAGTGGCTCGCGGGCAGATGCGGTGGACGGCATCGCGCGCGGTGCCAGGAGCGTGGCGGGGTGCTGGACCATGTTCAGGACGCCGATGAAGGCCGCCTGGGCATGGCGGTTGTGGGTTCCCGCGGCGAGGACCCGGTCGAGGTAGCGTCGCAGTACTCGTTGGTGGGGCGCGGGCGGCGGGCCGTCGGTGTCCGGGAAGGACAGGTCCGCGGCGGTGGCCAGCAGCCACGGAATACCGTGCAGGGAGCTCAGCCGCCGGTGGCAGCGTGCCGTGAACGAGCGGCTGGTGCGCGGGCGCGTGGCCAGGCAGCGGCTGAGTGCCAGCGCGCTGAGTGCCGCCACCGTCATGCCTTGGGCGTAGACGGGGGTTGAAGGTGCAGGCGGCGTCGCCCACGACGAGCAGGTTGTCCGGAAGCCCCGTGGCCCGCTCCAGGTGACGGCGGCGATTGGCGGTCGCGTTGCTGCACACCACCGGTGTGAGGGGCTCAGCCGGCTCGAGCACGTCGGCGATGCACGAGGTGGCCGGGGAGCGGGCGAACGGCAGGAAGGCTTCCTCTGCTGTCCAGGGCCGGTCGGCCCCGACTCCACTGAGTGTGGCGATCCACCGGTCGCCCTCGACGGGGGCCAGGACGCCCCACTGGCCGTTCGGGCTTGTCTGGTGAACCAGCCCGGCTGCGCGACCCCGCTCGCCCTGTGGGATCCCGATGGAGGACGCGCCGATGCGGGCGCGACGATCCGTTCCTGGTCAGTCGTCGTCTGCGTCGGTGAAGCTGTCCGCCTGCGACTTCACGTCCTCCGATGAGTCGCCTGCCCCCTCCTCCTCGGACTTGGTCCCACCCGTTTCACGGGCGATGCGACTGGCGCCCTGGGTTGCGCCCTCGACGGCCGCGCCGAGTGAGGTGGGGTCCGCGTCTTCCAAGCCTCCCAGCAGCGGGTTCTTCTTCTCCAATGCCATCGCTATCTCCAAACGTGGTGTCAAATCTGTCACCAGCGCAACGAGTCAACCGAGCAGAAGTGCGCGACGGATGGGCCGGACGAGGGCCTTGGGAGTAGAGCCCGAGCGGTACTTTCAGGTCCCACCCACCGGTTGCCCGCTGGGCCGTCCCACCTGACGTTGGCGCTCTCTTTCTTGAGGAGGTCGCCGTGGTCGCCCTTCAAACCTACGAACCCGGCCGCACCGGTGATCACCGATGCGCGTGCACCCTCCGTCGCTGGCCGACCGGCGCCTGTAGGCCCTGAAGTCTCCTTCATCTGAATGAGTATCGCCTCCGCAGCGGAGCCCGCGTCCGCGTATCCCCCGGACGGCGCACGGAAGCCAGGGGGATCAGCCGCACGAGGCACCAGTGCCCTGCTGATCCAGCGGGTGCTGACCGAGCCGGAGTGGACCAAATGCCGCAGGGCTGATGCGTTCTCAGCAGGTGGTCTTGAGGAGCGCGGTGGCGTGGTCGGGGCGTGACCGGTAGTGGTCGGCTGCGGCGGCGATGTTGGTCCAGCCGGCTTGGCGCATCAGGCCGATGGCGAGGTTGCGCAGGGTGGCCATGGCGCGAGGCGCGTTGCCGGTGCGGACTTGGAGGCGTCCTCGGCGCAGGTCACGTCTCTGATGTGGTGCAGGGTTTCCACGGACCAGTGGCCCTGGATGAGTTCGGCCAGGCGGGCGGGGTCGGCCTGGCCGGGGGTGAGGCTGGTGATGGCGTAGACCGTCTTCGTCTGGACCTTGGCGGTCTTGGTGTTGACGCGGCGTCGCTTGATCTCGATGGCCTGGACGGCGTGCGGGAACAGCAGTCCGGCTCCGACGGTGCACACCTTCAGGCGTCGGACCTCGCGCCGTCCATGTCCGGTGGTGCGGGTGCGGTCCAGCAGCGGGATCTGCTGCCAGGGCAGGCGGCGTAGTTGCCGGCGCAGGTTCTTCTGGTTGCCGTTGACGACCAGGAGGTAGTGCCCGTTGGCCGCGACGATCTTCTTGGCGGTCTTGCGCTGGGTGTGCATCGCGTCGGCGGTGACGATAACGCCTCGTAGGTCGAAGCGGGCCAGCAGTGGGGCCAGAGCCGGGATCGAGGAGCAGGGGTCGTTGGCGTCCTGGCAGTGGCGCGCGAGGACGTTGATCAGGGAGGATGGCACGCGGAAGTGACTCCAGGACGATCTTCGGTCTCAGAAGTCTTGATCATCTGGCGTCGCGTCTCTTGCTTCCACTCCGGCAAACCGTGCATCAGGCCACAGAGCAGACGAACCGGCCTATCCCGCCAGCCGAGTTCCGTGTCAGGTCTGAGCGTGTTGTGCCGGCAGCTCCGCAGGGTTGGGTCAGCGGACGGGAACCACCTGCGCTGTGTTCGTGCTGGATCGAGGTGGACTGTGCTGTTGGCGGAGGGTAGGGATACGGCACGGTCTCTCATGTCTTTCGATCACAGCGACCGGCACTATCGGAGGCCAGGGCTGTGAACAAGGCGTCGAGGGCGGCTGGGTAGGCGCGTTCGGACGGGGCGGCGAAGCCGATCAACAGGCCCTGTGGACGGTCGGCGGGGTCGTGGTGGAGTTCGGTGAGACCGCGCACGGCGAGGCCGTGGTGGGCACACCTGGCCAGGAGTTGGTCTTCGGTGCGGCCGTCGGAAGGGAGGGTGATGAGGGTGTGCAGGCCGGCGGGTACTCCGTGGGCGGTAAGGCCGGGGTGGGCAGCTATCCGGCCAAGGAGCAGTTCGCGGCGTCGGCGGTAGCGCAGGCGGGCGGCGCGGATGTGGCGGTCGTAGGCGTGGGTGGTGATCAGGTCGGCGAGGACGAGTTGGCCCAGGGTCTCGGTGTAGAGGTCGGCTTGCTGTTTGGCCCGCATCACCGGTTGCACCAGGTGGGGCGGTAGGACCATCCAGGCCAGGCGGAGAGCGGGGCCGAGGGTCTTGGACGCGGTACCGCAGTAGACGACCTGGTCGGGGGCGATGCCCTGGAGGGCGCCGACGGGTTGGCGGTCGTAGCGGTACTCGCCGTCGTAGTCGTCCTCGACGATCAGGCCGCCGGTGGAGCGCGCCCAGGCGCGAAGTGTCTGGCGGCGGCTCGGATGCAGCGGAACGCCGGTCGGGTACTGGTGCGAGGGGGTGAGGAACACCGCTCCTGTGTGCTGTGTCAGCGCATCCGCTTGGGCGCCGTGGGCGTCGACGGGCAGGGCGAGGGTGGTGAGCCCGGAGCGCTGGACGACTTCGCGGAAGAGGTTGTGTCCCGGGTCCTCCACGGCCGCGGTGCGGGTGCCGCTTGCGGTCAGTACGCCGCTGAGCAGGCCCAGGCCCTGGTAGTAGCCGGAGGTAATCACGATTCGGTCCGGGGTTGTGATCACGCCGCGGGTGCGGCCCAGGTAGTCGGTGAGGGCGTTGCGCAGCTCGATCCGGCCCTGCGGGTCTCCGGTGCCGAAGACTTCGGGGCGGGCGTGGGTGAGCACGCGGCGGGTGGAGGCGAGCCAGGCTCGGGTGGGGAAGGCGCTGACGTCGGGGAGCCCGGGGCGAAGGTCGTGGCGGGGGGTGGTCGGCGCGGGTGCGGGGCGGGCGGGGGCCTGGGCGCGTTGCGGTACCTCGGCCACTTTGGTGCCCGATCCTGGGCGTGTGGTGAGGTGACCCTCCTCGACCAGTTGGTCGTAGGCGGCGCTGACGGTGCCCCGCGAGAGTCCGAGTTCCTGGGCCAGCCCGCGGGTGGACGGCAGGAGAGTGCCGGCGGGCAGGCGTCCCTGGCGAATCGCCGTCCGGAGCGCGGACTCCAGGCCGGAGCGCCGCCCGCCTGCGGTGTCGAGGGAGATGTGCAGGTCGAGCCGGGAACTGGACCAGGAATTCGGCATGGAACCGGATCTTATTCCTGGTCCGGTGGCCCTCTACGTTCGAGGTCGAAAGCCTGAACGAATGGGGTGTGGGTTTGAAACGGGTTGCTGTCATCGGGCTCGGCGCGATGGGTGCGCCGATCGCCCGCCGGTTGCTGAGGTCTGGCTGCGAGGTCACCGTCTGGAATCGCTCGCCGCAGCGGGTAGCAGCATTGCAGGAGGCGGGCGCTGCGGTGGGGGTGAGTGCGGCGGACGCGGTGCGCGGGGTCGAGGCGGTGATCGTGATGGTCGCGGACCCGCAGGCGCTGCTGGCGGTGACCGAGGGCGAGCACGGGATCGCCGCCGGGATCGGGCCCGGAGCGGTGGTCATCCAGATGTCGACGGTGTCGCCCGCGTCGGTGACGCGTCTGGCGAATGCGCTGCCCACCGGCACGGGACTGCTGGACGCGCCGGTGCTCGGAAGTGTGGCCGAGGCCGAGTCAGGAGGCCTGCGGATCCTGGTGGGTGGCCCGCCGGCCCTGGTCGAACGGTGTCTGCCCCTGCTGGAGCGGCTGGGTTCACCGCTGCACGTCGGGGAGTTGGGGACCGGCACAGCGGCGAAACTCATCGCCAACAACGCGCTCTTCGGCGTGCTGGCCGTGCTGGGTGAATCTCTCGCGCTGGGCGGAGCATTGGGGCTGTCGTGGGAGGCCCTGCACGAGGTGCTGGGCGTGACGCCGTTGGCGGAGCAGGCCACACGCCGACGCCGTGTGATCGAGGCCGACGACTTCCCGGCGCGCTTCGCGCTCGCCCTGGCCCGCAAGGACGCCGACCTCGTCGCCGACGCGGTCGATGCCGGCGGGCTCGGCCTCGGCCTGACCGCTGCGGCCCGGGACTGGCTCTGCGACGCCGAGCGCGCGGGGCGCGCCGGCCAGGACTACTCGGCCGTCCTTGCCCACATCCTGCACTCCGCGACGAAAGGGCCCCAGCGGTGATCGTCATCGCCCACCTCAGCGACACCCACATCGACAGCGGGCAGCGCAGCTGCGAGCGCACCCGGGCCGTCATGGACTACCTCGAAGACCTCCCCTACGACCTGGATGCGATCCTGGTCACCGGTGACATCGCCGACCACGCCCTGCCCGCCGAGTACGAGCAGGCCCGCCGGCTGCTGACCTCCCGGCACCCGGTAGTGGTCTGCCCCGGCAACCACGACGAGCGCGCAGCGTTCCGGCAGTTCCTGCTGGGGCAGCCGCCATCGGCGGCACCGGTCAACCAGGTCCACCACACCGCCGACTTCGTCATCGCACTGTGCGACTCCTCGGTGCCGGGTAAGGACGAGGGCTTCCTGGAGGACGAGACCCTGGCGTGGCTGGAGGACGTCCTGGCGCAGGCACCGGCCTCGGTGCCCGTACTGGTCGGCTTCCATCACCCGCCGACCTTGCTGCACGTCCCCTTTGTCGACGGCATCCGCCAGTTCGGAGTAGAGCGACTCGCCGCGCTGACGGACCGCCACCCCAACCTCACGGCCTTTCTGTGCGGGCACGCCCACACCCCGGCGGCGACCACCTTCGCCGGACGCCCATTGCTGGTGGCACCGGGGGTGGTCTCCACGCTCCGGCTCCCCTGGGAACATCACGCTCACCCCGAGGACTACGTCCACCTCGACCAGCCACCCGCTCTCGCCTTCCACGTCCTTGACGACCGGGGACGGCTGACCACCCATTACCGGTGCGTCAGCGACTGATCACGTGGCGACGGACCCTGAGGAGACCCGCTGGCCACGCTCTATGTGAAGAGTGCCGTTCAAGACCGTAACGGCGTCTCCGGTGAGGTGGACGCGGTCGCCGTGCACGGCCGTACGGACCAGGCCGGTGCGCGCGGACACCTGGAGGCCGGTGAGCTCGTCCCGGCCGAGATGCGCCGACCAGTAAGGCGCAAGCGCGGTGTGGGCGCTTCCCGTGACCGGGTCTTCGGGGATACCCCTGGCCGGCGCGAAGAAGCGGGAGACGAAGTCATAGTCCAGGCCGGCCCCAGCCGCCGAGGCCGTGATGATGACGCCTCGCAAGCCCTCGCGGCGCGTCAGGGCCGCCATCGCGTAAAGGTCTGGAGCCAAGGCACGGACGGTGGCCTCGTCGGGCAGGACTGTCAGGAGATCACCGAGCCCGCCGGTACGGAAGGTGGCCTCAGGCCTGACCCCCAGCGCCTCGGACAGTCCTTCCGGCACCGGAACCTCGGCGCCGGGCGCGGCCGGAAAATCCAGAGTGATGCTGCCGTTCTCGTTGGCGCGCGTGACGAGCATGCCGTGGTGCCGGCTACTGAACCGCACGGTGCCGAGCAGTCCTCGCTCGGTGCGCAGCACGTGCGCCGTGGCCAATGTGGCATGACCGCACAGTCTGGCCTCGACGAGCGGGGTGAACCAACGGATGGCCCAGTCGGCCTCGGCCTCAACGGGGAACGGGATGGCGAACGCGGTCTCCGAGTGGTTCAGCTCGGCCGCAACCTGCCGCATCCAGGCATCGTCCGGCCACTCGCCGGCGGGCAGGAGACACACTCCCGCCGGGTTTCCGGCGAACGGACGGTCAGTGAAGGCGTCGACAACGTGTACTCGCATGGCCAGACCATAGCGATGCCGCACGAAGTCCGGCCAAGTCCAATCTGGGATGAGTGGACTGACATTTGGTTGGGGCGCTTATCTGACTGGCCTCGCTGCACTCGCCCGCCGCACACGCCCCTCCGGATGACAACACGACCTGCTGAAACCAGGGAACGTAGACGGAACTCGGCACCGCATCAGCACTGCCGCGCGGCCTTGCCGCCGTCTCCGACCTGCGGCCTGCAGTAGCCAGGCGCGCGCGGCCTGCCATCCTCAGTCGCTCCGCCGTGCTGGCCGTGACGCCAGACCATCGGGTGCGAGCGCCGTCCGAGTGGGCCTGGGGTTCAGTCGACGTTCGGTACCGGCAGACCGAGTTCGCTGCAGGTCGACAGGGCAAGGTCGTACCTGGCAGAGTCTAGTGAGAGGTGCCCTGGCCGCTCGCTATCATCGACGTCCCGGGCGAGGTCCCCCAGGTCGCCGCTGTCCTCTTGCCCGGCGCGGTGGATCTGTTCCACCAACGCGGGCTGGTAGGTCCGGCCGCCCAGTCCCTGGAGCGCCCGGCACACCACCCGGTCCTCGGCTTGCCGATTCAGATACCACACTGTCCCACCAGCCGACGCCAGTACGAGCACCGCTGGCACTACCCCGAGCTACTTTCCCCTTGTCACGGCGGAGATCATGCCAGAGCGCACACCGCCGGGCCGCCCGATGCATTGTCGGATCATGAGAGGGCTGGCGGGAGGGCGGCGCCATCGGCCTCATACGCTGACCGGCAGAACCAACATCGCTGCCGCGACCGACCACTGCCGGTCACATGCCGACCACGCGCTCGACCTGCTCGGTCTCACGAGCTGAGAACGCATCAGCCCTGGCCGACCAATGGGCGGCCCCACCCCGCTGTGCGCTTGACTATGTAACGGCCGGCTCGCGGACCACTCGGCCGGTTCGAAGAGGACCCGACCGCCCCGCAGCTTGCGCGATGACTGAGCCGGGCTGCACTGGAAGACGAGCCGATGTTCGTCACTGGCCGCAGCGATGAGCGTGGCCAGATGTTCCCCGTCAGGTGGCCGTCCCCAGGGAAATCTTTCGGCTCTTTTCAACATTCATTGGGCCCACGCGGCAAGGGCCAAGTGGGCGGCATGGGCTCATTCGACGCTGCGGGCCCCACCGACAACACGAGCCCATCGTCGGCCTGCTCCGACTCCGACGAGAACCTTCCTGGCACCTCGCTCACACATCAACTGTGTCGCGCCGCACTCGTGCTGCACACGGTGACTTGGTCCGTCGATGTCCTCCTGTGCCTTCGTGGGCCTCGCTGACCGTCGACGTCTACGGGTTCGGTGTCAGCAGGCAGCCGTGCAGTTGCCCCTCTGATCGCGCCCCAGCGACGCTCTCCATCTGGGCGGGCGCGGGCAGATCGAGGTCAACTACCCATCGGCTACGCATCGTCATCTTCCAGGCGGTGTGTCTTCTTGAGCGCGTCCTGCCCGGTCGGTCTCCGAAGGGCCTCACAGCCCACTCCGCGCGCTCTGCCGACACACCCGACCACCCGGCGAACCTGAACTCGGAACCACCAATCCGACAAGGACAAGCCCATGGGACAGCAGACGAAGCGCAGCCGGGTCTACCGTCGATGCGGCTGCCAGGACGAGAACAAGAAGCAGCTCCGCCCCTGGTGCATGCCACTGCTGGAGGACGCGAAGCACGGCACCTGGACCTACGCCGTCGACCTCGCCCGCGCAGACGGTCAGCTCCGAGGCGAGCTTCCTGCTGCTCGAGGAGCGGCGTCGGTCACTCTCTGAAGCAGTTCGCGTGTCCGGCTGAAGTAGGGGGAGTCGAACATCGCGATCACAATGTGTGTCCCGGGGGTAAGGGTGTCGAGCGGTCTCGATGTCGCAGTGCCGGTGCGGTCCGGGCGGACCCGCTCGCTGATCGGGACGCCGTCGACGATGAAGATCACGCTCGTAGTGGTCGGCGGGCGACCCGTCACGCGCTTGAGGGTTGCGGTGAAGGTGACGGGCTGGCCGGGCAGGGAGGGGTTCTGGGATGACGCCAGTTTCATGTCGATGCTGAACGGAGGTGTGTAGCGGACGAACATCGCGTCGATGGTGGAGGTGGTGCCGTCATTGCCGGCGAAGGTGCCGTAGAAGGTCGTCCCGGCTGCTTTGAGTTGCTGGTAGTCGCCCAGAACCCGCTGGCGGGGATTGCTCTCGTTGGGGAGCTGATCGGACTGGAAGTTGACCAGCTGGTATCTCTCGGTCCAGTGGACGCCCCGGTCGGTGCTGGTCATGAGGTAGGTCTGGAACTTGGGGAAGCCCTGTGGGGACTTTCCCACGTAGTAGTCGTACAGGACGCCGACGGTTCCGTCGGTCAGCACGGCGACGGAGGGCAGGGCGGACTCCGAGCCGCTGTCGAGGAGCGAGGGCTGTCCCACGATGGTCAGGCCGTCCTGGCCGTCGGAAGTCAGACGGGTGAGGACGAGGTTGTTGGACGGGTTCGTGCTCACACCTCGCTCGCTGCCCCAGACGACGTAGACGTCTCCGCTGGAGGGGTCGACGGCCACGGCGTCGACCCCTCCCAGCAGTGCGTTGACGCCGCCGAACTTGTACCCGATGCTCTGGTAGCTGGAGGTGGAGGCCACGGGGATGCCGGCCTGCCTGCCGTTGAGGCTCCACGTCCGGCCGGCGTCGGTGGATCGGTTGAGCATGTAGGTGACCCGAACGGGCTGGCTGCCCGGGGCGCTGGTTGACGTCTCGTAGAGAGCATAGATGGTGCCGTTGTCCGGATCCGTCGCCAAGCGCAGGCCTGGGTTGACCGGGCCCGAGAGCGGGCCGGCAGGAGAGACACCACCGCTGGGCGGGGTGAACTTCACCGGCGTGTTCCCGCGCGAGGCGGCCACCTGGGCGCGCGAGGCGGCGAAGTCGTCGTAGGCCACGTAGGCGTTCTGCCGGTCCCCGTTGTCCGGATCGCGGTTGGTCAGGATCTGGGGTTGGTCGAGATCGCTCGGGTCGTCTGCGCCGTAGAGGGGTGTACCCCATTTCCAGGACGCGGCGCTGGTGGGGTCTGTGGTGGATCCGGTGACCACGGCCTTGGGGTTGCTACTGGTAGCGGGGCCGTCGTCGTCCCCATTGCCGGTGATCAGGAAGGTTCCGTAGAGCGTGCCGTGCTGGTCGTAGTCGATCGTCTGATCGCACGGGCAGTCGGCCACACCGGGCACATCCGGGGCGGGAATGGTCGCCTGGTCGGTCCAGGTGGATCCGCTGTCGGTGCTGTAGAGCAGGTCCGCAGATCCTTCCTTGGGCCCGGTCCACGTGTCATGGAAACGGGTGATCGCGACCTGGCTGGGGTTGGCGGGGTTGACCGCAAGGCTCGGCTCACGACCCCCCAGGCTTCCGGCGGACCTGGTGGCATCGACGACGGTCAGGCCTGGGACCAGGGCCGGAGAGCGGGGTGCAGGCAATGACTGGAGGGCAGGTGCGCGACCGGTCGCATGGGCGGAGCCCGGTGCGGCGAGCAGGCCCCAGGTCAGACAGACGGACAAAGTGGCGGCAAGGTGCGCGGCCCGACGCCACCGCCGACGAGTGATGATCATGCCCGTACAGCTACCGTCTCACCCGGCCCCAGCCCGGTCACGGCGCTCGTTCGTGAGCGAGCCATACCCGCCGATTGACGGCACACTGCTCCAGCCGGAGTAGCACCACTCGCGGGACGCCGCGCGGGGGCCTGCACAGTGACCCTGCCCTTGCCGAATACATCATCCGGACTGGTGAGGGCGGCCGCCGTTTCGGGCACGGTCTCTCAAGTCAGCGCTCTGGCGGGGCCGGCGAGAACCTCAGCATGATGATCAGTCATGCTGCTGCGACTGGCATATCTGGGCCCGGCCAACGCGCTCGCGATGCTGCAGCTGCTGCCGATGAGTGACCGCGAGAAGGACGTGGATATCCTGGCCCTGCGCCATCAAATCGCTCTGCTGGAGCGGCAGCTGAGCGGTCAGCGGGTACGGTTCGATGCGAGCGACCGTGCGTTCCTCGCAACGGCCCTGCGCTGGCATCGTGACCTCGTTTCCCGCCGCCACGCCGCCCGGGCCGGCCCCAGCGCGGAGGCCGACCGCAGACCATGCGCTCCGTCCGGCCCCTGGTGCTGCGCCTGGCCGGCGAGAACCCGACATGGGCTACCGGCGCCTGCACGGCGAGCTACTCGCCCTCGGGATCAAGTGGCCGCCTCCACGGTCTGGGAATCCTCAAAGACGCAGGCACGCCCAGCCGGGCGCCCAACGCCGCGCGCTTATCCGACAACATCCATAAGAGAGGGCCAGGTGGCACGGCCGCCGGCACGCCCGCGCGAACGTCCCCCTACTGCACCACAGCGGCGTGCGGCGAAATCGGTTCAAGTCGCCGCTTCTGCAGCCCTGATCCGGCTCGTCTTCGCAAGCGCCCGGATGCGGCTAGCAGTTGAGGCATCGGACCGACTCGCACCGTGCTGTCGTCCTTGGCGGCGAGGTAGGGGTCCAGCTCGCGCTCGGGCTGTCGCTCACCCTGGCCGGCCGTCCAGCGGGCGGCACGAAGGAGTTCCTCGTGTGTCACGCCCGCGACCCGCGCGAGGGACTGGGGGTCGTAGAGGATGCTCCGGTGACCGAGCCGCTTGACCGCCCTCGCGACCTGGCCGGCCCACAGCTCTTCCCCGACGAACGGCCGACGCTTGTATCGCTCCACGAGGGCAACGAGATGCACGTGGCCACAGGCCGTCAGGAACCGTTGCCCGTCGAACCTCCGGTCGGTGCCGTGAACGAACGAGGAATCCAGGACGAGGGCGAAGATCTCAGGATCGCTGGTGGGCGGGACACCACACAGGTCGCACCGGCGGGGCATCCCCGCACTCGCGGGGTCGTCGCCCACCTCGACCGCGTCGGCAGCATCCATGACTCCGGTCTAGTCGGGCCTACCCAGGCAAGCCAGCCGGGCGAGGCATCCGGGTGCCGGTTCGGGGGAACAGCATCGACGCACTCACCGGCGAAGGCATCTCCCCCGCCCTCAGCGGCGCCGCACACCTGATGCGCTGCCTGCATGCCGACCAACCGTATGAGTGCGAGCAAGCCTGGCGGCACTCCACCGGATGCCACCGCCTGCTCACCGACACGCTGGTCCACATCCGCGCCGGCTCAACGCAGCGTTGCACGGCGTCAAGCCCGGGCCGAACTGGCCCGACGGCGGTGTCCTACCCGATGAGCAGGGCCGATCGGAGCCGGGGCTCGCGCAGGTGGGCGAGCAGCTGAGGGTCGTCCTCGAAGAGGATCGCGGCGGCTGGATCGAGGGCCTGGTGCAGCATCGCCTGGACGACGTCGGCCATCGGCTGTTCGTTGACCACGCGGCCCACTGGGCGGCGGCTTCGTGGTCGCCCTGGGCCGTGGCGCCGGCCCACTGGGCCACGCAGGCCTTCGTGACGTGGAATGCGTTCACCCGGCCCTTGGCCAGCAGGCCCCGGTTGAGGTCGAAGAGCTCGATGGTGGCCTCGCCTCTGGGGGTGAGCGGGTGGTACTTGCCGACCGCCAGGATCAGGCGGAGATGCGGGGTCGGGTCCTCGGCCGTGGGGTCGATGAGCAGCGGCTTCCCTTGCTCGTCGAGCGGGAACGCGGCGCCCTTCAGGTGGCTGTTGCACAGCGAGCAGGCGAGGACGTGGTTGGTCCAGTCGAAGGCACGCATCGGGTGCCGGTCGATCGGCTCGAAGTGGTCGATGTCGGTGCCCTGGTTGTCCCCGCAGTACATGCACCGCTCGCGTCCGGCGGCCATGTCCCCGAGGAGGTCCCGAAGCGGCGCGTGCACGTGGCGTCGCACCGTGGTGTTCTTCCAGAGCTGTCGCGCCCGGCTCTCGGGTTCTGCGGCCAGCACGATCTCGCAGGTGCAGTCGGCCATGCGCGAGCGCGGCGGCTCCGGTAGGGGGAGCCGCCGGATCCGGATCACGCGACGTGCCCGGTCAGGGAGTGCAGCCGTGCAGCGACCTCGTCGACCCGGGCGGACGGCGAGCTGGTCAGCATCCGCTTCAGCTGCCGGTAACGCTCCTGGTCCTCCGCGCCGGCCTCGCCGGACACGATCTTCATCTCCAGTGTGACCAGGAGGGCCCGGGCCTCGTCTGCACGCTGCGAGTACGGAGTGTCGAGGCCGAAGAGCTCGGACAGCACCGCGTCGTCGCCGCTGCCGAACACCACCCGGTCGTACAGGTCCGCCCCGACAACCTCGGGGGCTTCGTCGACATCCGGTCCGGGCAGGCGGATCAGACCGGCGGGGTCGGCCGCCTGGCAGATGTACGGGCTGTGGGTGGTGACCAGGAACTGCACCAGCGGGAAGTGCTGCTTGAGCCACCCGCCGATGCGCTTCTGCCAGGACACGTGCAGGTGAGCGTCGATCTCGTCGATGATCACGACACCGGGGACGACCACGACGGGGCGGCCGCTGACGCGTTCGACGTGGAGGGCGCCGTAGGTGTCGTGGAGCTGCTTGAGGATGTCGACCACCAGCGCGGCAACGGTGCGGTAGCCGTCACTCATCTCCCGCAGGGCGAAGGACCGGCCCTCGTGCGCAACCCACAGCCCATCAGAGTCGACGTCCTCGATGGTGTACTCGTCAGGCAGGAGCTCGTCGCCGAGGATCTCCAGCGCGGTGCGCTTCAACTCGGCCGCGCCCGGGCGATTCTCGAGGGACCGAAGGTGCTGCTCGATCAGCCAGCTGACTCCCTCAGCGAGTGAGGCGTCCTCGTGGAAGAGACTCGTCAACCGCGCTACAGCGCCTGACCCGGCCATGCGCCGCTGAACGTCCCCCGATCCTCCGACGAGCCGGCGGAACGGCCCGTAGCCAGCGCAGAACCAACCCACCGGGTTGTCCGCCCATGGCCCGCGCTGAGCAGCGGTCCGCGCCTTCTGGTACGCCACCGGGCTCAGGGCCGGCTGGGCATGCCGGCCACCCGCGGTGACGTTTTCCGGCGCGGTCCACTTCAAGCCCGCCCAGAACACGCCGGCCGGAGGCCGCCCCGTAGCGGTGTACCTGTCCTCCGACGGGTCCGGGTGCAGGCAGACCTCCGCCACCGCCTGCGAGCGCTCATCGCTGATCCACGAGTCGAAGCCGGACACCAGCCCGCGTGCCGCGCTCGGACCGCTGACCGCCAAGGCGACGGCACGAAGCAGGGTTGACTTGCCGGACCCGTTGCGGCCGGCCAGCACCGTCCACCCCGCATAGGAGCCATCGGGCCGGGTGAGGTCGAGGTCCACCTCACGGGCGCCGCGGAAACCACGCACGTTCCGCACCCGCACGTTCTTGAGGTACATGCCCCGTCCTCCAGCCCTTTCCTCCGCTGCGTCCCAGTCCGGGGTCGCAGCCACGACTCTATCCGCGCCCCGCCCCGTACCGGAGAACGGCGTCGGCAGTGGCGGGCTCGCGTATTCAACTGTTGTCGATGCCCCACCGCATCAGGGCAGGTTTCACTCTCTGTATCTACGATGTGTCGGTACCCTGGTGCCCGGCCAGGATGGGACCGGCAGGGGACGACCCTGGCAACTCTCCGCCAAGGGGGACGCATGACCGATGGGGCATCACCGTCCGAACCGCCAGCCGGCCCTCCGCCAGAAGACGACGTCGAGCGAAAGCCGCTGCGGAAGCGCGTGACTGACGTCTGGAACAAGCTCGGGCCCGCCAGCAAGGTGGGAGTGGTCGGCGTGGCTGCTGCCGTGGTCGGAGGCGTCATCGCCATCGCTCACGCCCGCACGACCGCAATTGCGACCGACGACGAGGTCGCGGAGTCCGGCGGCATCCTTGCTGAGGTCGCCCGCATCCTCAACCAAGCCGCTGCGGAAGAGGATGACAGCTCCAGCCTCTCAAGCCCTCCGCCCCGACCGTCCTACACCGGTGGCGTAAACGGCTACTGGCGCTTCCAGTGCCTCAACACCCGTGGTCATGCCACCGGCAACTGCAGACATGAGTGGCGGTGGGTGGATGACTACACCAAGGACGCTGCGGAAGAAGGGACGCCGAGGCCAAGCGGTGAAGTGAATGAGTGTGTCGGGGAAGTCGGGGTGGATTCCCACACCTGGGGAAGACATCATCTATCTCCTCAGCCCGTTGGGGCTCTTCTGGTGGGCTCTCGTCTTCGACGGTCGATGGTTCCCCGGGGCCCAGCCTGCCGGTGACCTTCCGTGATCGCCTGCGGCGTACCGACTCCATGTCCCGCCGGTCTTCCTGAGGAGGCGGCGGGTGGCTTTGTCGTGGTAGCCGAGAGCGTCCGCGACGACGGGGGCGGGCACTTCGAGGAGTTGCTGTCGGATGGCGGCGCCGCGGGCGGCTGCGACGGGGATGCCGATCCCGCCCATGAGCGCGGACAGGCGGTCGGGACGGGCGGGCTGGCCCGCCCGTCGGCCGGAAAGAACCAGCGGGATGCCTGGTTGGTGGCCGTGTTCATGATTCCGCGGACGACCGACGGGCCCGCGCACCCCGGCCTCCTCCAGGACGACGACGAACCGTGAGCTGTCGGCGGCCTGCCCGGGCGTGAGCACGAAGGCCAACGGGCGACAGCGCCCGTCCGCCGCGAGATGGACCTTGCTGGTCAGCCCGCCACGCAAGCGCCCGAGCGCGGCTGCCTTGAGTCGGGCACAGCGCCATCGACGTAACTTCCGGCGTTCGGTCCGCTCCGTCTCCAGCTCTGGCGATGCCGCAGTCACCGGGGCGGTCTACCCGGTTTCCGGTGCCCCTTTTCCTGTGCGGCGGCCTCTTCCAGCGCTGCCAGCACCTCGGGGCGACCACCATCCTCGCCGCGTCGTGGTGCGCGCGAGCCACTGTCGGATCCACGCTTACCAGGGACGTGTCCGCCTGGCCGCGCCGGGCGGCCTCCGCGATCATCGCCTCCATCAGCGCGGCGAACACGCCCGCGTCACGCCACTGGGCGCGCGGTCGTAGACCGCTTGCCAGGCACCGAACTCCGCAGGCATCTCCCGCCACTGGCCGCCGCTGCGGAACCGCCAGATCACACCCTCGAGCTGCTCACGAAGCCGATGCGGGTAGGGGCCGTAGCGGCCGACCGGCGAGAACGGCTCGATCAACTCCCACTCGCTGTGGCTCAGTTCGCGTCGCGTCGCGTCGCGTCACAGCAGCGTTCTACCAGCATCCGCACCGGCCGCGGCCCGAAGTTCCGCACAACGACCTCCCAGAACCAGGCGCGGCCACACTCACCAGGCAGAGGACCCCGATCTCAGAAGCTCCACGTACCGTCGGATGCGCAGAACATCATCGGGGAAGCAACTGGTCCAGCCCTGGTCCAGCCGCATCCAGGCCGCGGGCTGCCCGTCCTCCGCGATCAGCGGCTCTTCCGGGTCGCCGATCGCGGCATAGGAGAGGGACAGCGTCTCCGGCAAACCCGGGCCGAACGACCGCACCACCACCGCGGCGGGCCGCTCCAACAACCGTGCCCGCAGCCCAACCTCCTCGGCCAGCTCCCGGGCCGCGCCATCACGCGGACACTCTCCGGGCTCAACCTCGCCACCTGGCGGGACCAGCCCGCGCCACGGATGCCTGACCAGCACGATCTGCTCCAGGGCTGCATCCAGGACCCACACCTCGGCGCCCAACGGCTCCACGGCGCCAACCAGCGCAGAACACAACCAGGCCCTGGCCCGGTCGAACTCCAGCGTCGCGCTCCCGGCGTCAGCGACGGCAGCATCAAGCGGACGCTGCTCAAACACGCTACGGATCATTGCGACAGGCTATGGACCGCCACCGACACCACCGGGCTACAGCGGTGGGCCACCGCAATGGCCATCGCCACGACGGCCGCGCACACCGCCACGCCACATCGAACAATCGCCGACACCGATCACAACTCCAGATAGGCCCTAGTACTCCAGCCGGAGTTCTCCATTGCTGCTGGTCAACGGCCTGGGAGTGGGGAGTGTAGCCGGGTGGGATGGGGTGCGGGGCGGTCTTTGTCGCCCTGTCCCACCCACGGGTGACCACGCCGCATGTAGTGACAGCGGCGGGCTCGTGCCTGGTGGCGGCGGCGCCAGCGGGACCATGTCATGACGTGGTGACGGTCCGCAGGACGGCGTTGGGGTCCAGCTGCCAGCAGACGGCGAATCTCGGCCGGTGTGAGGTCCACGAGGTCGGGTGTGTCCCGCCCGTCACCCCTTTTTCGCGCTCCTGACCGGCCATCACCGCCAGGAAGGCGTGCGCGAGCATGGCGAGCGTGATGTGGCGGTACCAGCCCACATAGCGGCGGACCTCGTACTGGTCCAGGCCACATTCGTTCTTCGCGCTCTGGAAGCACTCCTCGATCTTCCAGCGGCAGCCGGCGACCCCGACCAGGTCCGTGATGGTGGCCTGAAGGGGCGCGCAGGCGAGGTAGTAGGCGATCTCGTCGGGCTTGGCGATGCTGCGGCGGGCCAGCATCCACCGCTGCCGGGTGGGTTCGTCGCCGTCGAACTCCCAGACTGTGGGCAGGCGGGCAGCGGCCCAGTCGTAGAAACGCTCGCCCTTCGCGCCGCTTCCGGCGGACAGCCGCTGCCAGGCCTCGGGCGGGGCCTGCTTGATGAGGTGGTCGATGCGCGGGCCGTGGACCTGTTGGGACTTGGGCACGGCCACGACGTAGGAGAGTTGGGCGTCTTCGAGGAAGCGGCGGAAGTGGGCGTCCTGTCCGTAGGCGGCATCGGCGGTGACCCAGGCGATGGGCAAGGGCGAGGAGATGGCCCGCCGGATCACGGCCCGGGCCATCTCCAGTTTGGTGGCGAAGGCGCGGTCGTCGGGGACGCGGGCGGCTCGGCAGCGTTCGCGGTCCTCGGTCCAGGACTTGGGCAGATAGAGGTCCCGGTCGACCAGCGCGTGTCCGCGGCTGGTGGCGTAGGCGGCGAAGACGCCGATCTGGCAGTTCTCGGTGCGGCCGGCGGTGCCGGAGTACTGGCGCTGGACTCCGGCGGAGGTGGTGCCCTTCTTCACGAAGCCGGTGTCATCGATGATCAGCACGCCGTCGTTGGCGCCGAGGTGTTCGGCGACGTAGGCCTGCAGGTCGTCGCGGATCTCGTCCGCGTCCCAGCGGCTGCGAGACAGCAGGTGCTGCAGCGCGTCGGGGGTGGCGTGGCCTGCGTATTCGGCCAGCTGCCAGCCGTTCTTGCGGCCCACCGGGCCCAGCAGCCCGCGGACGTAGTCCCGCACACGGCGCCGGGGCTCCACGCGGGGGAAACGGACCCCGATCCTCAGGAGAAGTTCGCCAAGTTCCTGTTCCCACATGCTGGTTGCTGCATCGATCACATGGGAGCGCTGCCCGGAACACTGTCACTTCATGCGGCGTGGTCACCCGTGGGTGGGACAGGGCGGCAAAGACCGCCCCGCACCGCATCCCACCCGGCTACACTCCCCACTCCCAGGCCGTTGACCAGCAGCAATGGAGAACTCCGGCTGGAGTACTAGGAGCTGTTTGAGGTTCGGATCATGTGGCTGAGGTGAGGAGCTTCAACCACATGATCGATCCCCGGAGATGGAGACCGGCTTCGTAGCTTTCTGAGGCCTTGTCATAGCGGGTGGCCAGGCCGCGCCATGTCTTGATCTTCTGGAAGCAGCGTTCAACGGTGTTGCGCTGTCTGTAGCGTTGGGGATCGAAGGTGACGGGCCGGCCTCCGGCTGAGCCCTTCTTCCTCCGATTGGCCTGCTGGTCGCTCTTCTCCGGGATCACCGCGCTGATCCCGCGCCGGCGCAGGTGGTCACGGTTGGCCCTGGAGGAGTAGGCCCTGTCGGCGGCTACGGCGCTTGGACGGGTTCGGGGCCGGCCGATGGGCCCGGGCACGCGGATCGCGGCCAGGACATTGCGGAACTGCGGGCAGTCGGCAGCTTGTCCCGGGGTGAGCACGAATGCCAATGGCAGGCCTCTGGCGTCAACGGCGGCATGGATCTTGCTGCTCAGTCCACCTCGGGAGCGGCCGAGCCGCGCCGCCCTCTCCCTGGCCTTGCGGCGTCGGCGTGCGGTGGCACGATCCTGGTCCGGTGGCGCCTGTGCGCCGCCGCCGGCCGGTGGGTCCTGTTCCGGATCACCCGCAGCACCGGCGGCTGCCTCGGAAGTGGAGCCCCCTTTTCCTCCGTCAGGGCCTGTTCCAAAGCGTCCAGGGTCTCTCCGGCGATGGCCAGTCCGGCTGACTCGTGGTGCGCCCGTACGATCGTGGAGTCCACGCTGACCAGCTCCAGGCCGACCTGCCCGCGAGCGGCCGCCTCGGCGATCAACGCATCCATCAGACCCTGGAACACCCCGGCTTTGGCCCAGCTGTTGAAGCGGGAGTAGAGCGTGGACCAAGGCCCGTACCGCTCCGGGACATCGCGCCACCCGCTGCCGGTGCGGAACCGCCAAAGGATCCCGTTGAACTGGTCCCGCACCTGCCGCGGCAGCGGCCCGGTGGCCGCAAGCGGCAGGTGCGGCTCGATCAGAGCCCACTCGGCATCCGTCACATCAAAACGCGCCACACCCGAGTTCTACCAGCCACAGCCAACACACCACCGGGCCTTACCTAGATCCGAACCTCGAACAGCTCCTAGTTGAGGAGGCTGGTCAGGATCGTCCTGTTGGCACGGTAGGGCGTGCGGGACTACGAGAGCAGGCCGAAGTCATCGGAGTCCAGGGTGCGCTGGGCCATGATCGACGTGATAGCGCGCCGGCTGACCGATCAGACCACGCCCACTTGGCACGGGTGACCGCATGGATGCCCAGATCACGCTGCTCCTGGAGCGGATCGACGCACGCGAGTGAAAGCTCGCTATCGCCGCGGAACAGCTCCGCATCCAGATCGACGAGCTCACCGTGCGCCTGTGTGAATTCGACGAGGAGATCGGGAACCTGGCGGTGACCGCAAGACGTTTCTGGCCCTCCCACCGACCGCTCCGGAGTCGGCCGAATCGCCGCCCGTCCTGCCGGCCCGCCCGGTCTGCCAGCAGATCCTCACCGTCTTCGCCGAGGCCGCCGGGCCGATGCGCGCCCGCGACCTGTGCGAGCGCCTCGACCTCGCCATCATGCCGAAGAACATGCGAGAGCACCCGGCACAAGCTCAAGCGCCTGGTCAGCCTCGGCGTCCTCGCCGAGCCCAAACCCGGCCTGTTCGCCCAGCACCGCCCGAGCAACTCCGCACCACCAGCGCACCCGACCTAGGTCGACGGTTGAATCGGTGGCACAACCTGGATATCGGATTGCCTGGCCACTGTGGAAGGACCGAGAGTCGGCGGATGCGTGATCTGAAGCTGATCGTCGGCGATCTCACCCTGTCGCCCCTGAGCCCGGCCGACGTCAACGCCCACCTGGCTGGCGAGGACGACCTCTTGGTGCGCTGGCTGAACGGGGGGCCGGGCACTCGGGCCGGCGCCCAGAGATACATCCGCCGCTGCATGGAACAGTGGGCCGCCAAGGGACCGTTGTGTGCCTTCGGAATCCGAGTGGGCGTCGAGCAGACCCTCGCAGGAACAATCAGGGCGGGCTTCACCTACGTCAAGCAAGTCCTGGACGCGGACGGCAACCGGTTCGACTGGTACGTCCGCAATCTGTCCCGCGAACCAGCCCATGGTGCTGACCACTGACAGCAAGCGGGAACCGGCTCGGGACACACGGCCCTGAGCCGAAACCCCTTGGACGGCACGGGGACCGGCTTGCTGAAATGGCAGACGGCCGCTGTCGGAGTCGAAGGGATGCGGCGATGACCGAGATCAGACTGCACCTGCCGATGTGTGGCCTCGCCGACGCGGACCTGCCGGCCTGCGGCTGGGCCGGCTCCCCCAAGCACGTGCGCGAGCTCGTCCACCAGATCCGCCGCGCCGAGGCGGGCGAGATCGACTACCTGGCGGTCTGCACGCCGGTCGGGCTCCTGGTGGCGGTCGGCGGCATCGACTACACGGTCAAGCCCGGCGCCGGCACGCTCTGGCAACTCGGCGTCCACCCGGCCCTGCAGTCCTGCGGGATCGGCACGCTGCTGATCCACTCCGCCGAGCAGCGGATCAGCGCCCGGGGCCTGACCCGCGCCGAACTCGCCGTCGAGGAGAGCAACCCGCGCGCCCGCGCCCTCTACGAACGCCTGGACTACCGGGCCATCGGCCGCGAGCTCGACGCCTGGGATGTGGAGGCCGAGGGCGGCTCGCTCCGGCGGTACGAGACGATGTGCACGGTGATGCGCAAGGAGCTGACGTGACGCTGGAGTTCGCGACCTTCACCGCCGAGGCGACGGCCGACCCGGCCGTCGTCGGGCTAGTCCTCAAGGGCTCCCGGGCCCACGAGGGCATGACCACTCGCCACTCCGACCACGACCTCTACGTGATCCTCGCCGACGGCTCGGCGAGCGATCTGGCCGCGCTCGACGGCTACCGCTCCGCGCGGCTCGATCTGGTCGTCACCACCCTCGAACCCTTCGGCCGGCCCGCCGACTGGGAGCGGTACGCCATCGCCCGCTCCCGGGTGCTGCTCGACCGCAGCGACGGGGAGGTCACCCGGATCGTCGCCGCGATGGGACGGCTCGGCGCCGAGGAGGCCTTCCGCTCCAGCGCTGCCCTGCTGGACGCCTACTGCAACTCGCTCTACCGCTCGGTCAAGAACCACCGTGACGGCAACCCGCTCGCCGGCCGCCTCGACGCGGCCGCCGGCGTCGGATTCCTGCTCGACCTGCTCTTCGCCCTGAACCGCCGACCGCGCCCCTACAACAAGTACCTGGCCTGGGAGCTCGACCGGTTCCCACTGCCCGGCTGGGAGAGCGCCGCACTGCTGGACGCCGTCGCCCGGATCACCGCGACCGGCGAGGTGGCGCCGCAGCAGCGGCTCTTCGCCCGGGTCGAGACGGCTGCCCGGGCCGCCGGCCACGCGGCGGTGCTGGACGCCTGGGGCGAGGACCTGCTGTTGATGCGGCCCCACCCGGATTCCCCGGCCCACCAGCCCTCCTGACCCGGGCCAACAGTCGATTCAGGCAAAGCGGCTCAGAACGTCCTCTTACACCCGGACGTCCTCGGACAGGCCGACGCGCCCGCGATCGAAAGGCGTCGCACCGCCGAGCAAACTCCGGGAGGATCACGCGCGGTAGTGCTCGACCCCTGGTTGTGGCTCATGACGGCCTGCGCCATGCTCGAAGGGCAGCGACGCAAGCGCCTGTGTGCGGGGATTTCGCTGGTGTCAGCCGTGCCATTGGTGGCCGCTGCGGGGTGGGCCGAGGAAGCGGGCAGCAGTCGCTGGATCGTGGTCGCCGAGGCGATCACCCGTTCTAAGGGGCTCCGAACGGGCGCTCTCGACAACGTCGTGGATCGAGCACAAACAGACTTCGCCCTCTGCCTCTCAGCCCAGTCCGATCCTGACGGGGCTTTGGCGCAGTACAGCTCACTCCGGCCGAACGGGAGACGCTTCGCGATCCGGCCGCTCTGTGGCGCTTCATCACGGCACGGGACATTCAGCATCCGGTCACCCGACTGCCTGGGGGCGCACAGGTAGAGGAGCAGGCCGGCCGCCAACTGCCCGACGAGCGCGGGGTGGAGATCCGGTGGCCGGGTCCAGTCCGAGGCGGCCGGCGGCGCCCCGTACGACGGCCAGTCCGCACCGGGCTCACACGAGCGCTCCACGGACTGCTGGTAGAGGGCGTGCGGCTCAAGCCGACAGAACCGCCCGGAGACGGTCCGCGCGTAGTGGTACTGCTCGATCTCGTCGTCGTAATGGGGGGAGTTCGGCAGTGCGAAACCGATACGGTCGAGCGGCCCGAGGCCGCGTACGACGAGCGCACGGTGCCGGTGGTCGATCTGCCCCGGCCGTACGGGCGTTGCACCGGACAGACAGGAGACGGCGAACTTCAGCGCGTCGAGTTCAGCCGGTGTGCCCAGCCCGGCAGATCGCACGGCTTCACCGGCGGCAAGGACGACATCGGTGCGGGCATCCGCCTGGTCCCCATCGTGGCGGAATCCCGCCCGGGCCAGCCGGACGTCGTCCGCCCGGCTGCGGATACTGACGAAGGTGCCGCCCGCTGCGTCGTGCTGCCGGTCCAGGTGGCTCGGCGGAAGGATCAGCCGACCCGTGCGCAGCAGATGGTCGGCGACCTGCCGCGCGGCAGCGGCCGGCGACAGGCCGGGCGGCAGCCGGTCCGCCGACCACGGCGCAACAGGCGCCGGCGCCGCGGCGAGCCGCTCCCCTGGCCGCTCCAGGTCGCGCCAGACGTCGTAGACGCTCTCCAGCCGGTAGCCCCTCGCGGTGAACCACTCGCGTACTCCGTACCCGGAGAACTCGATGAGACAGACGGCACCTTCGACGCGGAGTCCCTCGGCCTCCAGAAGGCAGACGGCCTCTTGGAGCGTGGTTCCGGAACTCACCGAGTTCGTCGATGAGCACCACGGGCCGCCCCGGATCGACGGGGCCGTCGTTCCTTCGGACGAGGCCGTGCCGCTTGGGCTCCTTGCGGACGACCAGCCCGGTGTAACGCTCCGCCCCCTGGGCCAGGCAGGTGGCCAGCAGCGGTACGGCGGAGAGGCCGTACGTCGCGATCTGCGTCGCCTCGAAGGTGCCGAGCCGGTCGAGGACGACCGACGCCATGAGCCGCGCCCCCTGCGGGGTGAGGCTCACCTCGGCGCCGTAGTACAGCCAGGGCACCCGGGCACCGGAGCGATCGCGCAGGTCATGGCCGTCGGCCGCACGGACGAATGCCTTCTCCGCCAGAAGGCGTCGCAGTACCTCGCGGTCTCCGGGCGGCTGGAGGGGCGGCATGTCACTCCCTTGTTGGCCCGAGCTCCACACCCCGAGACCGATAGTCACCACAGGTAGCCACAAGGATGCAGTGTGCAACACTCCAGGAGCTCGGTATCCACTCGTCGGCCAGCGGCACGCTGCCCCGGGGCCACCCCACGGCCCGGACGAGAGCTCACGGCAGTGCGGGTGCCGGTGTACGCGTCGGCTGGGGCGAGGCCTATCGCGGTGAGGTGAGCTGCGCGGCGGTGGTTGCCGCCCAGAGGACTTCCGCGTGGCAGATGTCGCTGTGCGCGCCGGAGAACGGCGACTGGTCGGCGTTGATGACGGTGTTGGCGTCCAGGCGGTAGAAGGCGCCCTTGGTGAAGTCGTACCGGGTTCCCTGGGGTGCGAGCGGAACCGTCACGGCGTTCGGCTGCTGGAAGCCGTCGTGGCCCATGGCGCCCCACCGGTAGAACGGGTGGTCCAGCAGGGCGATGTCCTCGTGCTGGAGCATCGTCGCCATCGGGTACCACTCGGCCAGCGCGCGGTCGGCGCCGGTGAAGGTGGCCAGCAACGGTCCGTCGACGAACGCGGCGAGGGGGCACAGTGCGCCGGCGGCGCCCTCCACTGGAGCGCGGGTGATCGCGGGTGCGAACGCGAAGTGTGAAAAGGCTCCCTGGCAGAGAGTCAGGGACTTGACCGGCGTGTCACCGGCGTTGTTCGTCGGACCGAGACCGGCCAGGGCGTGGGCGACGAGCCGGGCGCCGAAGCTGTGGCCCATGAGGTGGATCCTCACCCGGGCCTCCTGGCCCAGTCGGCTCATCAACGGACCGAGCCCTCGCTGGCCCACGAATGCCGCGCGGTTCTTCATCTCGTAGTAGGTGAACAGCCGCAGGACGTCCAGGACGCCTCCGCCGACGTGCTCGGCGAACTTCTCGATCTCCAGGCCGAGCAGGTTCGGCCTGCCCAGCGGAGCGTCCTCGTCGAGATTGGGGTCCGGAGACGAGTCAGAGGTCACCAGGTTCTTCGCGTTGTCGTAGATACCTCCGGGGCCGAACACCGGCGCTCCGGAGGCGTCCTGGACGGCTATGGCCTTGAGGATCCGCTGCTGGTCGGCGCCCGGGAAGACGGGCGCGAGCAGTTGGGCCAGGTCTGTGCCGCTGGTGTCGCCGCCCGGCACCGCCCCGGCGGTGGTGCCGTCGTCGCCGGGCAGTGCCCGGGCGGGCCAGAACACCCCGACCGCGATGGTGGTGGCGAGATGTGGTCCGAGCATGGCGGCGAGAAGGCGGAACATGTTCTGGTACATGCTGCGCGCGGAGTCGTCGCTGCTGTTCCAGCCGTGCGCCATGACGAAGACGTTGTTGGCCGACTGCGAACGGGCGGCGTCGATCAGCTGCTGCCCACCGTCGAGGTGGTTGCCGTCCTTGTCGAAGCTGACCTCTTGGTAGGTCAGTCCCTGGATCTGAGTCATCATCGGCCCTCTTCCGGCCCGGGAATGCGGCAGGTCCACGGCGGCCGATCGCCAGGTCGCCGCGATACGGCTGGTGCCGGGGTTCGGCGGCCGCGGACCGAACCCCGGCCGGAAAATCTCGGACACTCTCACTATAGGCCGGATGGCCGCGCCACTTCCTGAACGGTGTCGAGATCAGCCAGGCCGCTTCACCCGCACCGTGCATCGGCTGACCGTGGCCGTGTGATAGAAGAGTTCGGATGCGTCCTTACTGTTCGTGCAGTATTCCTGAATGCCCAGGGATCGGGAGATCGTATGGTTGTCGGATTTCCGGGCGGTCGTCAGTACGGACGAATGACGAAGCCGAAGAGGTGGTCCGGTCGCGGCAAATGGGTGATGGCGACGAAGTACTTCTCGTATGCCGCCTCCATCTTCATCCTGCTCTGGGTCGGATACTTCTTCATCGGCAACGACTGGATCGGGTGGAATCCACCGGCCTTCCTGGCGGAACTCAACGGCGTCTGCATGGCGAACTCGTTGTCCTGCGGCTTTGCAGCCGGATTTCTGGCACCGTTGTTCTCTGTCGTGTTCACCTCTGTGGCAGTTCTCTTTCTGCGGATCCACTACATCGGGCGGCCGATTGTTAAGGGCGCCAAGAAAAATCCCGGCGAGCTGGTGGAAACGGCGGGAAAGATCACACACGACGTGGTCGGTCGCGACGACCTGTGCAAGGTCATCATGGACAACCTGCGTGACCCCGACCTGCGCCGCCCGCACCTTCTGGTCGGCGACGTGGGCGCCGGCAAGACGGCAGTCCTGGTCCGACTGACGCAACGGTTGGCCAAACGTGGCGCGATCCCCGTACCGATTCGACTGAGGGACGCCCAGGATCAGGAGAAACTGAACTTCCGGGAGCTGGCTTTCGACCGGTTCCGCAGGGAGGTGGGAGCGAGGCTGCTGTCCTCGAGCGAAGCCGAGCGGGTATGGCGGCGCCTCGTGGTGAGCAGCAAGATCGTCGTACTCGCGGACGGCCTGGAGGAGTGCCTCAGTGGCGATGAAGGCGCCAGCAACCGGGACAGTCTCATCCGCCTGGCGATCCGTCGAGCCGAGCGGGACAAGCTGCCGCTGATCATCACGTCGCGGCCGCACGACTCACTTCAGGCCGCCGACGCCGTGATGATGAATCTGGAGCCGCTGAGTGAGGAGGCGGCGCTCAGCTTCGTGGAGGAGCTCGGCCGGGGGAAGCAGAACCAACGGCTGCAGCAGATCGTGAAAACCGCCGATGTGGCGGCAGCTCCGCTCTACCTGCAGATCACCCGCGAGCTCAGTGCCGCGGGCAAACTGGGCCAGCTCAAAACCCGCGGCGCCGACCGAGCGGGGCTCAGATGGCGCCTGCTGCACGACTGGACGCAGGCGCTCATCGACGGCGGCCTGCACCCGGAGCTTCCGCTGGGATCGGAGGAGCGGGAGCACGCGGTCAAGCGGCTCGCCGCGCTGGCCTGTGTCGCGCTGAAGATGAACCGTCTCGACGTCCGGTTCGATGACCTGCTGGCAGACCAGCACTCGCGGAGATACGAAAGACTTCGGGAGCCGTTGAAATCGTCGGCCGGGGTTGCCGTTTCAGCTGCCGATTTGCTGTCGGCCGCAACGGTGGGCGAACGGATCGGGCTCGTCGAGGTGTACCGGAGCGGGGTCCGCTTCCAGCACAGCGTCATGCAGGCATACCTCGGATCCCGGCTCCTGGACGTGGCCCTCGAAGACCCGACCTACCTTGGGGTCGACGGCCTGACGGACCCGGATACCGAATCCGTCTTCGGACGAGAATTCCTTATCGCGACCGTACTGTACTCCCGTGCCGTGCTCGACGAAGACGGCAGCGCATCGCGCAAGAATTCCGATATCATGCAGCGCCTGCTGCAGCACACGTCGAGGCTCGGCAACGCCGATGCCATCAGGATCACGGATGCGTTTGCCGCGGCGTTCGAGATCGATAGCATCAACGTGAATCCACGGATCGGCGAGCTTGCTGCCAAACTCGAAGGGCGGTGGAAAGCTTTTCAGGCGGTGGACCAGCGGAGCCTCGTCGAGGCCAAGCTGCGACTCGTTCACCGTTTCGCCGAGGCCGCACGGGCCGCCTCCGAGCGTGGCGGATCCGATCGCCCGCAGCACCTGGGCGAAGCGGTCAAATCCGCATACCAGGCACTCTTCGACATCGGCCTGGAGGAGAACTGCTACGAGGTACGGATCGCCATCACGCTGGAGATCGGCGCCGGCGGCAAGGACGCGTTCCTGGCTCTCCGAAACAAATTCGATCAAACATGGGACGCCAAGCGGGAAAAAATCACGGAGGGCACCACTGAGGATCGGCGCCACCTCATCATGTGCGCGTGGCTCACCCCGCTCCTGCTCGGTTCGATGCGGGAGGCTTCAGAAGTGACGTCGCATGGCAGTGGGCACGACCTGAAGAAGTGGCTGATGGGCTGGGGAGACTACGGCCAGGAGAAGGCATGCCGGTCGATCTCCTTCGAAATGGCCCTCGCACAGGGCTTCAAGTACGCGGCCAACCGGACCCCCAGCCACCCGGACGCTCAGAAGTGGGCGCGGGACGCGCTCTGCGAGGCAGCGTCGAACATGCTGCCAAGAGCCGGCTTCTGGTTCTCTCAGCTCACGCTCGTCCAGGCCCTTTCACTGTGGAAGTTGCCCGACACGGGTGTGCAGAGGCCCTATCAAGGGGGCAGGTCTCGCCCGAAGAAGATCGTCCGTCACTGGTGCGAGATCGCGGGCACCCAAACCGAGCAGGGGCGCGTCGACAAGCTGCACCCCTTCGTCAGGCAGGCTGCCGACCTGGCCGTTCAAGCGTTGAAACAAGGAAATCCCGAGCGGTTCCTCTGGATCGACGAGGCCGGTGTCATGACACACGTGGGATCCCGTTCAACCGCCCCGGCCGAGAGCCGACAGTTGTGGATCCCGCCCTCGACCGGTTGGGTCACCCTCACTCCGAAAGCTCGACAGCTGGTCACCGACGTCGTACTCCTGCGCGACCTGGGCGATCAGGGCAGTCTGTCGGGCGACCATGAGCACCGCCTCAAGCAGACGGCACGCCCGAACGTCCCGCCCTGTCTCAGCAAGGACCGCCGCCCACTCACTCTGGGCCTGACGGTCGGCCAGGCGACGGTTCCGGCATCGGGAGACACGTGCAAGGCCGGCTGCTCTTTCGGGCTCTGCCCGTACCCGCCGAAGGCCCGGGACAGCTTCGTGCGGACCGAGCCGAGCGAGGCGTTCTGTCGTAGGCAGCAGCTGTACGCACGCGGACACCTCACACGGTTCTGGCGACTCTGGACGAAGAGACACCTGAGACGATTCTGGAAGGCGATGGCGCAGCGCGTGTGCGACGCGGACCGTCTGGAGGAGGAGGCCGGCCGGAGCCGCCGGCTCCGGGACCGGCTCACGCGGTTGCGCCCCTGACCGAGCCGTCAATGATGCGCGGCGGGCATACCGGCGCCTCGGGACGTTGGCGCCCGGTAGCGGCGCTCGTGACCGGTGTTCACTGCTCCGGTCAGCCGCCGCACCACACCGTGACGGCCCGTGCGAACGTCCGAGACGGGGCACGCCCGCCGGATCGTTGGATCGCCACCGCGGTGACAAGCTAGAGGTCAGGAGTTACGAGACCAGAGGGGTGATCCGGTATGGCCGAGCATCCGCACGTCACGCTGGTACGCAACGGTTACGACGCCTTCTCCCGAGGGGACATGACGGCACTGTCCGAGATCCTCGCCACGGACGTCGCCCATCACGCCCCCGGCACCGAGGGGGCTGACGATGCCCTTGAGCGGAGCTACCGCACGTCCAGGTCGGCCGCCTCCAGCTTCCTCGTCAGCGCCAGGATCGCCGTCATCGGCACGCCCAACTGGAGCCGGTCCGCGACCGTCCCCGCAGCGGTTCGTGACCGTGGTCGGGCCGTCGGGCAGCGGCAAGTCCTCGCTGGTACGGGCCGAGCTGCTGCCGGCGCTGGTCCGGCGGCGGGGGCGCTGGACGGTCGCGACGCCGTTCTCGCCGGGGGCGGACCCGGTCGGCACCCTGCAACGGCGGTTGACCCAACTTCCCGACGAGCGACCCGCGTTGCTCGCCATCGACCAGTTGGAGGAGTTGCTCACCCTGTCCGGGCCCGAGGAGCGCGAAGCGTTCCTCAGCGCCGTACGGGACGCGCTGCGCCGTGACCCGCGGCTGTGGCTGGTTGCCACCTTGCGCTCGGACTTCCTCACCGGGTTCTTGGAGTCCGGCTTCGCCGAGCTGGTCCGGGAGCCGACGATCGTCGGCACGCTCGCCCGGGACGCGCTGTACGAGGTCATCGAGAAGCCCGCCGAGCAAGCCGGGCTGACCTTCGCGCCCGGCGTGGTGGCCCGCATGGTTGACGACTGCGGAGGCGGCGACGCGCTGCCGCTGCTCGCCTACACACTCCAGGAGCTGTACCTGCGCGCCGGCGGGACGGGCGGGACGGTGACCGAGGAGACCTACCGCGCCCTCGGCGGCGTCGCCGGAGCCCTGTCGGAGAGGGCGGACCGGATCGCCGCCGAGCTGGCGGACGCACCCGTCGTCCCCACCCTGCTGCAGTTCGTGACGGTCGACGGCAACGAGGCCACCCGCCGGCGGGTCCGCCGCGGCGACCTCGCCCCGCATGCCCAGGAGGTCGCCGACGCCTTCGTCGCCGGACGCCTGCTCACCAGTGACGGGGGCGTACTGGACGTGGCGCACGAGGCGCTGTTCCGCCAGTGGGCGCCGCTGCGCCAGGCCGTCGTCGCCCGGAGCGAGGACCTGCGCTGCCGCACCGAGCTGGAACGCTGGGCGCAGGACTGGGACCGTGCGGAGCACCAGGACGCGTACCTCCTGACGGGGGAGCGGCTGTCGGTCGCCCGGCGGTGGCTGGCGGAACCCGCGCGGGCGCTCGGCACGACGCCCTTGGTCGAGGAGTTCGTGGACCGGTCGCTACGGGCGGACCGCGCAACGATGGAACGCGCCGCGGACGCAGTGGCCCTGCGGGCACTCGAAAGCGTCGACAGCGAGCCGCAGCCCGCCGCGCTCGCGGCAGTGGAGGAGTGCGCGGCCACACCCGGTGCGGTCCAGGCGCTGCACACAGCCCTGGGCGCCTCACGGCTACGCGCGGTGCTGCGCGGCTTCGAACGCGGCGCATCCGGGGTGGCCTGGTCGCCGGACGCTCAGCTGCTGGCCGTGTCGAGCGACGACGGCACCGTCCGCGTGTGGCGCCCGGAGGGTGGCGACCAACCGGTCGTGCTGGAGGGGGACGGCACCTGGATGCAGGCAGTGGCCTGGGCCCCCGACGGGCTCAGGCTTGCCGTCAGCTGCCGGGACTCCACCGTCCGTGTCTGGTCCACGGAGACCTGGGCCGAACTGGCCGTCCTGCGCCACGAGGAGACGGCCGGCGACCGGGAGGAGGGGGTCGGCGGCGTCGCCTGGTCGTCCGACGGCGTCCGGCTCGCGTCCGTGGGCAGCGACTGCGCGGTGCGGATCTGGGACGCCGACACGTACGCCGAGTGCGCGGTGTTGCGCGGGCACGAGCGCATGGTCTGGAGCGTGACGTGGTCACCGGACGGAGAACACCTGGCCAGCGGCGGAGAAGACGGCACGGTGCGGGTCTGGGCCGCAACCGAGGCAGTCGTCGTCACGGTGCTCACCGACCACCGGAGCAACATCGAGTCCGTGCGGTGGTCGCCGGACGGCCGTCGGCTCGCCTCCGCCTCCGGCGACCGCACCGTCCGGATCTGGGGCACCATCAGCTGGCAGGCACAGCGGACGCTGGTAAACCCGGAGGTCATCAACTCCCTGGCCTGGTCTCCGGACGGCACCCGCCTCGCCGGCGGTGACGCGAACCGTACGGCCCACGTCTGGAGTCTCGACGGCACCGAACTCGAACTCCGGCTCACCGACCACGCCGACACCATCTACGGCGTCTCCTGGTCCCCCGACGGGAGGTGGCTGGCGACCGCCTCCCGCGACCGGACCGCGGCCGTGTGGGACGTCACCGAATCGACCGATGTCTTCGGCGGCCAGGCCGACGCTGTCCTCCAGGTCGCCTGGGCGCCCGACGGGACGTCCATCGCCTCCGCCTGCCGGGACGGCTCCGTACGCATCCGGGACATCGCCACCGGCCGCACCACCCGCCTCCACAGCGGCGGTGAGGCGTCCGCGGTGGCCTGGTCCCCCGACGGCACCCGTCTGGTCGCCGCCCTGCGCGACGGTGCCGCCGTCGTGCGGCGGGCGGCCGGCAGCGGCGATGACATCGTCCTGAACGGGCACACCGATGAACTGTCCCACGTCACCTGGTCCCCCGACGGCAACCGCATAGCCACCGCCTCCCGCGACCGCACGGCCCGCATCTGGGACGCCGCCACCGGTGCGACCGTCCACATCCTGCGCGGCCACACGGACTGGATCGGCGGTACGGCCTGGTCACCGCAGAGCCGCTACCTCGCCACGTCCGGCACGGACCGTACCGCCATCGTCTGGGACACCACCGACGGCACCCCCGTCACCACCCTGCACGGCCACCAGGACTCCGTCTGGAAGGTCCACTGGTCACCCGACGGCCGCCGCCTGGTCACCGGCTCCCGCGACCGCACGATCCGCCTGTGGGACCCCTTCGGCGGCACCGAACTCGCCCTCATGGCCGGCCACGAGGGCCCGGTCCAGGACGTCGCCTGGTCACCCGACGGCACCTGCATCGCGTCCGTGTCCCGCGACCGCACAGTCCGACTCTGGCACCCGGACACCGCCACCCAGGCCGCCGTACTCGGCGTCCACGCCGACTGGGGCAACAGCCTCGCCTGGCACCCCGACAGCACGCGCCTCGCGACCGCCTCCCGCGACCGAACCGTACGCATCTGGACCCTGGCCGGACACGACGTTGACGGCCTACTGCGGCGCGCCCACACGAGGGTGTTCCGAGAACTCAGCGCCGAGGAGCGCCGCGCGTTCCTGCTGCCGGAGAAGCGCTGACACCCCCGTGAGGTCGCGGGCATGGTGACGAAGCCCTGCGGCGATGTCGGTGCAGGCCCGTGGGTACGGGCGATGATGAACGTGCAGGCATGGTCTTCCGCTGTGGCGATCGGGGATTCCTTGGCCTCGTAATCGCTGGTGGCCGTGCCTGGTTCCGTCTCCCTCCGAGCCAGCTGCGAGAGAACGGCGTAGCCCTGATCGACTCCGGGCCGGCTTGCCCAGCAGCTTGCCCACCATACTTGGGCCGAGCAGCGCCAGACCGCCGCCGGAGCGGGCCGAGCCGGGTACCCCTGCAGAGTTGCCACCTGACCTCAGGTGAAGATGTGGTGGTCCGCCGGCCGGCCGACCAGCTCAGAACACATGCGGTCATCGCACCAGGAAGCGTTCGACCATAAGCCAGGGGGGAGGGCCCCCGGCGAGGTCATCGAGCCGGCCCTGCGATCTGTCCAGAGACAGCCTGGCCGCGTTCACGAACTCCAGATAGGCCTGCAGCATGGCCAAGTGCACTCGCCTGTACGCCGCGTGGTCCTTGGTATGGCTTGCGGTGCCGTTGGCGGCGGCCATCGCCTGGGGTGCCCCCGGCTGCGGGGTCGTAGCGGCGTGCTGGGACACTGGTTGTCTGTGACGCGCTCAGAGCTTGCCAGCCGTATTCATTCCGTTTCTCACCTCACTGGTGAGTTCGTCCTTCGATCAGGACGGACCGCCACCGAGTACTTCGACAAGTACCGTTTCGAGGGCGATCCGGTTCTTCTGGATGCCATCGCCAAGGAGATGGCCGCGCTGATGCCGGCTGACATCGAGGTGCTGGCGGGGTTGGAGATGGGCGGCATCCCTGTGGTCACCGCGCTCGGCCGACACACGGGCTTGCCGTGCGCTTTCGTCCGCAAGCAGGCCAAGGAGTATGGCACTTGCCGCCTGGCCGAGGGCTCGGACATCGTTGGTCGACGTGTGCTGGTGGTGGAAGACGTGGTCACGAGCGGCGGACAGATCGTGCTCTCGACTGCCGATCTGCGTGCCTTGGGAGCCGATGTTCGCGAGGCTCTTTGCGTCATCGACCGCGAACAGGGCGGTGCCGAGGCTCTCAAGGCCGAGGGGATCGACCTGCTGTCGCTGCTGACGGCCACCGACCTGCGTGCCTCTGCCTAAACTCCGTTCCAGCCGTGCCGGGGCACGGCGAACAAAAAGGGGGAGGGACCAAGGGTTGGGGCGGGGGGGGGACTCCACCTTCGGCTGCCTCCAACCCCCCCCCTCTCCCCCCCCCCCCCCCCCCCCCCCCCCCCCCCCCCCCCCCCCCCCCCCCCCCCCCCCCCCCGGGCCCGATGGTTGACAGCGGGTCAGCGATTCCCGGTGGTCGGCCGGGTCAGGGAACCCTCCTCAGCGGGGCGGGTTCGGGGAGGCAGCTGGACAGGCTCGGCCGGGCCGCCTCGGGCGTCGCGAGCAGGGCGACGATGGTGATCGGCTGATCGCAGTGCGGGCAGTCGCGGGTCGCGGCCGGCTCCAGCGGGTCGCGGTCCCGGCCGAAATCGGCGGCGACCTGTACGCGGCGACACGCACCGACACGGGCGCACGAATGATCATCGGCGACGTCCGTGGGAAGGGCCTGGCAGCCATCGGCGAGTCCGCCCTCCTGGTCGGCGCCTTCCGCCAGGCCTCGCGCCAATGCGCCACGCTGCCCGCCCTCGCCGCAGCCCTCGACGAGAGCGTCTGCCAGTACCTGAACGATCTTGCCGAGACACAGGACGACGCCGGCGAGCACTTCATCACCGCCCTGCTACTGGAGATCCCCGGCAACTCCGCTACCGCCCGGATGACCGACTGCGGACACCCTCCACCCCTGCTGCTGAGCCGAGACCACGTCACCACAGTCTCGAGTCCCGACCCCGCGCCCCCACTGGGCCTGTGCGGCATGAGACCAGCGAGTCACACCATCGATACGTTCAGCTTCGAACACGGCGACATCCTCCTGCTGTGCACCGACGGCGTCATCGAGGCCCGCGACCCTGACGGAGTCTTCTACCCGCTCGCGGAACGGGTCGCCCAGTGGACCGACAGCAGCCCCGAGGAACTCCTCCACCACATCCACCAGGACCTCCTCACCCACGTCGGCGGATACCTCAGCGACGACGCCGCTCTCATCGCGGTTCAACGCACGCCCGCCCCGCAGTCCGGCCACCACCTCCCGAACTTGACCTACGCCGGCCACAAGACCCGTGTCGCCTCTGAATCCCTTCGCGCGCCATGAAACGCTGGCACCTCCAGCCCCCCAGGGGGCAGGCGGTGGCTGCTGCTGCGACAATCACTGCCCCGACAACCGCTCGCACATGGCAAGTACTGGACCCGGGTGAGGCGTCCACCGTTGAGTTGCCCAGGCAATCCTCCTGGACTAGAGCGTGTTTGAAATGTCGATCAACAAGACCCAGGTCTTGATCCACATTTCGAGCCTCGCATAGCGTCAGGATGGTGGAAACAACGCACCGGCCCGCCGCCCGGGTCATATGTCTGGACGCTGCCCATCGCCTGCTTCTTCTGCACTGGCGTGATCCGTTCGATGGGACGTGGCTCTGGGAGCCCCCCGGTGGCGGTATCGAGCCAGGCGAGACGCCGCTGGTGGCGGCACGACGCGAGGTGGCCGAGGAAACCGGACTCGACCCGGCCGCGGTGATTGATCGGTCTGGGCCAGTCGACCGTGATGTCCAGTGGAACGGCAAGCGGTACATCGGAACGGAGCACTTCTTCGTTGCGCAGTTCGCCGACGAGCAACCGTCGCTAGTGCGGACCGGCCTGCTCCCCGATGAGCAGGTCAACCTGGACACGCACGTCTGGATCGAATGGTCGGATCTGAGCTCCCTGCCGGACCCGGTTGAGCCTCCACAGTTGCTGGCCGTGCTCGGCGCCCTGGTACCAGACGGTCCGTGGCGTGATGGGGATCGTGCATGACGGACCGTCACAGCGCCTGCCGTCCGGTACTCCCCGGAGGGAATCAAAGCTGACAGCACCGACGCCACTGAGGGCAGCAAGCCGACGGGGGCGGTTGGCGCTCGGCCGACACCGTCAGCGGCACCCCTCACCGCCGGCGCAACCCTGGGCAGATGGCCGCCCCGCGCGCAACGGGATGTCAGGTGAGAGCGGTGCCGCGCAGCAGGAGCAGCGCGATGTCGAGGGCGGCCAGGGCGAGGGTGGCGAGGAACGGCAGCCGGCTTCGCTGGTCGGTGCGGCTCGGCGCCGACGTGCCGAGTGCGAGCGCGCCGGTGACGGCGAGCGAGATCCAGCCGACGGTACCGACCGGCCCGGTCGGCCCCAGGACCAGGACGATGGCCCCGGCGAGCAGCAGAACGCCCGCCAGGATCCGCGAGCGTCGCGGGCCGAGGCGCTGGGGCAGGCCCCGGACGCCGGTGCGCAGGTCGTCGTCGATGTCGGGCAGGACGTTGGTGACATGGGCGCCCACGCCGAGTAGCGCGCCGGCTGCCATCACCCAGGTGGCAGGCCAGGGGTGGCCGGGCAGCGCGAGGGTGACGAAGGCGGGCAGCAGCGCGAAGGCCACGGCGTACGGGAGCCAGGAGAGCACCGTGCGCTTGAGTCCGAGGTTGTACGACCAGGCCGCGGCGACACCGGCCAGGTGGGCCGCGCCGGCCGCGAGCCCGCCGGCCAGTGACAGCGGAACGCACAGCGCGAGCGCGCACCCGGCGGCCACGGCCACGGTCCGTGGGTGTGCCGCGCCGTTCACCAGCGGCTTGTCGCCCCGGCCGGTGGCCAGGTCCCGGTGAAGATCGACCCGGTCGTTGCACCAGCCCACCGACAGCTGCCCGGCGAACACCGCCAGGGCCACCAGCACGATGCCGGTCATGCCCCGCCCCGAGGCGGCGGCCAGCGCGGTGATCACGGCGGTGACGGCGAGGGACGGGACGGCGTGGGAGGCGGCGAGCAGCCCCCGGAGCAGCCCGCCCGCGCCGGAACGCGATTCCGTGGCTGCAGGTGTGTGCTGGGCTCCGGCGGTGTGCACGCCCCTCATCCTAGATCGGGCGAATTGCCGAATCCCGACCATTTCGTGATGAATGGTCAGCTCGACCCTATGCTGGCCCGATGACCAGAGTCGCCGCCGTCCACGGGGTCCTCCCGCCGTACCGGTACGAACAGGGCGAGATCACCGAGGCCCTGGCGGCGATCTGCCTGCCGCAGGACGCGGAGCGCGGCGTCCTGGAGCGGCTGCACGCCACCGCCACGGTGGGCACCCGTCACCTGGTCCTGCCGCTGGAGCAGTACCGGGAGTTGAGCGGGTTCGGGCAGGCCAACGACCTGTTCATCGAAGCCGGCGTGCGGCTCGCCGAGCAGGCGCTGACCGGCGCCCTGGCGGCGGCCGGGCTGGCGGCCGAGGACGTCGACCTGGTGATCTCCACCTCCGTGACGGGTATCGCCGCGCCCTCGCTGGAGGCCCGGCTGGCCGGGCGCGTGGGCCTGCGCCCGGACGTGAAGCGGGTGCCGATCTTCGGTCTGGGCTGTGTCGCCGGGGCCGCAGGCCTGGCCCGGCTGCACGACTACCTCTTGGGCCATCCCGATCAGGTCGCGGTCCTGCTCTCGGTCGAACTGTGTTCCCTGACCCTGCAGCGCACCGACACCTCGGTGCAGAACATGGTGGCCGGCGCTCTCTTCGGTGACGGCGCCGCCGCCCTGGTGGCCGTCGGCCGGGAACACCCGAGCCGCCAGGAGTACGCGGGTCCGGAGGTGGTGGCCACCCACAGCCGGCTGTACCCCGGCACCGAGCGCGCGCTGGGCTGGGACATCGGCGACACCGGCTTCAAGATCGTGCTCGGCGCCGAGCTGCCCGAGCTGGTCCGCCTGCACGTCGGCGAGGACGTCCGCTCCTTCCTCGCCGAGCACGACCTCAAGCCGCCGGACGTCACCGGCTGGGTCGCCCACCCGGGCGGCCCCAAGGTCCTGGACGCCCTGCGCGAGGCACTCGGGTTGGACGACCGGGCACTGGAACTGACCCGGCGTTCGCTGGCCCGGGTCGGAAACCTCTCCTCCGCCTCCGTGCTGCACATCCTGCGCGACACCCTCGCCCTGCGCCCGCCGCCGCCCGGCACGCCCGGCCTGCTGCTCGCCATGGGGCCCGGCTTCTGCTCCGAACTCGTCCTGCTGCGCTGGTAGGTCCACGTGTCCCCCTACACCCTGCTGATCCTGCTGGTGACCACCGAACGCCTCGCCGAGCTTGCCGTCGCACGCCGCAACGCGGCCTGGAGCCTGGCGCGCGGTGGCATCGAGTACGGGCGCGGCCACTACCCCGTGATGGTGCTGCTGCACACCGGGCTGCTGGCCGGCTGCCTGGCCGAGGTCCACCTCGCCCACCGCCCGTTCCCGCCCGCCCTCGGCTGGCCGATGCTCGCCCTGGCACTCGGCGCCCAGGTGCTGCGCTGGTGGTGCATCCACGCGCTGGGGCCGCGCTGGAACACCCGGGTCATCGTGGTGCCCGGCCTACCCCTGGTCACCACGGGTCCCTACCGGCTGCTCAGCCACCCCAACTACCTCGCCGTCGTTGCCGAAGGGGCCGCGCTGCCGCTCGTCCACGGCGCCTGGCTCACCGCAACCGGCTTCACCCTGCTCAACCTGCCGCTGCTCGCCACCCGGCTGCGCTGCGAGAACGCCGCCCTGACCCGCTGCACACCGGTGCCGGCGTGATCGACCTGCTGATCGTCGGCGGCGGCCCCGCAGGCCTCGCCACCGCGATCCACGCCGCCCAGGCCGGGCTCGACGTGGCGGTCCTCGAACCACGCCCGGCACCGATCGACAAGGCCTGCGGCGAGGGCCTGATGCCCGGGGCCGTCCGCGCCCTGGCCGAACTCGGCGTCACACTCGACGGGTACCCGATCCACGGCATCCGCTATCTGGACCAGCGCCACCTCGCCGAGGGCAGGTTCCGGCATCAGGTCGGCATGGGCGTGCGGCGGACCGTCCTGCACGCTGCCCTGCACCGCCGGGCGGCCGACCTCGGCGTGCCCGTGCTGGCGAGGAAGGTCACCACCATCCACCAGGACAGCGGCAGCGTCACCGCCGCCGGCCTCGCCGCCCGCTACCTGGTCGCAGCCGACGGCCTGCACTCGCCCATCAGGCGGCAGTTGGGCCTGGAACGCCCCGACCCCCGACGCGCGCGCTACGGGCTGCGGCGGCACTTCGCGGTGGCGCCCTGGACCGACTGCGTCGAGGTCCACTGGTCCGCGCTCGGCGAGGCCTACGTCACCCCGCTGGCCCCCGAGTCGATCGGCGTGGCCATCCTCACCGGCGAGCGCCTGCCGTTCGACGAGCTGCTGGCCGCGTTCCCCGCCCTCCGCCACCGCCTCCCCACCCGGTCCGCCTCCGCCGTGCGCGGCGCCGGACCGATGCGCCGCCGCGTCCGGGCCCGGGTGGCCGGACGCGTCCTGCTGGTCGGCGACGCCGCCGGCTACATCGACGCACTCACCGGCGAAGGCATCTCCCTCGCCCTCACCGGCGCCGCCCACCTGGTGCGCTGCCTGCGCACCGACCGACCGTACGAGTACGAGCACGCGTGGCGGCGCTCCACCCGACGCCACCGCCTGCTCACCGACACACTGGTCCGCATCCGCGCCAGCTCCATGCTGGCCCCGGGAATCGTCCCGCTGGCCACCCGCGCACCAGCACTGTTCACCGCCCTGGTCAACCACCTCACCTGACCACGACGGCTTGGACTGCCGCCCGATCGCCGCCGGCTCCCGGATCCGGCCGGCAGACAGGGACCGGCGGCAATCGCACCCTGCCGGCTGCCGGCGCCCTGGGCGGGAGCGGAGTGCGGCTCGTGCTCGGGATGCCGTCCAACCCGCTCGGCCGTCCAACGGACGGCACACGAGAGCTCGTCCAGCGTCAAACCCGCCGCCTCCGCCAAGGAGCCAAGGTCATAGGGGGCGCGCAGGCGCCCGAGCCGCTCGGCCGCGACCGCGATCTGGCCAGCCCACAGCTCTTCCTCGACAAACGGCCGATGCTGATATCGCTCCACGAGAACTGCCAGATGCACTCGGCCACATGCCGTCAGCTTGTGATTTATCCGGTGCGGCGTGGTTTGGTGCCGACCTTGTGGTGAGCCGGTCGGCGGTAGGACTCGCCGGTGACCAGGAGCAGACCCACGTCGTAGCGGTTCGCGGGGCGGCGATTCTTGGAGCCGGGCGGGCGCCCGGGGCCGGGGCGAGCGGGTTTCGGCACTGCGGCCGGCGTTGAGGTTCTGGCGTGCAGGTGTCGGAATCCGCGTCGGACTCGGGCCGGGGTGAGCTTGTTCGGTTCGGCCGGCTTCTCCCATGGCCGTCGCAGGTCGGTGGTCAGATAGCGGGCGAGGCGGAGCTGGGTGCAGGCGGTGACGATCAGCCAGGTCCAGCGGTCCGCCGCCTCGGCTTCCCGCAGTCTCGGAGCGGTCCAGCCGAGTGTCTGCTTGATCATCCTGAAGAAGTGCTCGATGTCGAAGCGCCGCAGGAAGGTCTGCCAGGCCAGGTCGGTCTCCGCGGGATCGGCCACGGGCCGTGACCACCACAACCACAGCGGCTTGGGGTCGCCGCCGCTGGGCAGGTCGTCGCCCTGGAGGCGGATGACGGTGCCCTCGATGACCGGGAGCTGGCCGGGGTGGTCCCGCCAGGCGGCGCGCCCTTGCAGCTTGGGGTGGAGCCGGTCCCAGCTCTGGGCGTGGGCGGTGCGGTAGCGGGTGATCTCCGTCTTCCCCTCCGCGTCCGGGGCGCCCCAGGTCCTGGCGTCCTTGAAGATGAACTCGCTGCCATGCTTGGGCGGCCGCCCGGCGGCCGGGTTGGCCAGGGCGAACTCTGCACGGGTCGGTGCCGGGCGGCGCATCACCCGGTCCGAACGCAGACGTCCCAGGATCTCCACGGGCAGGTCGCGCAGCAGGTAGGCCAGCCGCATCACGTCGTAGCCCGCGTCGGCCACGATCAGCACCGACGGGTCGCCCGGACTCCACTGGCCGGCGGTGATCAGGCGCTCGACCAGGGCCCGCAGCTGTGCGGCGGTGACCGCGGCGAGGTCGTCGCCGGGCCGCAGCCGCACCGCATCCAGAGGAGCGACCCAGGAGGTCCGGCCCGATTCCAGGGCCACGACCCACGAGTAGGGCCAGCCCGGGATCATCTGGTGCTTGGCGTCGCCACGGCCGTAGGTGTGGCAAAATGAGCGGGCGTCGCTCGTGCCGGCGTCGGGCCGCAGCCACGGCGAGACGTCCACCGCCAGCACCAGACGGCCGTCGGCGGCGCGGGGCAGCGGCAGGTCGGCCAGCTCGGCCAGCTCGGCCCGCAGCCGGTCGACATCCAGGCGGCCCCGGTTCAGAGCGCCGTGGCCGCGCCGGTGCTCGGGAGCCAGCGCCAGGCCGACCAGGGTCTTCACCGGGCCGTCGGTGCACAGCACCGCATCGGTGAGCTCGAACAGGGCGTCGCGCCGTCCGGTCAGGCAGTCGTAGAAGACCCCCCGGAAGCGTGACAGTTCCGCGAACGGCTCGCACTGCACGCCCTGTTCCACCACACTCATCACTACGGCCTTCGCGTCAAGTCCTCTACCTCTTGGTCGAGTTCAGGATCACGCGAAGGCCGTTCTGCTGTCCCGGGAACACCCGGACGAGTGATCACCGGGGCCGCTTGTTCGAGGCCGCTGGATAGATCACAAGGTGAGACTTACCGCGCAGTACGCACCGAACCGGCACGACCTGAGCACGGCGCGCGACACCCCGCCTCCAGTGCGCTGAGCACCAAAGCGGCCTTGCCGAGAACGCCGACGCCGCTAGTGTTGCCCATATGCCGATACTGCAGTCTCAGTGAGCGAGACGCAAGTTCAATCTCGCGAGAAGACCGCCACCCTGGACGGAGCACCCCGGACAAATCCCCGGGGACCGGGCACCCAACGACCACGACCAGGCCAGCAGAGCGGCCGGCTGGATCGAACGCGATGGGACGGACACTGGCAGAGAAGGTCTGGGACGACCACGTCGTCCGGCGCGCCGAGGGCGAGCCCGACCTGCTCTACATGACCTGCACCTACTGCACGGGGTACCAGCCCGCAGGCCTTCGACGGCCTGCGCCTGGCCGACCGCCAGGTCCGCCGGACCGACCTCACGATCGCCACCGAGGACCACAACACCCCGACCCTGGACATCGACAAGCCGATCGCCGACCCGGTTTCCAAGATGCAGCTGGAGACCGTGCGCCGCAACGCGGCCGAGTTCGGCGTCCGGAACCACTCGCTGGGCGACGTCGAGCAGGGTGTCGTCCACGTGGTGGGACCGCAGCAGGGCCTGACCCATGGAGGCTCGGATGACCATCTGCAACATGTCCATCGAGGCGGGCGCCCGGGCCGGCATGATCACCCCGGACCGGACCACCTCCCCTACATGCAGGGCCGTCCGCACGCCCCGCAGGGCGAGGACTGGGACGCCGCGGTCGCCTACTGGGAGACCCTGGCCACCGACGAGGACGCGGTCTTCGACGCCGAGGTGCTGATCGACGCCAGCCGGCTGACCCCGTTCGTCGCCGTCGCCACCGCAGTGCTGGGCCACCTGGCCGCGCCCGCCGACCTGTCGACCGTCAATGTTCCCATGGAGAAGTTCACCACCCACACCGGCCGGGCCGTCCCGCTGCGCCGCAGCAATGTGGACACCGACCAGATCATCCCCGCCCATTGGCTCAAGAAGGTCACCCGCTCGGGTTTCGAGGACGGCCTGTTCGAAGCCTGGCGCAAGGACGAGTCATTCATCCTGAACCAGCCCGAGTACCGGGGGGCGACCGTGCTGGTCGCCGGTCCTTGAGTTCGACACCGGATCGTCGCGCGAGCACGCGGTCTGGGCGCTGCAGAACTACGGCTTCCAGGCCGTGATCTCCTCGCGATTCGCCGATATCTTCCGCGGCAACTCGCTGAAGAATGGCCTGCTGACCGTGGTGCTGCCGCAGCCGACGGTCGATCAGCCCTGGGAGCTGGTCGAGGCCGACCCGAACACCGAGATCACCGTGGCCCTGGAGGCGCGCGCGGAGGGCGCGGAGGGCGTGACCGCCGCGTTCGAGCTGGACGAGAACGTCCGTTGGCGCCTGCTCAACGACCTGGACGACATCAGCATCACGCTGGCGAACGCTGATGACATCACGGCCTTCGAGACGGCCCGGCCGATCTTCAAGCCCCGCGCCCAACCGGTCGCCTGACCACCGCAAATCCGATGGCCCGCCCCCTTCCTGGGGGCGGACCATCGGTCGTAGCGGGGGGGAGTTCACTCCTCACACCCGGTTGGGAGTACGTCCCGGATGCTGTCTCCATTTGCCGGAAGACGGGGCTCACACGTCACAACTCCGAGTTGATGGCACAATCAGAGCATGCACCGGCGGGGCAGATAGGAATAGATCACCGCCGCCCGCCACCCACCCAGAGAATTCCCAATGTGACATCAGGCCAATTTGTGCCATTTTATCGCAGGTCGATATATAAAGATCTAGCTCTTTTGAATGGCCTGACTTCGCTTTCCTTTCGTCAGCCCGTAGCCCTGGTCTGCAGCCGTAGCCGGCAGGCAGAAGCAAAGACCGTGCCCCATTCGGCGGCTGTTGATCGCAACCGAGACCGCCAAGCGCGATCTCCTGGAGGCGGCGCGGTGGTTGACCCGCTTTGTGTAGGACCTCGATGAGGGGCGACCGCCCCACGGCTGAGGTCACGGACGCGCAAATCCATTGCGACACTAGGGTGATTCGCGCGTCTGGCAATTGAAGGTCCGCAAACACACGCCTAGCGTGTGAATTGAGCAGAAGGGCCCCAACCGGATCTTTGGCGAGAAGGGTCGGGGCCCGTTCGGCGATCACCCGTGCTTCAAACAAGGAGGTCACCACTGTGAAGGATATGTCCAAGGAAGGGGCAGGTGCGGGGCCTAGTCCGCGTGTCGCCCAGAACGCGGTCCAGCGCTACAAGAAGCAGTTTGTCAGTCGGATGGTCAGCGGAGCCGGGTCCGCGCTGGGAGCTGGGGCCGTCGGCCTCCTGTTCTGGTGGCTGGAGCGGCTCGGCTGACCATCGACACGACCGCTCGCGCCCTTCCGCGCCCGCCCGGGCGCGGAAGGGCATGCCACCCGGCTGTTCGAAGCCGGACGTTAAACGACTTCCCAATGCGGATGTCAAACGGTGAGCGTGACTGATGGTGCCGGTTGATAGAACGCTCCGTTACGGATCATCGCCCAGAGGACGTTGGCCCGGCGGCGAGCGAGGGCGAGCACGGCTTGCTTGTGGCCCTTCCCCTCGTCGCGTTTGCGCTGGTAGTAGGCCCTCGATGCCGGGCACGATCTGATGCTGGCCATGGAGGACAGGTAGAAGGCCCGGAGGAGGCCACGGTGGTGGCGGCGAGGGCGACGCATGTTGCCGCTGACGCGTCCAGAATCTCGTGGCACGGGGGCCAGGCCGGCGAAGCCGGCCAGGCGGTCCGGTGTGCCGAACGCGTCCATGTCGCCACCGGTCGCGGCGATGAACTCGGCACCGAGCAGGGTGCCCATCCCGGGCATGCTGCGGATGATCTCTGCGTGTGGATGGTCACGGAAGCGTGCTTCGATGAGGGCGTCGAGCTCGGCGATCTCCTCGTCGAGGGCGATGATCCCCTTCGCGAGGCGGGCCACCATGGCGGCAGCCAGCTTCTCGCCTGGCAGGGAAGCCTGCTGGCCGACTGCTGCCTCGACCGCGGTGGCGGCGATGACGGCGGCGTTCTTGACTTTGCGGTTCCGAAGCCAGGTCTCGATGCGCTTCGCGCCGCTGCGTCGGATAGCGGCCGGGGTCTGGTAGCGGTCAGCAGCATGACCGGGCCCCGGTTTGTCACAGTAAGCGTTCGCTCCAACGCTGGGAACATCTCCAGGAGTTGGGCCCGGATCCGGTTGATCTGCCGAGTACGGTCGCAGATCAGGTCGGTGCGGCGTCCGGTCAGCGTGCGCAGGTCGACCGCGATCTCGTCGCCGGGCCGCAGGCGGCCGAGGTCGTTGCGCATCCGGGCCTGGTCGGCGATGACGAAGGCGTCCTTGGCGTCCGTCTTGCCCTGGCCGCGGTAGCCGGCGGATGCCTGGTGGACCGCCAGGCCGGTGAGGTAGACCATCGGCTGGCCGTGGTCCAGCAGCAGTCCGATCAGCAGGGCCGCGCCGCCGTGGTTGATGTCCACCGCCCACAGGACGTCGGCGGAGATCGCGAGCACGTCGCTGATCAGTTCCAGCAGGACCGTCTCGTCGTTCAGGACCCGGCGCGACAGGAGTCGCTTGCCCTGGGCGTCGATCACCACGCAGTGGTGATACTCCTTGCCGATGTCCACTCCGGCCCATATCTGGGGCACGGTCACCTCCGTCAGCTCGTCGTCTCACATGACTCCCAGCAGACGACCTCGCCGGCGTTGTCCTACGAAGCGATCAAGTCGCGTATCCCAATTAGCGGTCGAGTCGTCGCGGAGCTCCGGGCGGCCAAGTCGTCTGGGCCATCAGGCGGCGACAAGCTCACAGCCATACCCGTAACCCCTGGGCTTCCCCGATCCTACGAATGATCAGATCCGACCCGCTTGAAAGGTAGGACAAGGTCAGGAAGCGCTGCCCGTCGAACCTCCGGTCGGTGCCATGAACGAACGAAGAATCCAGGACGAGAGCGAAGATCTCAGGATCGTCAGTGGGAGGGGAGCCGCACAGGTCGCATCGGCGGGACACCCCCGGACTCGAAGGCTCCTCGCCCGCCTCGCCCACCTCGATCGCGTCGCCAGCGTCCATGCCTCTGGTGTAACCAGGCCCGCCCGGATAGGCCAGCCAGGCCAGGCGTACGGGTGCCTGTGCGAGGACCAGCCCACGGGAGCACTCACCTACGAACTGTCCTTGCGCCAGACGACGAAGATCCACGCCACCGCCGACCACGAAACCGCACGCTCGGATCGACAACCGCGGACCTTGCTCCCCATCCCCGGATCACAGACAAGGCTGAGCCGAGAACTCCGAACCTCGTCTTCGAACGTCAGGCGACCGCCCTACTCAGCGAGCCGCCCACGTCACCCAGGAGTTCGTGCGCTCCACCACCCAGCGGCCGCGGGCTTGGATCGGGGTATTCACGCCGCGCGGGGCGATGTGGGCGCCAATCCCGCGCTCGGCCAGGTGGTCGTGGACCGGGCGGTAGTCGTAGCCGGCGTCCAAAGCCAGGCGCGGATGCTCCGGCAGGGGGCCAAGGGCCGGTTCCAGGGCAGTGAAGCGGTCGAGGGTGGCGGGCAGCAGGGTGTCGTCGCGAATGTTGGCGGGTGCCGGCTCGATGACCGAGGTATGCCGGCGCCATCGGTCAACTGCGAGCGCTCAGGCCGAGTTTGGCTCGATCAACTGGACTCTTGTCAGCGCATTCACCGCCGGAGGGTGCCTTTGCGATGCAGCCGTCGGCACTCAGGCGGTCGAGTTCGAGGCCAACCACGCGGTCGTAGGCGGCGAGCACGAGCAAGTGGAGCTGGCCCATCACGCCGGCGGCGGCCCACTCGTCGCGGCGGCGCCGCATGGTGGTGGCCGAGCATTGTTCGTCGGCGGCTCGTTCGTATCCGCAGCCGAAGACCAGGACCTGTACCAGGCGGCCGAAGACGATGGCGTCGCTGATCCGGGGCCGGTGGCAGCCGAGTGGGTGCCGGTCCTCACACGGGGACAGCAGTGCGAGCAATTGGTCTCGCATCGGGTCGGGAATGCATCCTGGGATAGCAGGCAGGGATCCCCCCGGTGATCATGAAGTGCAGAGAATTCCATGATCGGGTGAACCGTGCCTGCTCTGCTCACCACTTGAAATGCCTGCTGGCAGAAGCTCCCAGCCCGAGCGTAGCCCCGCCGGCGAGGCCGGGCAGCAGGGGATCAGCTCAGCGGGACGGCGTAGATCGGCTCCTGACCGAAGGACGTGAAGCCCGCCTTGCGCAGGATCGGGGCCGAGGTGACCACGTCCCCCTTCACCAGGGCCATCGTCGCGCCGTGCGTCGTCGCGTAGGACAGCCGCGCCTCGACGAGCGCCCGGTAGATGCCCCGGCCGCGTTCGGTGGGCACCACGCTCCCACCCGACAGCCGTGCGACACCGTCCACCAGCGAGAGGCCGCCGAAGCCGACCGGCGTCCCGTCCACGTAGGCGACCAGCATGCCGCCACCACCCGCGGCGACGGCGGCCGCGTGCTTGGTGGCCGCTGCCTCGATCTGCTCGTCGGGCGGCAGCGCCCCACCGAACCCGGTGACCGCGACCGCCGATCCGTCCCGTGCGGTCTCGAAGTCCGTCGCCCACCGCATCGTCATGTCCGCCGTGGGCGGCGGCAGCGCGGGCACGTCCTGGCTCAGGTCCCTGGCCAGGACCTCCGCGGTCAGCTTCACCTGCCCGCCGCGCGCTGTCAGCTCGGCGGCCAGCCCGGCTGGAGCGCCGAGCCCCACCTCCCAGTCCAACACCGGCACTTCGAACGCCCGCGCCCGCTCGATCACCGCGTCCACGGCCGGACCGAGCGGCCCGGTCGGTGTGAAGGCGAGCACCGAGAGGTCCCAGGCGAAATGCTCGGGCAGCCGCACGATCGTGAACTCGTCGCCCTCGACGACCTCCGCATCGTCCGGGGCCCACATCCAGGCCGCACTCGCGGCCGCAACATCAGCAGCTCTTAACATGCGCCGCATCCTAACCGTCCCGTCGTGGCCGCCCGGCGGTGCCAAACCCCGGGGCCCGTGGTGGGGCCACTACCGGCGACCGAACTCGGAGGGCATCTCCCGCCCCTGGGCGCCGGAGCGAAACCGCCAGATCACTCCCTCGAACTGGTCGCGCAGTCTCTCTGGATAGGGACCGTACTCGCCGATCGGCAAGTACGTCTCGATGAACATCCACTGCCCATCAGTGAGTTGCCTGCGCGACACGCACGGCGTCCTACCGTGTCGCACCTTCAGGCGGGCGCAAAACCGCAATACTGATCACAACACACACAGGCCCTAGTGACGGGGAACCAGGCGAAGAGCGGTTGACGTCTCCCAAGCGATCAAGCTTGAGGAGATGACCCAGTGCGGATCTACATCAGCGTGGACATGGAAGGCGTCACAGGTCTCGTGGACGCCGACGACGTCCAGCCGGGCGGCCGGGACTACGAGCGTGGACGGCTGATGATGGCGGAGGACGTCAACGCCGCCATCAGAGGCGCCCTCGGGGCCGGCGCCACCGACATCACCGTCAACGACGCGCACGGCCCGATGCGCAACCTCCTGCCCGAGTCGCTGCACCCGGCGGCGCGTCTCATCCGCGGAAAACCCAAACAGATGGGCATGCTCGAAGGCCTCACCCCCGAGCACGACGCCGTGATCTGCGTCGGCTACCACGCGCGGGCCGGTGCCCTCGGCGTGCTGAGTCACAGCTTCATGGGGCACGAGATCGAAGACATGTGGCTGGACGGTCGGCCCGTAGGTGAGGTAGGCCTGGCACACGCCACCGCGGCCGCCATCGGCGTGCCGGTGACGGCCCTGACCGGTGACGACCGTGCCTGCACGGAGATGACGGAATGGGACGCCTCGGTGACGACCGTGGCCGTGAAGTACGCGCGGGACCGGTTCGCGGCAGATCTGCGCCCGGCGGAAGAAGCGCGTGCCGCAATCGAGCAAGCGGTCGCTACAAGTCTCTCCGTACCTCCGAAGGCCCCGGTCATCGATGCGGCCCCATCCACTCTCACGGTCCGCTGGCAGTCGGCTTCCGTGGCCTCAACGCTTCTGGGAATTCCAGGGGTCACCTCGGTCGATGCCCGGACCGTCCAGGCTCAGGGCAGCCAGCCCGTCCTCTACCGGCTGTTCGGCGTGTGGACGCGAGTGGCAGCGTCCCTGACCAACCAGCAGCCGTACTGCTGACCGCACGTTCCGCCCCTGGTCCGGATCAGGACGCCGCAGTCAGAGGCCTCCGGGCCTTCGCAACGTTCACTGACAGCCGGGCCCAACGTTCTTGGCCGGTGGGGTCGTCCGCGGCGAGGTCGGCTCGATGGTCGCCGTCCGCCGTGCCGGCGGAGGAGCTGGTGCAGGCGGGGTAGTCTCCGATCCAGCGACGCCTCTGCTCAGGCATGCACTATCAGGCGAACCCGTGCCGACGAACGGCTCGGCACGCTGGCCCTATGGCATGCGGTAGCGGGCAGGATCGATCTCGCGGGCCTGGAGATCGACGGAGCTGACAGGGCGCATCTCGATGACGGTCGGCCGGCCCGGGCGCCGCCCTTCGCCGACCTCGTGCACGGCGGGCGGAGCCGGCGGAGCGGGCGGAGCGGAGGAGTCGGGCCGTGGCCGACGCCGAGGCTCGCCGGGAAACACAGGACCGGTCGCACCGGCCGCACCCAGGATGTCCGCAAGTCGCTGCGCAGCCTCGTCGGGCAACGGCAGCTCTCGGCAGCGGGCGTGACCCGGACTCACTTTGACGGCTCCGCCGTCGGCATCTGCGGCCCTCAGGCCTGCGATCTCCTGTGTGCGCACACCTTGCTGGACCAGAGCCAGGATGCGGTCGGTGTCGGTACGGGAGGCCCAGTCGGCCTGCGCCACCCCGGCCGGGAGGATCAGCGGGTCCCGCTCGGCCTCGATCTCGTCCCCGTGTCGAGCCCGGCCTCGAAGTGCCTGTTCCGTCTGCTGCCGCGTGTCCTCCGTCACGCAACACACGCTACCCGTATCGCGTGCTACACGGCACTGGGTCCGGTCGA
>NZ_JBWXUE010000050.1:0-47995 GCF_057158765.1 Kitasatospora sp. NEAU-69
GGTGCGAGGGGGTAGATGTCGGCGATGTTCGCCGCGCCACCGGGGAAGACGGCCGTGATCTGGTCGATCTGCTCGGGTGTGAGCTCGACCAGGGGCAGCATGTCCGGGGTGATCTCGCGCGCGTCGGACGGGATCCGGTTGGGCGGAACGACGACCTCGCCGCGTCCGGCGCCCTCGGCCAGACCCGCCACGGTGGGGGCGGCGAACAGGGCGCGGACGTTGACCTGGACGCCGCGCCCGCGCAGCCGCTCCACCAGCGTCACCGCGAGCAGCGAGTGCCCGCCCAGCTCGAAGAAGTTGTCATCCACGCCGACCCGGGCCACGCCCAGGACCTCGGCGAAGACCTCACACAGGACCTCCTCACGCGCCGTCGCGGGCGCCCGATACGTAGCAGCGGCCGTGAAGTCCGGCGCGGGCAGAGCCCGCCGGTCCAGCTTCCCGTTGACGGTCAACGGCAACGCGTCGAGAACCACCACCGCGGCCGGCACCATGTACTCCGGCAACGAGGCCGCCACGTGCGCCCGCACCTCGCTCGGATCGGCCGCCGAGACCACATAGCCCACCAGACGCTTGTCGCCCGCTACGTCCTCGCGGACGATCGCCACGGCCTGCGCGACATCCGGGTGCGAGGCCAGTGCGGCTTCGATCTCGCCGAGTTCGATCCGGAAGCCACGGATCTTCACCTGGTCATCGGCACGGCCCAGGTACTCCAGGTTCCCGTCCGCCCGCCACCGCGCCACATCACCGGTCCGGTACATCCGGCTGCCTGCGGCGGTCGCGAACGGGTCCGCGACGAACCGCTCCGATGTCAGGGCCGAACGGCCCAGGTAGCCGCGCGCCAACTGCACACCAGTGATGTACAGCTCACCCGCCACCCCCGCAGGCACCGGACGCAGGCCCGCGTCCAGCACGTACGCCCGCGTGTTCCACATCGGACGCCCGATCGGCACGATCGCACCCGGCTCCTCGTCCGCGTCGAGCAGGTAGTCCGTGCAGCCGACGGTCGCCTCGGTCGGACCGTAGTGGTTCACCACCGCCACACCCGGATGACGCCCACGCCAGGACTCGATCAACGCACCCGGCACCGCCTCACCACCGACCATCATCCGACCCGACGGCACACACACCGCCGCATCAGCCAACGCCTCCAGATACGACACATGACTCGGCGTCGCCTTCAGGAACGACAACCGCTCCCCCGCCAGCACCGACGGCAGACCCTCATCCACCGCCGCCACCCGCACCCGACCACCACACGTCAACGCGCCATACAACGCCGTCACACCCGCATCGAACGAAATCGACGCATGCAACAACGTCCCGCCACCAAGCTCCGGATACACCACCCAGCAACGCGCCAGATAATTCACCAGACCCTCGTGTGCGACCACCACACCCTTCGGCCGACCCGTCGAACCCGACGTGTAGATCACATACGCAGGATGCTGCGGCCGCAGCGGCACGACACGATCAGCGTCCGTGAGATCAGCAGCGTCGTAGCCCGAGAGCTCCGTCTCGTCGAGCAGCAGCAACTCCACGCCCGGGACCTGTCCCGCGCTCTCCACGCACTGCCGCGAGGTCAGCAGCACCGAGGGCTGAGCATCGCCGAGCATGTAGGCGATCCGGTCGGCCGGATACTCCGGGTCGATCGGCACATACGCACCGCCCGACTTCAACACCGCCAGCAGCGCGACGACCAGATCCGCCGAACGCTCCAAGAGCACCGCAACCAGCGACTCCGGCCCCACACCCCGCCCGGCCAGCAGACGAGCAAGACGGTTCGCCCGAGCGTTCAACTCGGCGTAGTCCAACTCGGTGCTCTCATGTGCAAGCGCGACCGCATCGGGAGTCCGAGCGACCTGCGCCTCGAACAGCCCCGGCAACGTGGCGGCCGGCACCTCGCGCGCGGTGTCGTTCCACTCCACGAGCAGCTGCCGACGTTCCGCCTGATCCAGCACCTCGACCCGGTCAACCGACTGCCCAGGCTCAGCCACCACAGCCGCCAGCACCCGCACGAAACGCTCGACGATCCGCTCCGCGTCCGCAGCATCGAACAGGTCACGCGCGAACGCGAGCGTCCCGGTCAGGCCCGCCGGTTCACCGGCGACGCCGAAGGCCTCGCCCAGGGTGAAAGCCAGGTCGAACCTCGCGGCCGGCTCTCGCGCCGGGAGGAAGGCGGTCTGCAGGCCGGGCAGGTCGAGCACCGCCTGCGCGTTGTTCTGCAAGGTCAGCATCACCTGGAAGAGCGGGTGACGCGCCATCGAGCGCACCGGCGCCAGCTCCTCGACCAGCCGCTCGAACGGCACATCCTGATGCGCGAACGCACCCAGACCCACCTCACGCACCCGACCCAACAGCTCCGCGAACGTCGGATCCCCGGACAGATCAGTCCGCATCACCAGCGTGTTCACGAAGAACCCGACCAGATCATCAAGCGCCTCATCCGTGCGACCCGCCACCGGCGTCCCGATCGGAATATCCGTCCCCGCACCCAGGCGCGACAACAGCACGGCCAACGCCGCCTGAAGCACCATGAACACCGTCACACCCTCAGCCCGCGCCAACTCCGCGACACGAGCGTGCAGATCAGCACCCACGAACAGCTCAGCAGTACCGCCCTCGTGACTCGCCACCGCCGGACGGGCCCGAACCACCGGCAACGCCAACTCCTCCGGCAGACCAGCCAGAGCAGCCCGCCAGTACCCCAGCTGCTGCGCCAGCACACTCCCAGCGTCCTCCGGCGAACCCAGCAACTCCCGCTGCCACACCGCATAATCCGCATACTGCACCGGCAACGGCTCCCAGCTCGGAGCCTCGCTCGTCAGCCGCGCCTGATACGCCACCGACACATCCCGCGCCAGCGGACCCATCGACCAACCATCACCGGCGATGTGATGCACCACCAACAGCAGCACATGCTCCTTCGGCTCCGCCGCGAACAACCAAGCCCGCAACGGAACATCCGATGCCAGGTCGAACGCGTGCCCGGCCGCGCCGGCCACTGCCGCAGCGAGCGCCGGCTCGTCCAGGCCATCGGCATCCACGACCGTCAGCAGCGAGCCGAGGGCATCGGGCGCCAGGATCTGCTGGCTCGGCTGGCCGTCCACGGTCCGGAACACCGTCCGCAGTACCTCGTGCCGACCGGCGACATCCCGCAGCGCGGCCTCCAGCGCCTCGGCATCCAGCAGGCCCGAAAGCCGAAGCGCCATCGGGATGTTGTAGGTCGCACTCGGCCCCTCCAACTCCCCCAGGAACCAGAGCCGCTGCTGCGCGAACGACACCGGCACCACCTCCGGACGCGCACCCGCGACAAGGGCGGGACGCGCCGCGGCCGCCTGGGTCAGGCGGGCCGCGAGTCCGGCGACCGTCGGCGTCTCGAAGAGCGCCCGGATCGGCAGCTCCACCGCGAACACCGAGCGGATTCGGCTGACCAGGCGGGTCGCCAGCAGCGAATGCCCGCCCAGCTCGAAGAAGTCGGAGTCAACGCCGACCTGCGGCAGCTCCAGCCCCAGCACCTGAGCGAACAGCTCGCACAGCAGCTCCTCGCGGGGCGTCGACGGAGCCAGGTACGGCGTCGTGGCGGCGAAGTCGGGTGCCGGCAGCGCGCGCCGGTCCGGCTTGCCGTTGACGGTCAGCGGCAGCGCGTCCAGCACGACGAGCGCGGCCGGGACCATGTACTCCGGCAGCGAGGCCGCGAGCCGCGCCCGCACGGCGGCCAGGTCGAGCCCGGCGGCGTCGCCGTCTGCCGGGACGACGTAGCCGATCAGCCTCTTGTCACCCGGTGCGTCCTCCCGCACGGACGCCATCGCGTACGCGACGCCATCGTGGCCGGTCAGCGCTGCCTCGATCTCGCCCAACTCGATCCGGAACCCGCGCAGTTTGACCTGCTGGTCGGCCCGGCCGGCGAACTCCAGCTCGCCGTGCCGGTTCCACCGGGCCAGGTCACCGGTGCGGTACATCCGGGTTCCCGCAGGCCCGAAGGGATCCGCGACGAACCGTTCCACCGTCAGGCCCGGCCGACCCAGGTAGCCGCGAGCGACGCCCGTCCCTCCGATGTAGAGCTCGCCCACACTGCCGACCGGCACCGGACGCAACCCGCGATCCAGCACGTACGCCCGGGTGTTGTCGAGCGGACGGCCGATCGGCAGCAGACCGCGCACGTCGGTCACGGTGTGGCTGACGGCGAACGTGGTCGTCTCGGTGGGGCCGTAGACGTTGATCACCGCCGTGCCGGGGCATGCCTCCAGCACCCGGGCCACCAGCGCCGGGGAGACCACGTCACCGCCCGTCCAGACCTCGCGGACTCCCGCAAAGCAGCCGGGATCCTCCTCCGCCACCAGCCCGAAGAGGCCGATGGTGATGAACAGGCCCGTGACGCCGTGACCGCTGACCAGACGGCCCAGTGCGGCCGCCGTGAGGTCTCCCGCAGGCGCCACCACGACTCGGCCGCCCCTCAGCAGCGGCGTCCACAGCTCGAAGGTCGAGGCGTCGAAGGAGTGCGGCGAGTGCAGCAGCACCCGGTCGAAAGCGCCGCCCGCGAATCGGCGGTCCATCGCGAGCGCGATCACGTCCCGCTGGGTGGCCGCCACGCCCTTCGGCTGGCCCGTCGAACCGGAGGTGTACATCACATACGCCAACTGGTCTGCGCTGCACGGAACATCGACCGCCACCGGCGACTCGCCGGCATCCTCGCCGACAACCAGCACGGTGATGCCCAGCTCGCCGGCCTGCGCAACGGATGCGGCGTCGGTGAGGACCACGCTCGCACCGGTCTCGCCCACGATCAGCATGCGGTGCGCCTGCGGGTAGCGCGCGTCCAGCGGAACGTAGAACCCGCCCGCCTTCACCACCGCCAGCAGCGCCACCACCAGATCGGCGGAACGCTCCATCAACACTGCCACGCCGCGCTCGGCACCCACACCGCAGGCGACCAGCCGAGCCGCCAGACGGCCGGCCCGCGCATCCAACTCCGCGTAGCTGAGCTCCACGCCCTCGTGCACCAACGCCACCGCACCAGGAGTCCGCGCCACCTGCGCCGCGAACAGCTCCGCCAGCGACCCGCCCGGGAACTCCGCCGCCGTGTCGTTCCACTCGGTCAGCAGCGACCGGCGCTCTGCCTCGTCCAGCACCTCGACGGACTCGACCGGCCGCTGCGGCTCGGCCACCAAGCCCGCCAGCACCCGCACGAAACGCTCGGCGATCCGCTGCGCGGCCTCGGTGTCGAACAGGTCGAGCGCGAAGGTGAGACCGCCACGCAGCCCGGCCGGTCCGCCGTCGGGCTCGAAGGCCTCGCCCAGCGCGAACTCCAGGTCGAACTTGGCCGGGGCCTGAGCCGGCGGCAGCGCAGCCGCCGTGAGGCCGGGGACGTCCAGCACGGCGCGCGCGTTGTTCTGCAGCGAGAGCATCACCTGAAAGAGCGGGTGGCGGGCCATCGACCGCGCCGGCGCCAGGTCCTCGACCAGCCGCTCGAAGGGTATGTCCTGGTGCGCGAACGCCCCCAGGCCCGTCTCGCGCACCCGGCCCAGCAGCTGGGCGAACGTCGGGTCACCGGAGAGATCGGTGCGCATCACCAGCGTGTTCACGAAGAACCCGACCAGATCATCGAGCGCGTCATCGGTGCGGCCCGCCACCGGCGTACCGATCGGGATATCCGTACCCGCCCCCAGGCGCGACAGCAGTACGGCCAGCGCCGCCTGGAGCACCATGAAGACGGTCACGCCTTCGGACCGCGCCAACTGGACCAGCTGCTCGTGCAGTTCGGCTGATATCGCGAGCTCGACGGTCTCGCCCCGGTGGCTCGCCACCGCCGGGCGCGGCCGCACGGCCGGCAGGGCCGACTCCTCCGGCAGGTCAGCCAGAGCAGTTCGCCAGTAGGCCAGTTGCTCGGAGAGCACGCTACCCGGGGCGTCCTCCTCGCCCAGCAGCTCGCGCTGCCAGAGGGCGTAGTCCGCGTACTGCACGGCCGGCGGCTCCCAGCTCGGAGCGTCGCCCGTCAGTCGCGCCTGGTAGGCGGCCGAGACGTCGCGCGCGAGCGGGCCCATCGACCAGCCGTCACCCGCGATGTGGTGCACCACCAGCAGCAGCACGTGCTCGTCCGGCGCGAGCGTGAACAGCCAAGCCCGCAGGGGTACTTCGGCCGACAGGTCGAAGGCGTGGCCCGATGCCTCGGCCACCGCCGCAGCCAGCGCCTGCTCATCGAGCGCAGCGGCGTCCACGGCCGTCAGCAACGAACCGAGTGCCTCGGGCGCCAGAATCTGCTGGTGCGGCTGCCCGTCGATGGCGGGGAAGACGGTGCGCAGCACTTCGTGCCGACCCGCGACATCGCACAGCGCGGCCGCCAGGGCGTCGGCATCCAGCCGGCCCGTGAGTCGCAGGCCCAGCGGGATGTTGTAGGTCGCGCTCGGCCCGTCCAACTCGCCCAGGAACCAGAGCCGCTGCTGCGCGAACGACACCGGCACCACCTCCGGGCGCAGCCCGGCCGTCAGCGCCGGACGGCCCTGGGCGGCAGCACCGAGGCGCTCGGCGAGCGCGGCGACCGTCGGCGCCTCGAACAACGCGCGGATCGACAGCTCGACGCCGAGGACGGAACGGATCCGGCTCACCAGGCGGGTGGCCAGCAGCGAGTGGCCGCCGAGCTCGAAGAAGCTGTCATCGATGCCGACGGCCCGGTCCACCCCGAGGATCTCGCCGAACAGCGCGGCCAGCACCTCCTCCTGCGGCGTGCGCGGAGCTCGCTCCGAACCTGGCGACAGGCCGGGGGCGGGAAGGGCGCGGCGGTCGAGCTTGCCGTTGACGGTCAGCGGCAGCGCGTCGAGGACGACGAGCGCGGCGGGGACCATGTACTCCGGCAGCTGGGCGGCCAGGTGGGCACGGACGGCAGCGAGGTCAACGTCCTCGGCCGGGACGAGGTAGCCGACCAGGCGCTTGTCACCGGGAACGTCCTCGCGGACGAGCACGGTCGCCTGAACGACGCCCGGATGGGCGGCCAGCGCGGCCTCGATCTCACCAAGCTCGATACGGAAGCCGCGAAGCTTCACCTGGTCGTCGGTCCGACCCAGGTACTCGAGCAGCCCGTCGGAGCCCCAGCGGGCGAGGTCACCGGTGCGGTACATCCGGCTCCCGGCAACGCTGAACGGGTTCGCGACGAAGCGCTCGGCGGTGAGCGCCGCACGGTTGACGTAGCCGCGCGCCAGCTGGATGCCCGCAAGGTACAGCTCGCCCTCGCAACCCACCGGCACAGGCTGAAGGTTGGCGTCCAGGACGTAGACCTGGGTGTTCCACACCGGCCGCCCGATCGGCATGGTGCTGGTGTCGGCTTCGCAGGTCCAGGCGGTGACATCGACCGATGCCTCCGTCGGGCCGTAGAGGTTGTGCAGCGGCAGGCCGAGTACCTCGTCGAACCTGTCACGCAGCTCGGCGGGCAACGCCTCGCCACTGCACATCACAGCGCGCAGCCCGGTACACGCGGCAGCAGCCGGCTCCTGAAGGAACACCTGAAGCATCGACGGCACAAAGTGCGTGACCGTGACCCCCTGCTCCTGAATCAGCTCCGCCAGGTACGCCGGATCACGGTGACCTCCGGGACGCGCGACAACCAGCGCAGCGCCTTCCAGCAGCGGCCAGAAGAACTCCCACACGGAAACGTCGAACCCGAACGGCGTCTTCTGCAAGACGCGATCCGCAGTCGAGAGCCCGTACTCATGCTGCATCCAGGCCAGGCGGTTGGCGATGCCCTCATGCGGCACCGCAACGCCCTTGGGACGGCCCGTCGAGCCCGACGTGTAAATCACGTACGCCGGGTGGGCCGCAGCGACCGCCACGCCCAGGTTCTCGCTGGACTCGTCGGCGATGACAGCCTCATCCAAGACCAGGTGTGGCACGCCCTCGCCCACGGCCACACCGGGCGTCGTCAGCACCAGAACCGGCGCCGCGTCTGCCAGCACATACGCGATCCGGTCAGCCGGATACTCCGGATCCACCGGTACGTACGCGCCGCCCGCCTTCAGCACCGCGAGCAGCGCGACCACCAGGTCGGCGGAGCGCTCCATCGCCACCGCGACGAGCGACTCCGGCCCCACACCCCGCCCGACCAGCACCCGGGCAAGACGATTCGCCCGAGCATTCAACTCGCCATAGCTGAGCTGAACGCCCTCGAACACCAACGCCGTCGCATCCGGGGTCCGCGCCACCTGCGCCTCGAACAACCCCGGCAACGCCCCCACCGGCACACCAGCAGCAGTGTCGTTCCACTCCACCAGCACACGCTGACGCTCAGCCTCGCCCAACACCTCCACCCGACCAACCGACAGCTGCGGCTCGGCAACGACCGCACGCAGCACCCGGACCAACCGCTCGGCAATCCGCTCAGCAGCCGCCACATCGAACAGGTCGAGCGCGAACGTCAGGTTCCCGCTCAGCCCAGCCGGGGAGCCATCAGCAGCGAAGGACTCGCCGAGGGTGAAGGCCAGGTCGAACTTGGCCGGGGCCTGTCCGGCCGGCAGCAGACTCGCGTCGAGTCCGGGCAGGTCGAGCACCGCCTCGGTGGTGTTCTGCAAAGTCAGCATCACCTGGAAGAGCGGGTGACGCGCCATCGACCGCACCGGCGCCAGCTCCTCGACCAGCCGCTCGAACGGCACATCCTGATGCGCGAACGCACCCAGACCCACCTCACGCACCCGACCCAGCACCTGCGCGAACGTCGGGTCACCGGACAGGTCGGTCCGCATCACCAGCGTGTTCACGAAGAACCCGACCAGATCATCGAGCGCCTCATCCGTCCGACCCGCCACCGGCGTACCGATCGGGATATCCGTACCCGCACCCAGGCGCGACAGCAGCACGGCCAACGCCGCCTGAAGCACCATGAACACGGTCACACCCTCGGCCCGCGCCAACTCGGCCACAGCACGGTGCAGATCAGCGTCGATCGACAGCTCAGCGGTCCCACCCTCATGACTCGCCACCGCCGGACGGGCCCGGAGCACCGGCAACGCCAGCTCCTCCGGCAGGTCGGCCAACGCGCCATGCCAGTAGGCCAACTGCTGCGCCAGCACACTCCCAGCGTCCTCCGGCGCACCGAGCAACTCCCGCTGCCACACCGCATAGTCCGCGTACTGCACCGGCAGCGGCTCCCAGCTCGGAGCGTCGCCCGTCAGCCGCGCCTGGTAGGCGGCCGACACATCCCTCGCCAGCGGACCCATCGACCAGCCATCACCGGCGATGTGATGCACCACCAGCAGCAGCACATGCTCATCCGGCGCCACAGTGAAGAGCGTTGCGCGCAGCGGCAGTTCGGCCGAAAGGTCGAAGCCGTACTCAGCTGCCGCAGCGAACTGCTTCGCATCGAGCCCGGCGGCCTCCACGACCGTCAGCAACGATCCGACCGAGTCCGGGTGCTGAATGTGCTGGTGCGGCTGGCCATCGACGGCCGGGAAGACCGTGCGCAGCACCTCGTGCCGAGCAACGACATCTCGCAGCGCGGCCTCCAGGGCCGCCACGTCCAGGGCACCGGTCAGGCGCAGAGCCAACGGAATGTTGTAGGTCGCGCTCGGTCCCTCCAGCTCGCCCAGGAACCAGAGCCGCTGCTGCGCGAACGACACCGGCACGACCTCCGGACGCGCACCGGCGACAAGCGCCGGACGCGCCTGAGCCGCACCACCGAGACGCCCGGCGAGCGCGGCGACCGTCGGTGCCTCGAACAGCGCCCGGATCGACAGCTCGACGCCCAACACCGAACGGATCCGGCTCACCAGGCGGGTGGCCAGCAGCGAATGCCCGCCCAGATCAAAGAAGTTGTCGTCCACCCCGACCTGCGCCAGACCCAGCACCTGCGCGAAGACCTCGCACAGGATCTCCTCCTGCGGCGTCGAGGGAAGTCGATGCGCCACTGCCACCGTGAAGTCCGGAGCCGGCAGGGCGCGGCGGTCGAGCTTGCCGTTGACGGTCAGCGGCAGCGCGTCAAGGACGACGAGCGCGGCCGGGACCATGTACTCCGGCAGCTGAGCTGCCAGGTGGGCACGGACGGCAGCGAGGTCAACATCCTCGGCCGGGACGAGGTAGCCGACCAGGCGCGTGTCGCCGGGAACGTCCTCGCGGACCAGCACCGTCGCCTGAACGACGCCCGGGTGCCCGGCCAGTGCGGCCTCGATCTCACCGAGCTCGATGCGGAAGCCGCGAAGCTTCACCTGGTCATCGGTACGCCCCAGGTACTCGAGCAGCCCGTCAGCACTCCACCTGGCAAGGTCACCGGTGCGGTACATCCGGGCACCCGGAGCACCGAACGGGTTCGCGACGAACCGCTCGGCAGTCAGCGCGGCGCGATTCACGTAGCCGCGCGCCAGTTGGACGCCCGCCAGGTAAAGCTCACCCTCGGAACCGATCGGGACAGGCTGAAGGTTGGCGTCCAGGACGTAGACCTGGGTGTTCCACACCGGCCGCCCGATCGGCACGACACCACGATCGGCCTCGCAGGTCCAGGCGGTGACATCGACCGATGCCTCCGTCGGACCGTACAGGTTGTGCAGCGGCAGGCCGAGCACCTCATCGAACCTGTCACGCAACTCGGCGGGCAGCGCCTCGCCACTGCACATGACGGCCCGCAGCGCGGTGCACGCGGCAGCGGCCGGCTCCTGAAGGAAGACCTGAAGCATCGACGGCACGAAGTGCGTGACCGTGATCCCCTGCTCCTGAATCAGCTCCGCCAGGTACGCCGGATCACGGTGACCACCCGGACGCGCGACAACCAGAGTCGCGCCCTCCAGCAACGGCCAGAAGAACTCCCACACCGAGACATCGAACCCGAACGGCGTCTTCTGCAAGACGCGATCCGCAGCCGAGAGCCCATACTCGTGCTGCATCCAGGCCAGGCGGTTGACGATGCCCTCATGCGGCACCGCAACACCCTTGGGACGACCCGTCGAGCCCGACGTGTAAATCACGTACGCCGGATGCTCGGCACCCACCGCCACATGCAGGTTCTCACCAGACTGGCCAGCGAAAACGGCCTCGTCGAACACCAGGTGCGGCACGCCCTCGCCCACGGCCACACCGGCCGTCGTCAGCACCAGAACCGGCGCCGCATCCTGCAGCACGTAGGCGATGCGGTCAGCCGGGTACTCCGGGTCGATCGGCACATACGCGCCACCCGCCTTCAGCACCGCCAGCAGCGCCACCACCAGCTCAACCGAACGCTCCATCGCCACCGCAACCAGCGACTCCGGCCCCACACCCCGCCCCACCAACACCCGGGCAAGACGATTCGCCCGAGCGTTCAACTCGGCGTAGTCCAACTCGGTGCTCTCATAGGCAAGCGCGACCGCATCGGGAGTCCGAGCGACCTGCGCCTCGAACAACCCCGGCAACGTCCCCACCGGCACACCAGCAGCAGTGTCATTCCACTCCACCAGCACACGCTGACGCTCAGCCTCGCCCAACACCTCCACCCGACCAACCGACACCTGCGGCTCAGCCACAACCGCGCGCAGCACCCGAACCAACCGCTCGGCAATCCGCTCAGCAGCCGCCACATCGAACAGGTCGCATGCAAACGTCAGGCTGCCACGCAGTCCGTCCGGCGCCCCACTGTCCGCAGCAAGGACCTCGTCCAGCGTGAAGGCCAGGTCGAACCTCGCCGCCGACTCCCCCGTCGGCAGCAGCCGGACGTCCAGCTCGGGCAGGTCGAGCACCGCCTGGCGGTTGTTCTGGAGCGTCAGCATCACCTGGAAGAGCGGGTGACGCGCCATCGACCGCACCGGCGCCAGCTCCTCGACCAGCCGCTCGAACGGCACATCCTGATGCGCGAACGCACCCAGACCCACCTCACGCACCCGGCCCAGCACCTGCGCGAACGTCGGGTCACCGGAGAGATCCGTGCGCATCACCAGCGTGTTCACGAAGAACCCGACCAGATCATCGAGCGCCTCATCGGTGCGGCCCGCCACCGGCGTCCCGATCGGGATGTCCGTCCCGGCGCCCAGGCGCGACAGCAGCACGGCCAGCGCCGCCTGAAGCACCATGAACACCGTCACACCCTCGGCGCGCGCCAAATCAACCAGACCACGGTGCAGTTCGGCCGGAACGGCGAACTCGACGGTCCCACCCTCGTGGCTCGCCACCGCCGGACGGGCCCGCAGCACCGGCAGCGCCAGCTCCTCCGGCAGGTCGGCCAACGCGCCACGCCAGTAGGCCAGCTGCTGCGCCAGCACGCTGTCCGGATCGTTCTCATCGCCCAACAGCTCGCGCTGCCAGGCCGCATAGTCCGCGTACTGGACCGGCAACGCCGTCCAGTACGCGCTCTGCCCGGATCGCCGAGCCTCATAGGCGACCGACACGTCCCTCGCCAGCGGGCCCATCGACCAGCCGTCACCGGCGATGTGATGCACCACCAGAAGCAGCACATGCTCGTCCGGCGCCACCGCGAACAGCCAAGCCCGCAGCGGAAGATCAGCTGACAGGTCGAACAGGTGACCCGATGCCCCGGCCACCGCCTCCGCCAGCGCCTGCTCACCGAGGCCGGCGGCATCCACGACCGTCAGCAGCGAACCCAGCGCCTCGCAGTCCAGCACCTGCTGGCGCGGCAGCCCGTCCACGGCCGGGAAGACGGTGCGCAGCACCTCGTGCCGACCTGCGACATCGCGCAGCGCGGCCTCCAGCGCGTCGACATCGAGCCGACCGGAGAGACGCAGCGCCATCGGCATGTTGTAGGTCGCGCTCGGTCCCTCCAACTCGCCCAGGAACCAAAGCCGCTGCTGCGCGAACGACACCGGCACGACCTCCGGACGCGCACCCGCGACAAGCGCCGGACGCGCCGCCCGCGCACCATCCAGGCGCCCGGCGAGCGCGGCGACCGTCGGCGCCTCGAACAGCACGCGAATCGACAGCTCCACACCCAGCACCGAACGGATCCGGCTCAGCAGACGCGTCGCCAGCAGCGAATGCCCGCCCAGATCAAAGAAGTTGTCGTCCACCCCGACCTGCGCCAGGCCCAGCACCTCGGCGACCAGGCCACACAGGATCTCCTCCTGCACCGTGGCCGGTGCGCGACCGGTCGTCACGGACGCAGCGAAGTCCGGGGCGGGCAGGGCGCGGCGGTCGAGCTTGCCGTTGACGGTCAACGGCAGCGCGTCCAGGACCACGAGCGCGGCGGGGACCATGTACTCCGGCAGCAGCGCCGAGACGTGCGCACGCACCGCGGCGAGATCGACGTCGCCCACCGGAACGAGGTACCCGACCAGGCGCTTGTCACCCGGAACGTCCTCGCGAACCAGCACCGTCGCCTGCACGACGCCCGGGTGCCCGGCCAGCGCGGCCTCGATCTCACCGAGCTCGATGCGGAAGCCACGAAGCTTCACCTGGTCATCGGTACGCCCCAGGTACTCAAGCAGCCCGTCAGCACTCCACCGGGCAAGGTCACCGGTGCGGTACATCCGGCTCCCGCCGGTACCGAACGGGTTCGCAACGAACCGCTCAGCAGTCAGCCCCGCACGATTCACATAGCCGCGCGCCAGCTGGATGCCCGCAAGGTACAGCTCGCCCTCGCAACCCACCGGAACAGGCCGGAGGTTGGCGTCCAAGACGTAGACCTGGGTGTTCCACACCGGCCGCCCGATCGGCACGACACCACGGCCGGCCTCGCAGGTCCAAGCGGTGACATCGACCGAAGCCTCCGTCGGACCGTACAGGTTGTGCAACGGGACATCCATCAACTGCCGGAACCGGTCCGCCAGTTCAACGGGCAGCGCCTCGCCACTGCACATCACAGCGCGCAGCCCGGTGCACGCGCCAGCAGCCGGCTCCTGAAGGAACACCTGCAGCATCGACGGCACAAAGTGCGTGACCGTGACCCCTTGCTCCTGAATCAGCTCCGCCAAGTACGCCGGATCACGGTGACCACCGGGACGCGCCACAACCAACGCAGCACCCTCCAGCAACGGCCAGAAGAACTCCCACACCGACACGTCGAACCCGAACGGCGTCTTCTGCAAGACGCGATCCGCAGTCGAAAGCCCGTACTCATGCTGCATCCAGGCCAAGCGGTTCACGATGCCCTCATGCGGCACCGCCACACCCTTGGGACGCCCCGTCGACCCCGACGTGTAGATCACGTACGCCGGGTGGCCCGTAGCGACCGCCACACCCAAGTTCTCACCAGACTGACCAGCGACAACAGCCTCATCGACAACCAGGCACGGCACCCCGTCCCCCACCGCCACGCCGGCCGTCGTCAGCACCAGAACCGGCGCCGCATCCGCCAGCACATACGCAATCCGGTCAGCCGGATACTCCGGATCCACCGGCACATACGCGCCGCCCGCCTTCAGCACCGCCAGCAGCGCCACCACCAGCTCAACCGAACGCTCCATCGCCACCGCGACCAGCGACTCCGGCCCCACACCCCGCCCGACCAACACCCGAGCAAGACGATTCGCCCGAGCATTCAACTCCCCATAGCTGAGCTCAACGCCCTCGAACACCAACGCCAGCGCATCCGGCGTCCGCGCCACCCGCTCCTCGAACAACCCCGGCAACGTCCCCACCGGCACACCAGCAGCAGTGTCGTTCCACTCCACCAGCAGAGTGCGGCGCCGCTCGTCGGAGAGGACCTCGATGCCGGCCAGGGGCGCACCGGGTGCGGTCTCCAGCGCGGCGACCACGTTCGCGGCGGTCGTGTGCACCAGCTCGCACACCAGCTCCGGATCGACCGGCGCGGCCGACTGGACGGTCAGCACGAAGCCCGCGCCGGTGTCGTCCACCGAGACCGTGAGGGGGTAGTACGTGCGCTCCTCGGCGTGCAGCACCTCGGCGCCCTCGATGCCGACGTCCGGGGTCACGCCGCCGCCGGGCGTGTGGCGGTAGTTGAGCAGCGAGGTGAACAGCGGCGTCTGCGCTGCCACGCCGCTCGCCCGCTGGGCCAGCGCGAGCGGTGCGTGCTCGTGCCTCAGCAGGTCGACGAGCTGGCCCTGCATCGCGCGGACGGCGTCCAGCACGCCCACGTCCGTGCCGGCGACGCGCACCGGGAGGGTGTTGATGAAGAGGCCGAGGGCCCGGGCGGCCTGGGCGCCGGCCTGCATCCGGCCGAACAGGACGGTGCCGAAGACCACGTCGTCGCGGCCCGAGGCCGAGGCGACGATCCGCGCCCAGGCGGTGTGGAAGAGGGTGGCCGCGCTGACGCCGTGCCGCCGGGCCTGCGCCCGCAGCCGCTCCGCGAGCTCGGCGGCGACCGGCAGCTTGCGCTCGGTGACCCGGGCGCCCTCGCCGTGGATGTCGAGCAGGCCGAACGGGGCGGTCGGCTCGCTGACGTCGGCCAGCAGCCCGGCGAAGAAGCGCTCGTGCTCCTCGCGCGAGACCTGTCCCCGGGCCTGCGCGACGAAGGTGCGGAACGGCAGCGGGGCGGGCAGCTCGGCGCCGCGCCCGGCCATCAGTGCGCGGATCTCGTCGAGCACGACCTCCATCGTCGTGTGGTCGCGGACCAGGTCGTGCAGCTGGAGCAGCAGCAGGCCACGGCCGGTGCCCGGCTCGGTGGCGGTGAAGGCGCGCACCAGCGGCGCGCGCCCGATGTCCAACGGCACGGCGCCGCGCGCCAGCAGCGCGGTGACCGCGGCCGGGCCGGTCGCCCCGGCGTCGAGCACGACCTCCTCGACGGCTATCGCGGCCTCGCGCAGCACCACCTGGACGGGCTCGCGCAGCCCCTCCCACATGACGGCGGTGCGCAGCACGTCGTGGCGGTCCACCACCTGCTGGAGGGCGGCCAGGAAGCCGTGCAGGCGGTCACGGCCGTCGAAGCCGATCACCGCCGGGACCACGTACGCGTCGCCGCCGCCCGCGAGGCGCATCAGGTGGTGGAAGAAGATGCCCTCCTGGAGCGGCGCCAGGGGGTAGATGTCGGCGACGTTGGCCGCGCCGCCGGGGACGGCCGCGACGATCCGGTCGATCTCCTCGCTGGACAGCCGCACCAGCGGCAGCAGCTCGGGGGTGATCGCCTGCGCGCCGGCCGGGATCAGGTTCGGCGGTACGACGACGCCACCGCCGATCCGAGTGCCCTCATCGACGCCCACAACACCCACGACACCCGCGACACCCGCGAGCCCGCCGGCCGTCGGCGTCGCGAACAGCGTCCGCACGTCGATCGCCACGCCCCGCTCGCGCAGCCGCTCCACCAGCGTCATCGCCAGCAGCGAGTGCCCGCCCAGCTCGAAGAACGAGTCGTCGACGCCGACCCGCGACACGCCGAGCACCTGCGCGAACACCTCGCACAGCAGCTCCTCGCACGGCGTCGAGGGGGCCCGGTACGTCGTCGCGGCGGCGAAGTCGGGCGCGGGCAGGGCGCGGCGGTCGAGCTTGCCGTTGACGGTCAGCGGCAGCGCATCCAGCACCACCACCGCCGCCGGGACCATGTACTCCGGCAGCGACGCAGCGAGCTGGGCGCGGACGGCGGAGGGGTCCAGGGCAGCTGCGTCAGCGGGGACCACGTACCCCACCAACCGCTGGTCACCCGGCTGGTCCTCCCGGACGACCACGACCGCGTGCGCGACGTCCGGGTGCGAGGCCAGCGCCGCCTCCACCTCGCCGAGCTCGATCCGGAAGCCACGGATCTTCACCTGGTCGTCGGCACGACCCAGGTACTCCAGGTTCCCGTCCGCCCGCCACCGCGCCACATCACCCGTGCGGTACATCCGCGCACCAGCGACAACAGCGAACGGGTCCGCGACGAAGCGCTCCGCCGTCAGACCGGCACGGCCCAGGTAGCCGCGCGCCAACTGCACGCCAGCGATGTACAGTTCGCCGGCCACACCCGCAGGCACCGGACGCAGACCGGCGTCCAGCACATACGCCCGCGTGTTCCACATCGGGCGCCCGATCGGCACCACCGCGCCCGGCTCCTCAGCCGCGTCGAGCACGTAGTCCGTGCAGCCGACCGTCGCCTCGGTCGGACCGTAGTGGTTCACCACCGCCACACCCGGGTGCCGCTCACGCCACTGCACCATCAGCGGGCCGGGCATCGCCTCGCCGCCGAGCATGAGCCGCCCGTTCGGGGCGTAGCCGTCGGCGTCGGAGTGCCCCTCCAGGTACGCCAGGTGGCTCGACGTCGCCTTCAGGAACGACAGCCGCTCACCGCCCAGTTCCGCGGGCAACTGCCCGTCCAGCGCCGCCAGTCGCACCCGGCCGCCGGAGGTCAGCGCGCCGTACAGCGCCGTGACACCGGCGTCGAACGAGATCGAGGCGTGCGCCAGCGTGTCGCCGCTGACCTCGGGGTAGGCCACGGCGGCCCGGGTCAGGTAGTTCACCAGCCCCTCGTGCGCGACCACCACGCCCTTCGGCCGGCCCGTCGAGCCCGACGTGTAGATCACGTACGCAGGATGCTGCGGCCGCAGCGGCGCGAGGCGATCAGCATCGGTCAAGTCCACCGCGTCGTAACCGGAGAGGACCGTCTCGTCGAGCAGCAGCCGCTGCACGCCCGGGAGTTCACCGGCCTGGCCGGCGCACTGCCGCTCGGTCAGCAGCACCGAGGGCCGCGCGTCGGCGAGCATGTAGGCGAGCCGCTCGGCCGGGTACGCGGGGTCCAGCGGCACGTACCCACCGCCCGCCTTCAGCACCGCGAGCAGTGCGACCAGCAGATCGGGCGAGCGCTCCAGCAGCACGCCGACCAGCGACTCCGGCCCCACCCCGCGCTCGACCAGCAGCCGGGCAAGACGGTTGGCCCGCGCGTTCAACTCGGCGTAGTCCAACTCGGTGCTCTGCTCGGCGCTGCCCTGCACGAGCGCGATCGCGTCCGGCGTCCGGGCGACCTGCGCCTCGAACAGCCCCGGCAGCGTGCCGGTCGGCACCTCGACCGCCGTGTCGTTCCACTCGGTCAGGATCCGGTGCCGCTCCTGCTCGGTGAGCAGCTCGACGGCCGCGAGCGGGCGCTGCGGGTCCTCGACGGCCGCGAGCAGCTCCAGCAGCCGGGCGAACCGCTCGGCGTGCCCGGCCGCGTCAACGGCCTGGTACAGCGCCGGGTTCGCGTCGACGACCAGCCGCAGGCCCGCGCCGGCCTGCCGGTCGTACAGCACGAACGACAGGTCCTCGACCGAACCGTTGGAGAAGTTGTGCGGGGTGCTGGGCAGGCCGGCGAAGCGCAGGTCGTAGTCGAAGGCCATCACGTTGACGGTCGTGCCGAACAGCCGGGCGCCGCTGCCGACCAGGCCCAGCTCGCGCAGCAGCTCCTCGGAGCGGTAGCGCTGGTGGCGCAGCCCCTCGCGGATGGCGGTGACGGCCTGCCGGGTCAGCTCGGCGAGGCCGGTCTGCGGGCGCAGCGTCAGCCGGATCGGCAGCACGTTGGCGAGCATGCCGGGGGTGGTGCGCTGGAGCCGGTTGGTCCGGCCGGTCACCGGCAGGCCCAGGACGACGTCCTCGGCGCCGGTCAGGCGGTGGTCGTAGAGCGCGGCTGCCGCCGTGACGAGGACGGGCAGGCTGGTGCGCAGGGCGCGGGCGGCGGCGCGCAGCCGGTCCGCCGTCTCGGGGTCGAGGTCCACGTGGTGCCGGACGGCGTCGTGCAAGGCGGGCGCGAAGCGGCCGGCCAGGCCGACCGGCTCGGGGCGGTCGGCGAAGCGGTCCGTCCAGTAGCGGCGGTCCTCGGCGAGCTGCTCGCCGGCGCGGTACGCGGCGTCCTGCGCCAGCAGCTCGCGGAACGGCGCGAACGGGGTGCCGGTGGGCCGTCCCTCGACCAGGGCGGTGTAGATCTCGGCGACCCGGTTGGCGACGAGCGCGCCGCTGTAGCCGTCGGCGACGATGTGGTGGGCGCGCTGGTACCAGAAGAACCGGTCCGGGCCCGCCGGGAACATCACCATCGCGAAGGCCGGGCCGTTCTCCAGGTCGACCGGACGCGCCAGGTCGGCCCGGATCCACTCCTGCACGGCGCCCCACGGGTCGGCCTCGGCGCTCACGTCGTACCGCTGGACGGGCGCCTGCGCCGCCGGCGAGACGCTCTGGCGCACCTGGTCGCCGACCCGGGTGAAGCGCAGCCGGAGCATCTCGGCCTCGCCGACCATCTGCCGCAGCGCGGTCTCGAACAGCTCCGCGTCCACCGAGCCGTGGATCTCCAGGCATTCGGCGATCTGATAGGCCGGATTCGACGGGTCCAAATGCTGCGCGAACCACATTCCGGACTGTCCGGCCGTGAGCGGCAAGGTGGCAGCCTGAGTGTCCGACATCTTCGTGCTCCGGTTCGTCTACCAGCGGCCCGCTGCGAAATGGCGTCTGCTGCCGATGCCGGTGGTGCCGACCCGGCCTCGCCCGCTCACGATCCGTGGGTGTCCTGGGGGGGGATATTGCCGTACTGATGGGTAGGACAGTGCGCCGGCGAATGGTCCGGCAAACTGTTTGATCATGCTTGGCGTCACGCTGCCTGAAGCAGTGTCACTTCCCCTGCCAGCAGGATGAACGCAGGTCAAACTCTGGAACAACTCGGTGACATGGGACGGGCGGGGCGCCGGCGACCACCGCCCGCACCCCGCCCGCTACATATCCCTATCCCGCTGCGTGCCTCTCCCGCCGGCAGGCCGGTGTCAGCGGCCCTTCCACTGCGGGGTCCGCTTCTCGACGAACGCGAGCGGACCCTCCTCGGCGTCCTCGCTGTACATCCGGCGCTCCTCCCACGGGTAGCGGGTGCGGAACGCCTGTTGCAGCGGCATGGTCGCCGCGGTCGCCGCCGCCTCCTTGATCGCCCGGACGGCGAGCGGCGCGCAGCGCAGGATGTCCGCCACCCAGCCCGCCACGCAGTCGTCCAGCTCGGCGGCGGTGACGACCTCGTTGACCAGGCCGAGCTCGTACGCGCGGGCCGCCGTCAGCGGGCGGCCGGTGATCAGGTGGCCGAGCGCGATCCGGTGCGGGGCCTGCCGGGTCAGCCGGAAGACCCCGCCCGCGCCGGCGATCAGTCCCAGCTTCGCCTCGGGCAGCGCGAAGGTGGCCGTGTCGGCGGCCACGATGACGTCGCAGGCCAGCGCCAACTCGAAGCCGCCCCCGAAGGCGTGGCCGTTGACCCGGGCGATCACCGGCTTGGTGAGTGCGAAGCGCTCGGTGAGCCGGGGCCAGCCGGGCTTGCCGCTGCTGCCGAACGTCGAGGGGGCCGCGGTGCCCGCCTCGATCCGCCCGGCGAGCTCCTTGAGGTCCTGCCCGGCCGAGAAGGCGCGCTCGCCCGCGCCGGTGAGGACGGCCAGCCAGAGCTCGTCATCGGCCTCGAAATCGTCCCAGACGAGCGCGAGTTCCTCGTGCATGCGCAGGTCCATCGCATTGGCCGCGGCGGGACGGTCGAGCGTCACATAGGCGACGCGGTCGCGCTTTTCGTAGCGGACCCGGGTCAGTTCCTCTGCCAACTCCGTCGGCCTTCCGTCGTACTGGTGATTTCCCTGGATTCCGGTGCCATTCACGAATGAACCTCCGCGGTGCTCGCGTACGTATGTGCCGCGGCTTCCGAAGCGGCGGAGAAACGGCCGACCTTTCCGATCACGTCCTGGCTGTAGAGGCGCAGCGCCTGCTGCATGGCGAACTCGGCCAGGTACTGCCGGTACAGCTCCGGCGGCTCCTCGGCCAGGTTGAGCATCCGCCGGTTGGTCACCACCGCGGGGCTGTCGAGCCGTTCGAGCGACTCGTCCACCGCCCGGTCCAGCCGGTCGGGTTCGACGACCTCGTCGAGCAGGTAGCGCGCGTCGGGTTCGGTCGCGTGGATCCGCCGTCCCCAGAGCACCACCTGGCGGGAGACCCGGCCGCCGGCCAGCCGGCCCAGGCGCAGGTTGCCGGCGCCGGGCACGATGCCCTCCTGCGCGGCGGGCAGGCTGACGTACGAGTCGGACGCGGCGAGCACCCGGTCGAAGACCATCAGCAGCTGCGCGCCACCGCCGATCGCGAAGGTGTCCACCGCCGCGACCCAGGGCTTCTCGATCACCGGGGTGTGCCAGGAGCCGGCGTGCTCGACCCGGATGCCGCGCAGCAGCTTGTTGATGTAGCCGAGCTCGCGCCGCAGCAGGAAGTCCACCAGCGAGATCTGGCCCGCGTGCAGGCTCTTGAGGTTGATGCCCGCGCTGAACACCCGCCGGCCGCGGTAGCGCGGGTGGGTCATCTCGCCGCCGCGCAGCAGGCCGACCCGGACGCCCGGGTCGAGCAGCGCCAGGTCGACGGCGGTCTCCATGTCGTCCACCTGCCGGTTGTCCTCGGCGTTGAGGCAGTCCACCCGGCACATGGTCAGGTGGGCGGCCGTGCCGCGCCGTTCCAGCCGCACCGAGCCCAGGTCCAGCTCGCCGGTGCGCAGGAACTCCGGCAGCAGCCGCAGCGCGCGGGCCGTCGGCAGCGCCATCGCGTCGATCAGGTGGGTGCCCGCGGTCGGTGAGCGCAGCACCTCGCGCAGGAAGATGCCCTGGTCGATCTCCAGGCCCTCCTTCGCCGCCTGCGGCCGTGCCTGCTCGGCGGCCATCCGGTCGGCGGCCGGGACCAGCCCGGGGTAGCCGGCGGCCGCGCCCGCGACCAGCTCGGGCAGCCGCAGGTGCAGCGTGCGCCCGGCGGTGAGCTCGTCGTAGACCGCCTCACCGTGCACCCGCAGGAAGCGGCTGCGCAGCGAGCGGGCGACGTTCTTGGCGTCGGTGGCGAGGGTCTGCTGGGCCGGCGAGCGCTCGGCCGGCTCCGGCAGCGTGGCGAGCAGCTCTTCGACCCGCTCGGTGGTGTCGGCGAGCGTGCGGCGAGCGGTGGCGAGGTCGGCGGCCACCGCGGGAGCGGCGCCGGCAGCCCCGGCGGGAGTGACGCCGGCCGTCACCGTGCCGCCTCGGCGGCCGCCCGGCGGAGCACCCGGTCGCAGGCGGCGAGGTGGCGGCCCAGGGCCTCCTCGAAGCTGGTCGTGGTCGCGTCCAGCAGCAGCTGGCGGCGGACGGCGAGCCCGGCTCCGGCCCCGGCCGCCAGCGTCTCGGCGATGCCCGGCAGCGCGGCGGCCGGGTCGGCCTCGACCGTGTCCACCAGGTGCTGCGCGAGGGCCTGGCCAGCCTCGACCGTGGCGCCGAAGAGGACCATCCGGCGGGTCGCGGCGGCACCGATCTGGTTCGCCAGCCGGTAGAGGACCATGCCCGGCCAGACGCCGTCCGGACCGGCCGACAGCACCAGGCGGGTCGCCGGCCCGGCGATCCGGTAGTCGGTGGCCAGCAGCGCCTCCAGCGCGAGACCGCCGCAGTCGCCGGTGACGACGGCGACGGTGGGCAGGTCGAGGCGCTCCAGGCGGCGCAGCGCGCGCTCCCACTTGTTCACCAGGCCGAGCGGCGGCGCGGCGGCCACGGCCGGCGCGCCGGTGAGGTGCAGGACCAGCACGGCGGACTCGCGGGCGCCGGCGGCAGCGCCCGTGCCCGTGCCGGCGTCCTCGGCACGGTCGCAGAGCGCGTTGACGGTCTCGATCGCCTCGATCGACAGCGGCCGGCCGCCGTCGAGCTCAATCGCGAACCGGCTGGGCGTGGTGGCGGAGTGGTTCATGGTCGTGTCGTCTTCCTGTTCGTGCACGGCTCGGGCGGTCATCGGGGCGGTCACCAGCGCGGTCATCAGCGCGGAATCCGGCGCCGTCACCAGCGGGCCAGCGCGGTCTCGATGGTGGAGCCCGGGCCCATCGTCATCAGCACGCAGTAGTCGCCCGGCTCGGCCACCCGTTCCTCCAGCAGCCGCTCGTACGAGAAGAGGAACGAGCCGCTGGAGAGGTTGCCGTAGTCGCGCAGCACGCTCGTGGTGTGGCGGACGTCGTGCCGGGTCAGGCCGAGGTTGACGCCGACCGCGTCGATGACCTTCTTGCCGCCGGAGTGCACCAGCCACTGCGCGATGTCGCTGCGGCGCAGACCGGTGCCGGCCAGCAGGCGATCGACGACGAGCTCGGCGTGCGCGCCCACCACGTACGGCACGTGCGGGTCGAGGAAGAAGCTGAACCGGCTCTGCTCGTCGTCCCAGTCGTAGCGCATCGCGTCGATCGCGTCGGTGATGATGTAGCTGGCGAACTTGAGGATCCGCGGGCCGCGGGCCTGCGGCAGCGGCAGTGCGGGCTCGCCGGCCAGCAGCGCGACGGCGGCGGCGCCGTCACCGAAGAGGCTGTTGACGACGGAGGTCCGCATCGTGCCGTCGAAGACGTAGGCGGCCGAGCACGCCTCGGCGCAGACCATCACCGCGAGCTCGCCCGGATGCGCCCTGGCCCAGCCGTTGACGGCGTTCAGCGCGTTGAGTCCGGCGTTGCAGCCCATCCCGACGACGTCCAGGCGGCTGGTGTGCGGGTCGATGCCGAGCTCACGGATGATCCGGGCGCTCAGGCCGGGCGTCAGGAAGCCGGTCGTGGTGACGCAGCAGAGGTAGCGGATGTCGGCCAGGTCCGCACCGGCGTTCTTCAGGCACTCCTCGACGGCGCGCACGCCCATGTCGACGGCCTGCGCCTTGTGCTTGGCGAGCAGTGCGCCCTGTTCCTCCATCACGCGGCTGCCGTCCGCCGCCTGCGGCGGCAGCGTGAGGAATCGCCGGTCGATCGCGCTGTTGAGGAAGACGGACCGGACCCGCGGGTCCTGGATCCCGAATATGTCGAGCAGTTCCTGCTGGGAATACGAGTGGGCGGGAACCGCGGTGCCCACGGCGACGATCCGCGCGAGTTCGGACGTCTGTGCTGCACCGTGCGATGTGCCGGTGCCGGATATCCCGGCGGTCGGATTGTTCCGGGTCGTGATGGTCGTCATCGGTACGTCCAGCCCCAGCTTCTCGGCTTGCTCCGGAGGAGCGGCGTGTAATCGTCCATCGAGCTCTCGGCCGTCCTTTTCTGACAGGTGACGGATATGTGACGGACAGTCAGTTCAGTGATGAGGTCGGCGATCAGGTCGGCGATCAGTTCGCCGACTGCTCGCGGACGAAGTCGGCGAGCCGGTCCAGGCCGGCTTCGATCTCGTCCGGCAGCAGGTGGCTGAAGGAAAGCCGCATCACGTTGCGCGGCTGCGAGTCGGCGTAGAAGTGGTGCACCGGCGTGAAGAGCACCCGGTGGTCCGCCGCGCAGCGCTCCAGCAGCTCGTCACCGACCGGGAACGGGACGGTCAGCAGCAGGAAGAAGCCGCCGGTCGGGGTGTTCCAGCTGACGCCGGGGACGGCGCCGGGCGCGCCGGCGCCGAAGCGCTTCGCCAGCCCGGCCAGCACCTGGTCCAGGTTGGCGCGGTAGGTCGCGATCTCGCGCACGTTGGCGGCGCGCAGGCTGCAGCCGTGCTCCAGCAGCTTGCCGCCGATGACGGCCTGCGCGATCGGCGAGGTGTTCACCGTCAGCATGCTCTTGATCTTCGCGAGCTGATCGGCCAGCAGACCGCCCGGAGCATCAGCATCGCCCGGGGCGCCGAGCACGCGCTGGTCCGCGAGCACGTAGCCGACCCGGGCGCCGGGCAGGCCGGTCTTGGCGAACGAGCCCAGGTAGACGACCTGTCCGCGCCCGTCGAGGGACTTCATCGTCGGCGGCCCGGCCGGATCGCCGAAGAGCCCGTACGGATTGTCCTCCAGGATCAGGAAGTCCTCGTCGGCGGCGATCCGCAGCAGCCGCTCCCGGATCTCGCGGCTGAGCCGGATGCCACTCGGGTTCGCGAAGTCGGGGATCAGGTAGCAGGCGCGCGGGCGCTGCCCGGCCGCCTTCGCCCGGCGGACGACCGCGAGCAGGTCGTCCAGGTCGATCCCCTCGGGCGACTCCGCGACCGGCAGCAGCGGCATGTCCACCAGCCGGGCGGCGCCGTGCGCGCCGACGTAGCTCGGCGTCACGGCGAGCAGCACGTCCCGCTCGCTGCGGCGCAGCGCCCGCAGCGTCAGGTAGAGCGCCTCCTGGCAGCCGACCGTGACGACGATCGCCTCCGGATCCGCCACGATGCCCTCGTCCACCCGCAGGTGTTCGGCGATCAGCTGGTGGATGATCCCCTTGGTGCGCCCGTACTGCAGGATGGTCCGGCGCACCGAGGCCTCGTCACCGGCCGGGCCGGCCGCCAGGTGGCGGCGGTAGGTCTCCAGGTACCGGTGGACGTCGGCCAGGTCGAAGAAGCCCTCGAACGGGCGCCCGGCGGCCAGTGAAATAGCGTCGGGAAAGCGGTGCGCGACCTCGTTGAGGAAATTCATCGATTCGCTCACTGGCGCGGTCAGCGAATCGTGAAGTCCTGTCAGTTCGAGTTCCATGACCATGCGTTCCGCGACTCGGTCGTCCACCACACTCGTCCTTCTCGGCTGTTCGGGGGCTGACCGGCACGCCGACATGTCGAATTAGCCCCCCGCTCGGCCGCACGTCCGGTCCATCGCCGTGAGCAGGCTAGCAGCACATTTCTTCACCCAGTAGCTCCGACTTCGGTTGCCACCGAAGGGAGTTCGAATGCACCACGACTATGAATGGCGAATTCATCTTGAGTTCGTCTACTCGCGATCTTCCGTTTCGCACTGCCGACCAGCCTCGACCCGGGCGAGTGCCGCCCCGGATACCTGAAAGCCTGTCATCGAGCAGGCGCCCACGTCGAAATCGCCTCTGTGAGCGGTGATGTGACGTGACATCAGCTTCTTTGCGCACGACAACTGACTGCTGTTCGGAGAGGACACGTCAATGAAGAAGCCGTTCGACGATGCGCAGTGCGCCTTCCTGGTCCTGGTGAACGACGAGGGTCAGTACTCGCTCTGGCCCACCGGCCGCCGGGTGCCCACGGGCTGGACCGTCACGCACGGCCCGGACAGCCGCGAGGACTGCCTGGACCACGTGGTCGCCGCCTGGACGGCGGACCTGCGTCCCGCCGGCCTCGCGGCCGCCTGACCCCCCTCTCCGTCCCCCCGACGCTCAGAACACCGGAGCTCGACGCACCGACGCTCGACGCACCGACGACCACACCGAGAGTGAACCGGCCCCATGCTCGCTGATTCCACCGACGTGTCCCACTACCACCTGGTCTGCTCCGTCTGCGGGCACCGGCGGCCCGACGACGGGCTGACGCTCGGCTGCACCGAGCCGCACACCCCCGGGCTGTGGCGGACCGACTACCGGTCCGACGCGTTCACGCCGGACCGCACCGAGACCGGTGTCTTCCGCTACCGCGACTGGCTGCCGGTGCGCCGCACGCTCCCCGACACCGGCCGCTCGACCGTCTACCGCAGCGAGCGCCTCGCCGCGGAGCTCGGCCTGGCCGAGCTGTGGATCGCCTTCAACGGCTACTGGCCGGAGCGCGGCGGCGAGTTGATGACGGGCACGTTCAAGGAGCTGGAGGCCGCCACGGTCCTCGGCCGGATCCCGCAGGACGCCGGCACGCTCGTGGTGACCTCGGCGGGCAACACCGCGACCGCCTTCGCCGAGCTCTGCGCGCGGCACCGGGTCCCGGTCGTCATCATCGTCCCGGCCGCCGCACTGCCGCGGCTGCGCACCCGCACCGCCGCCTCGGACTCGGTGCGGATCATCGCGGTCGAGGGCGCCGACTACGCGGACGCCATCGCGCTCGGCGACGCGCTCGCCCAGCAGCCCGGCTTCACCTCGGAGGGCGGCACGAAGAACGTCGGCCGTCGCGACGGCCTCGCGACGGTGCTGCTCGCCGCGGTCGAGGCGATGGGCGGCCTGCCCGAGTACTACGTCCAGGCGATCGGCAGCGGCGCGGGCGCGATCGCGGCGCACGAGGCCGCGGTCCGGCTCCGATGTCGCCCCGGCCAGTCGGAGCCGAGCGCGCTGCCGCGCCTGATCCTGGCTCAGAACGCCGCGTACGCACCCGTGTACCAGGCCTGGCGCACCGGGCGCCGGCTCTGGGTGACCGGCTCCGAGCGGGAGCAGCGGATCGCCGCCGAACGGGCGTTCGCGCCGGAGCTGACCAACCGCCGCCCGCCCTACGACGTCCGCGGCGGCCTGCACCAGGCGCTGACCGAGAGCAAGGGCCAGGTCTTCGCCGCCGACGCCCGGTCGGCCCGCGCGGCGATGGACGTCTTCCGCGAGCTGGAGGGGATCGACATCGAGCCCGCTGCCGGCGTCGCGCTGGCCGCGCTGCGGGAGGCGGTGCACGAGGGCCGGATCGACGTCCGGGCCCGGGTGCTGCTCAACATCACCGGCGGCGGCCGGGCCCGGCTCGCCGAGGACCACGCGCTCACCGGTCACCAGCCCGACCTGGTGGTGCCCTACGACGCGGCGCAGCGCGCCTGCGAGGTCGCCGAGATCGCCTCCCGGGTCGCCGGGCGCGGCCTGCAGCCGGTGGGGATCTGAGTCATGTCCGTGCACCACCCCGAGCCCGGCCCGCTCGCCGGCCCCGCATCCGAGCGCCCCGACGGTATCGACGGCCGTGGCACCGTGCTGACCGCCCCGTCGCGGCTCGACGAGCTGGTGGCAGCCGTCCGAACCGAGCTGCGCACCCGCGAGACGGATCCCGCCGAGCAGCTCGCGCGGCGGGTCGCCGACGCGCTCGCGCGGTTCTTGCAGCTGCCCGGCCTGCTGACCCCCGCCCAGCTGGAGCCCGATCCGGCGGGCTACCGCCAGCACCTGCTGCACGCCGAGCCGGACGGCTCGTTCTCGGTGGTCGCACTGGTCTGGCTGCCCGGCCAGGCGACCAGGATCCACGACCACACCTCCTGGTGCGTGGTCGGCACCCACCTCGGCGAGGAGCAGGAGACCAGCTACCGCCTCGCCGACGAAGCGGGTCGCAGCGTCCTGGTCCCGGTCGCCACCACGGTGTACCCGGCCGGGAGCGTCACCTACCTGACCCCACCGGGCGACATCCACCTGGTCCGCAACGCGACCGGGGGCAAGGTCGTCTCGCTGCACGTCTACGGCACTGACGTGAGCACGTGCGGCACCAGCATCCGGCGCTGCTACGACCTCCCGGTCCGCGAAGCGGCGCCGCCGGCCTGACCCCGGCCACCGGCCACCCCGCCCACCCGGCCGCTCCGAGTCACACCGTCACCCCGCCACCCCGCCACTCCGGCCACCCCGGCAGCTCAGTTGACGCACGGGATGCCGCCCATGGTGACCGGCGGCCCCTGCATGTCCAGGCCCGCCGCCGGATCGGACGCGCCGGCCGCCGAAGGGCTGCCGCTCGCCACGGTGGCCCCCGCCCCCGCACCGGACGGCCCCGCCACCGCCGCGAGCGAGGCGGCGGCCGTCGGCGCGGCCGGGGCGGCGGATGCGGTCGGGGCAGCGGATGCGGTCGGGGCGGGCCCGGGGTCGTGGCCGGTCAGCTGCTGCACCTCCCGCTTGATCAGCACCGGGTCCACGGTGTTCACGTCCTCGCCGCCGATCGTCGCGAAGCCGGAGATCGGCAGCGTGTTGAACTCCGCGTTCCCACCGGTCAGGTCGGGCGCCTGCTGGGCGAAGTCGAGGATGTTCCACTGCTCGTCGATGACGACGTCCTTCTGCACCACGCCGAACAGCGCCGCCATCTTGCCGAGGTCGTCGAAGAGGCCCTCGTTCTTCAGCTTGTACTCGACCGAGGCGATGAAGGCCTGCTGACGGTGCGTGCGGTCGAGATCGCCGTTCGGGAGGTTGTGCCGCTGGCGGACGAACGCGAGCGACTGCGTCGCGTCGAGCGTGTTGAGCCCGGCATGGCCGCTGAAGCCCGAGCCCTGGCCCTCCTCGTTCGGGTCGCTGGTGGCGCGGTTCAGACAGACCTGGACCGGCCCGACGGCCTGCGCGATGTCGTAGAAGCCGAGCAGGTTGACCTCGGCGAAGTGGTCGATCGGGATCCCGAGGAAGTTCTGCACGGTCTGCAGCGTCGCCGAGCGGCCGGCGTCTCGGCTCTGCTGCTCCAGCTGGGCGCCGGTGAGCCCCTGTGCGGCGAGCTTCGGCTCGGCGATGGCCTTGGCGATGCCGTACGCCTCCTTGATCTTGTGCATCGCGCCGTCCGCGCCGTACGTCTGCACGTAGTCGTCGCGCGGGACGGAGAAGGCGGTGACCTTCCCGTCGTCGGCCGGGATGTGCAGCACGATCAGCGTGTTGGTGTTGTAGCCACCGACGGCGCTGCTGTCACCGGCCTGCAGGTCGTTCTCGACGAACTGCGGTGGCAGGTCGTTGCCGTTCATGTCCTTGCGGCTGTCCAGACCGATCAGCAGCACGTTGATCGACTTGTCGAGACGGGCCGGCGCGTTCCGCCGGGCCGCGGCCAGCGCGTTCGACCTGGTGAGGCCCTCGGCGAGGCGCTGGTAGGAGTACCAGACGAAGCCGGTGCCGCCGAGCACCGCCAGGCAGACCCCGCACGCGACCGTGCGGCCGGCCACCAGCCACGGGGAGACCGACCGCCTCGCACCGCCCGCGCGACCGGACTCGGCGGTCGGATCGTCAGCAGGACGCTCAGCCACGGCGGCCCCTTCGGTCGAGCACGGTTCGGATGACGATCACCATCAGCGCGGCGCCCACCGAGCCCGCGATGACCGGGAAGCCGTCGACGGCCCAGCGCAGCGCGCCAGTGTCCAGCGCCCGGCCCCGGTACTTCCCGCCGTGCACGAGCAGTTCGCCACCCCCGATGAGCAACGGCACCACGACCGACGGCGCGGTGGCGACCCACCACCAGCCCGCCCGGCTGCTGAGCAGCGCCGCCAGCAGCGTGCCGAGCACCGCGCAGAGGGCGAACGCCGTGCCGATACCGGCCCTGGTCAGCTCGTCCGCCCCGGCCCCCAGCACCGGCAGCCCGACCGCGAGCAGCGCGACACCCACGCCGCCCACCCGCGGCACCCGGCCGCCACCACCGCGGTCACCGCGGTCACCGCTGCCACCGCCCTCATCAGCACCGACCGGCGTGGCGCCGGCCGCACTGTGCCCCGCCATGCGCACCTCTTGTCCCTGGTTCCGAAGGGACCATTTTGTACGCTTTGCCCGGTACGAGCCCCCAGGGGCGCGCCCGGCGCCCTACGCCATCCGGTTCACGCGACCACGGCGACGACCACCGGACCGGCCGCGGGCCTTCCACTGCGCATTGACCCCGGGAGCGGCGGGACTATACCTTCCCTCTCATTGGTCTATGCCAATGCGACTTCGTGCCTCCCTGCACCTCCCGCGTCCCCCACCGCCGCCTCCACCCGCGGCGCCCGCCGAGGAGAGTCCATGCCAGCGATCCACCGCACCGCCGTCCGCAGAGTCGCCGTCCGCAGAGCCGCCGTCACCGCCGCCGCCGCGACCTGCGCGTTCGCCCTGCTGGGCGCCGCCCCCGCGAGCGCCGCACCGGCCCACGGCGGCGGTGGCCCGGGCGGCCACGGCAGCCAGAAGGAGCTGACCGGCTATTTCACCCAGTGGGGCATCTACTCCGGCTTCATGGAGAAGAACCTGATCACCACCGGCGAGATCAACCATCTCACCGAGCTGGACTACGGGTTCAGCGACATCTCGGCGGCCGGCCTGTGCAGCAGCGGCGACAGCTGGGCCGACTACCAGCGGCCGTTCTCCGCCACCGAGTCGGTCAACGGGCAGGCGGACCAGGCCGGTCAGGCGCTGCTGGGCAACTTCAACCAGCTGCGCGAGCTCAAGGCGAAGTACCCGAAGCTGAAGATCGTGATGTCGATCGGCGGCTGGTCCTGGTCCGGCCAGTTCTCCCAGCTCGCCTCGACCGCCGCCGGCCGCCAGCAGTTCGTCTCCTCCTGCGTGGACCAGTACCTCACGGGCAACCTCCCGGGTCTGCCCGCGGGCGCCGCCGCCGGGATCTTCGACGGCTTCGCGGTCGACTGGGAGTACCCGGGCGAGCCGGGCAACGGCAACCCGAACGGCCCGCAGGACACCCCGGACTACACCGCGCTGATGCAGGAGTTCCGCCGCCAGGAGACCCAGGCCGGCCAGGCCACCGGCACGCACTACCTGCTCACCGCGAACACCTCGGCGAACCCGGCCTACGCCGCGAAGCTGGAGCTGCCGAAGGTCGCCAAGGTGGTGGACTGGTTCAACGTCATGACCTTCGACTACCACGGCGCCTGGGAGAACACCGGGCCGACCGACTTCTCCTCGGCGCTCTTCCAGGACCCGCGCGACCCGCACCCCGCGAACGACCAGTACAGCGTGGACCAGGCGGTGCAGTACTACGAGGACCACGGCGTGCGCCCCGAGCAGATCGGCCTCGCGATCCCCTACTACGCGCACGAGTGGACCGGCGTGACCCCCGGCCCGAACGGCGACGGCCTCTTCCAGCCCGCGACCGCGGGCGTGGCCGGCACGCCGAACTACAACCAGGTGGTCACCGCCCCCGGCAAGGCGTACTGGGACCCGCTGGCGGCCGAGCCGTACAAGTACGACCCGGCCAGCGGCACCTTCTCCAGCTACGACGACCCGGCCTCGGTCTGGATCAAGGGCCAGTACATCCGCAACAACAACCTGCGCGGCACCTTCGTCTGGTCGATGGACGGCGACACGAGTGACGGCAGCCTGACCGCCGCCCTCGGCGAGAGCCTCAACGGGCGCTGACGCTCCACCAGACAGCACCGAGCACCACGCACCACACCGAGAGCCGCCGCCGGGCCACCCGCCCGCGGCGGCTCTCTGCTGCCCGGGGCGCCCGCCCGGACAGCGCGCCCACCGCGCCCGCCGCGAGCGCCCCCTCAGCTCACCCAACTTCTGCTTATGTACGGATCTCGCCGAGGCCGTCACGCCCGGTGACCACGTGCCGGTTCCCCGCTCCTAGGGCCACCACGGCACCGATCCATAAGCCCTGCTTGGCAAAAGGCCCATGAATCCTCGTTGGACACCAGAGCACGGCCGGGCCGATGTTGGCAGTACCCGCTTCCGGCGGACAACCGCCTGGAAAGGACACCCTCCTCGTGAACCCCAGCAGCACCGCCCGTGACATCGCCGTGGTGGGCGCCGGAGCCGCCGGCACCCTGACGGCGATGCGGCTGCTCCACAACGCGGCCACCGCAGCCGCAGCCGCCGGTGACGCGGCCATCGGCCGGCCCGGACCGTGCCGGGTCTGGCTCATCGACCCGGCCGCGGCCGGCCGCGGCCTGGCCTTCGGCACCACCGCGCCGAGCCACCTGCTGAACGTGCCGGCCGGGCGGATGAGCGCGCACCGGGACGACCCGGGCCACTTCGTCCGCTGGCTGGGCGAGCGCGGCGGCGCCCACGACTTCATCCCGCGCGGCCTGTTCGGCCAGTACCTCTCCGACAGCCTGGACGCGGCGAGCAACCGGGGCGGCCCGGCCGACCTGGTCCGGGTGTCCGACCGGGTGGTCGGCATCACCCACCGACCACAGCGCGACGGCTCCCCGCTGCGCCTGGAGCTGAGCGGCGGTCAGTCGCTCGACGTCGACGCTGCGGTGCTGGCCATGGGCAACTTCGCACCCGGCCTGACCTGGGCCCCGCCGGCGCTGCGCGGCTCGGCCCGGTTCCTGGCCGACCCGTGGGCGCCCGGCGCGCTGGCGAGCATCCCCGAGGACCAGGACGTGCTGCTCGTCGGCACCGGCCTGACCATGGTGGACATGGCGCTCAGCCTGCACCGCCCCGGCCGCGTCGTGCACGCGCTGTCGCGGCACGGCCTGGTCCCGCAGCCGCACGCCGCCACCCCGACGGTCACCGTGGCCGCCCCGGCGATCGACGCCCGCGCCGGGCTCGACGCGCTGCGCCGGGCGGTGCTGCACCAGGTGGCCCGCTGCCGCCGGCTGCACGGCGACTGGCGGGTCGGGGTGGACAGCATGCGCCCCGTCACCAGCGCGCTGTGGCAGCAGCTCTCCCCCGCCGACCAGGCCCGCCTGCTGGCCCATGACCTCCGGACCTGGGAGACCCACCGGCACCGGATCCCGCCGGTCAGCGCCAGGGCCCTGCACGACGCGGTGACCGGCGGCCGGGTCGGGATCGGCCGGGGCACCGTGGCCGGCGTCGAGGGCGAGGGCCCGGAGGGCATCGACGTACGACTGGACGACGGCCGCGTGCTGCGGGTGGGCGCGGTGCTGAACTGCACCGGCTCGGAGGCCGAGCTCAGCCGGATCGACGACCCGCTCGTCAGCAGCCTGCTCGGCAGCGGGCTCGGCTCGCTCGCTCCCGTCGGCGGCGGCTTCGACACCACCGCGACCGGGCAGCTGTGCCCCGCCACCGGCCGGGCGGCCGCACCGCTCTGGACGCTCGGCTCGCTGCGCCGCGGCAACCTGCTGGAGACCACCGCGATCCCGGAGATCCGCTGCCAGGCCGACGACCTCGCGGTGCTGCTGCTGGACCGCAGCGAGGTCGGCACGCCCGGCCCGGTGGCACCGGCCGTCTGAGCTGCGGCACCCGGCGGCCGTCACCCGGCGGCCGCCGTCGTCGAGGTGGCAGCTGGCGGCCCGCGCCACCCGCCACAGGGCGACTGTCACCGGGATCCTGGTGTGTCGCCTTGCGTGCGGGTGGCCGGCGCGATGTGGTGCGTGCATGACCAGCCCCAGCCTCCTGACCGAGGAGACCCCGTCCGATCCGGCAGGGCACCGGCCGCCACCGTCAAGGGGCCTCCTGCGGCCCTGGTGGGCGTTCGCCCCGGTTGCCGGGCTGGCCATAGCGGCACTGATGGCCGTCCGGCTGTTCCTGCCGGGCCCGATCGGGATGGCCGACAACGGCGACGGCCCGATCCGGATGTGCGCGCTGGGCGTCACGGTGAAGGTGGATCCGGGCTCGCTGCCCTGGCTGAAGTTCGCCAACTTCGGCTATGACCGCGCCCAACCGGGCATCTGCCAGCCCGGGTTGACGTATCCGGGCAGCGAGAACCTGCTGCTCCGGATCGCCCGGCCGATCAGCCACTGGCTGGGGTTCGCGACGGCCTTCGACCTGCGGGCACTCGCCGTGCTCTGCTGCGCCCTGGTCGGTCTGGCCGGCGCCGTCTTCGCCGCCGCGCTGCGCGGCGGTCTGCTCGCCCGCACGCTGATCTGCCTGGCGCTGTTCCTGGTGGTGGCGGACAGCACCTTCGCGGGCTACGCCGCCGCGCCGTACAGCGAGCTGGCCGGGCTGATCGGCCTGCTGACCGCGAGCGCCGGCGCGGCCCACCTCGGTGGCTCGACCCGCGCGCGGGTCGCCGGCCTGCTGGTCTTCACCGTCGGCGCGGTGCTGGCAGTGGCCTCCAAGGCCCAGTCGGTGACGATGGCGCTGCCGTTCATCGCCCTGCTGCTCGTCACCCGCGTCCCGATCGGCCGTCTCCCGATCGGCCGCCTCTCCATCACCCGCCTCTCGACTACCCAGCTGCCGCTCGGCCGGCTGTCCGGTCTGCTGGCGCACCGGGCACTGCCGCTGCTCGCGGCGGCCGTGATCGCGGCGACCGGTGTGCTGACGCTCCAGGCGCAGGTCGAGCAGCCCGCGGAGATCAACCCGACCGAGGTGGTCTTCGTGGACCTGCTCGGCCGCAGCCCCGACCCGGCCGGAATCGCCGCCGAGCTCGGCCTGCCGAGGGACTTCGCGCAGTACGCCGGGCGGACCTGGTGGGTGCCCGACCCGCCGGAGAACGATCCGCGCTGGCCACAGGTCCGCGGCCGGATGACGTACCGCAACATCGCCGGGGTGCTGCTCCGCAACCCCGGCCTGGCGACCACGATCACCCTGCACGCGGTGGACGGCTTCGACCTGGTGCGGCCCGACTACCTCGGCTCGTATCCCGCGAGCGCCGGTCTGGCCCCTGGGGCGCAGGAGTCGCGGGTGGTCGTGTTCGGCTCCCTGCTGCGTGCCCTGGGTGGCACCGCACTGCCCCTCACCCTGATCGCCGGCGGGATCGGGGCCTGCTACCTGCGCGTCCGGCGGACCGATCCGCGCCGGCGGGCCTTCGTCGCCATGATGGTCTGTCTGGTCGGCGTCACCGTGGTGCAGTTCCTCACCGCCGCCTTCGGCGAGGCGATCGAGAACACCAAGCACCTGGTCTTCGCCGTCCTGGCCACCGGACTGGCCTTCGTCCTCGCCATCGCCTCGTTCTCCGCCGCGCCGCCCGAGCAACCGGCTGACGAATCCATGGTTGACGAGGGCTCACTGCCGTCGCCCCGCGACGCGGCACAGCTGCCGGCCGACGGCTGAGCCCGGACGCCCGGGACACGGGGGCTGATCAGCGGATCAGCCCCCGATGGCACCCCCCGCGCCCACCCGTGCCGTCCGTTACCAAGAGTGCGGCCGACTGTTCCAAAGCTGTGCCGAAGCTGTGTCATCCACCGCCCAAGCAGGGGCGATCATGGCATCCATAATGTGCTACTAATACGAATGATCGCCCTTCTCAAGTGGGAAGGGGCCCGAACCGGACCGGACCGTGGCGACTGCGCCGCCGCCCGACCGGCCCGCCGGGTCTTGCGCACGAGGGGACTGCCACCCATGATCCAGCCTGTCCGGTTCTTCCTGCTGGGCACCATGCGGGCGCAGCACGCGGACGAGGCAGTGCCGGTCGGATCCCCGCTGCAGCAGGCGATGCTCACCACGCTGCTGCTGCGGGAGGGCCGGGCCACCAGCGCGAGCGAGTTGATCGAGGCGGTCTGGGGTCCGGCGGCCCCCGCCAGCGCCTCGGCCATGCTGCGCACCTACGCCTGGCGCTGGCGCAAGGCACTCGAGCGTGACCAGAGCGCGCCCGGAATCCTGGCCTCGGTCGGCGACGGCTACCGGATCGTGCTGCCGCCCGAATCCGTGGACGCCCTGCGGGCCGAGAAGCTGGCCGGCGCGGCGCTGACCGCCACCAGGACCGGCCAGGACCCCGAGCGGGCACGGCAGTTGCTCGCCGAGGCGCTCGGCCTCTGGTACGGCGAGCCGCTGGCGGGCGTGCCCGGGCCGTTCGCCGAGCAGCAGCGCGCCCGGCTGGCCGACCTGCGGGTCAGCCTGCTGGAGGAGAAGTGCGGCCTGGACCTGGACGCCGGCGACCAGCGGCTCGCCGTGCCGGTGCTGCGCGAGCTGACCGCCGAACACCCGCTGCGCGAACGCCCGTACGTGCTGCTGATGCGGGCGCTGTACCAGGGCGGCCGACAGGCCGACGCGCTCGCCGTCTTCGACCAGGTCCGCCGGCTGCTCGCCGCGGAGCTGGGCATCGACCCGGGGCCGGAGCTGCGCGACATGCACCAGCGGATCCTGCAGGGTGACCCGGCGCTGCTCGCCGCGGGCCCCGAAGCGGGCGCCCCGGCAGGCGTCGGCGCCGAACCCCGCGGCCCCGAGGCGGCTGCCCCGGCCGCCATACCGGCACCCGCACCCGCACCGGCGCCGGCCCTGGTGCCTGCTCTGGTGCCCGCCCAACTGCCCGCCGACATCGCCGACTTCACCGGCCGCCAGGCCGATCTGGACGCGCTGCACACGGTGCTCGGCGAGGCCGTGCACGGCGTCGCCGAGGACGCGGTGCTGCCGATCGCGGCGATCTCCGGCATGGGCGGGGTCGGCAAGACGGCCGTCGCCGTCCGGGTCGCCCACCGCCTGCGCGGCGGCTTCCCCGACGGCCAGCTCTACGCCGACCTGCGCGGTGACCAGTCCGAACCGGCCCGCCCGAGCGTGCTGCTGGCCAGCTTCCTCACCGCACTGGGCGTCGCCCCGAGCGCCGTCCCCGAGACGCTGGAGGACCGCTCGCGGCTGTTCCGCTCGCTGCTGGACGTGCGCCGGGTGCTGATCCTGCTGGACAACGCCCGGGACGCCGCCCAGGTCCGCCCGCTGCTGCCCGGCTCGCCGCGCTGCGCCGTCCTGGTGACCAGCCGGGCCCGGCTGTTCGGCCTGGCCACCGCCGCCCAGATCGACCTGGACGTGTTCAGCGTCGGCGAGGCGACCGAGATGCTGGCCCGGGCCGCCGGTGCCGAGCGGATCAGCGCGGACCCCTTCGCAGCCGGTGAGTTGATCCGCCACTGCGGCCATCTCCCGTTGGCCGTGCGGATCGTGGCGTCCCGCTTGGCCTCCCGCCCGGCCTGGACGGTGGCCCGGCTGGCCGACCGGCTGGCCGCCGAGCAGGACCGGATGGCCGAACTGCAGCTCGGTGACCTCGCGGTGGCCAGCGCCTTCGACTGGGGATACCGGCAACTGACGCTGGAGCAGGCCAACACGTTCCGGGTGATCGCCGCGGTGAGCCGGCCCGACATCGGCGTACCGGCCGCCGCGGCCGTGCTGGGCTGCGACGAGCGCCGGGCCGAGGCACTGCTCGAGTCCCTGGTCGACGCGGGCATGGTGACCGCCCCGCGCCCCGGCCGCTACCGCTACCACGACCTGCTGCGGGTGTTCGCGCTCCAGGTCGCCGGCCCCGGCCGCCAGGTCGAGACCAGTGCGGCACTGCGCCGGCAGCTGGAGTTCCTGCTGGCCAGCGCGGCGGCGGCGTTCCAGCGGGTGGTGCCGGGCGACCCGATCGGCACCGCACTGCGCGCGACCCAGGTGCCCGGCCTGCGCTTCGACAGCACCCGGGCGGCGGCGGACTGGGTGGCGGAGGAGTTCGACGCGGCGATCACCGCGGTGCTCGCCATGGTCGGCTCGCAGGCCTCGGCCGAGGACGTCCGGACGGCCGCCGACCTGCTGATCGCGCTCTGCCCGTTCGACGCCGACCCGCGCTACGAGCGGCTGGCGGTGGCCGCCGCCGCGGTCTCCGCAGCGGCGGTCCAGCACGGCGACCAGCACTCACTGGGCCGGTCCGAGTTCATCCGCGGCAACCTGGCCGTGCAGGCCGCCCGGCTGACCGAGGCCGCCGAGCACAGCCGGCGCGCGGCCGACGCCTGCCGCGCGGTCGGTGACGTCGTCGTGCTGCAGCAGGCCCTCAACGACCTCGGCCTGCTCGCCCAGCTCCAGCACCGGTTCGACGAGGCGGTCCGGCTCTACGACGAGGCCAACACGCTGGCCCGGGCGCTCGGCCACCATGCCGGACAGACCGTCACCACGCTGAACGCCGCGCTCGCCCGGGTGCGCAGCGGCGCGCCCGCCGAGGCCGCGCGAGCCTGCCGCGAGCTGCTGCCGGCGCTGCGGGAGGCCGAGGACCGGCCGGGCCTGTCCTACGCGCTCTACGTCCTGGGCCTGGCCGCGCACGAGTCGGGCGAGTACGAGGAGGCCGCGGCCGCGTTCGGCGAGTGCCTGGAGATCTGCCGGACCAGCGGGCTCCCGCTGCGCCAGGCGCACGCCCGCTACCGCCTCGCCGACACGCTGCGCAACCTCGGTCGCGGCCCGCAGGCACTGACCGCGGCCCGGCAGGCGCTGGCCGAGTGCGAGGAACTGGCGGCCGAACGGGACCAGGGCCACGCGCTGCTGGTGCTCGCCAGGATCCTGGCCGAACTCGGTTACACCGGTGAGGCCCGGACCCGGCTCCAGCGGGCCGAGGCGCTGTTCACCCGGCTCGCACTGCCCGAGCGCGAGCACGTCCGCGAGTTGCTCTGCCGCCTCGACGCCCTGCCGGCGGCCGCATCCGCACCGGCCGCGTCTGCGGCGAGCACGACGGCCTGCTCGGCGGCCCGCGCCACGGCTGCGGGGTAGCCGCAGCCGCAGCACCGGTCAGCCCCAGCACCGGGCCGGCTCAGGAGCCGGTGTTGTTCCAGACGACCGTGCCCTGCTGGCAGTTCCCGAAGACCTGGTAGCCCATGGCCCGGGTGGCCGCGCACGGGTCGTAGGTGCTCGCACCATCGGCCGCAGGCGCGGCAGCCGTCGAGCCGGAACCGATGACGGTCGACGCCCGGCCCTCCCCGGGCTGAACCTCCAGACCGGCCTGGCCGCCCGACACCTGGTGCACGACCCGGACGGGGGCGGTCGCCGCAACGGCCGGTGCCGCTCCCGCGGCCACGACCGCGCCCAGCACGGTCAGCGCGACGGCGCCCCAGCGGGCGGCGGATCGGCTACGGGAAGTCATCATCGGGCCAGTACCTCCGGGATCGGTGTCGCTGCGCCCCCAGAATGGCAGCCCTCGATATCCGCCCGATATTCGCGGATCTCCGCCGTACCCGTCCCGTCCGCGCGTCGGACCCATGGCGGGCGGCCGCACGGGGTATCACCGAGGGCGTCAGCGCTGCCATCGCTCACCCCGCACCCTGGAGCCCGCCATGCACGACGACCGCAAGCTGATCGAGTCCCGCCTGCGGCGCGTGCTCGACGAGCGCATCCGACCCGCCGTGTACCCGCAGACGGTGCCGCTGCGGGCCGGCTGCTGGACCGCCCAAGGCGAACCGGTCCCGGTCGCCGAGGGACTGGTCGCCAAGGGACTGGCCGCGCCGCGCACCCCGATCGCGGTCGGCGACCGGTGGGGCGCGCCGTGGGGCACCAGCTGGCTGACCGTCTCCGGCACGGTGCCCGCCGGCTGGGCCGGCCGGACCGTCGAGGCGCTGATCGACCTCGGCTTCGAGCGCGACATGCCCGGCTTCCAGTGCGAGGGGCTGGTCTACCGCCCGGACGGCACCCCGGTGAAGGGCCTGCACCCGCGCAACCAGTGGGTGCGGATCGCCTCCCCCGCGATCGGCGGCGAGCCGGTGCTGCTGCACGTGGAGGCCGCCTCGAACCCGATGGTGATGGAGCACCACCCGTTCCTGCCGACCGGGTTGGGCGACCCGGCGACGGCCGGCGACCAGCCGCTGTACCGGATCGGCCGGCTCGATCTGGCGGTCTTCGACGAGACCGTCTGGCAGCTGGTGATGGATCTGGAGGTGCTCGGCGAGCTGGCGGCCGAGCTCCCGGCGGACGGCGCCCGCCGCTGGGAGATCCTGCGGGCGATCGAACGCGCGCTGGACGCCGTCGACCTCCAGGACGTCAACGGCACCGCGGCCACCGCCCGTGGCGAACTCGCCGCGGTGCTGGCCGCGCCCGCCGCGGCGTCCGCGCACCGGATCAGCGCGGTCGGCCACGCGCACATCGACACCGCCTGGCTCTGGCCGCTGCGCGAGACGGTCCGCAAGGTGGCCAGGACCACCGCCAACATGACCGCGCTGCTCGCGGCGGAGCCGGACTTCGTCTACACCATGTCCCAGGCACAGCAGTACGCCTGGCTCAAGGAGCACCGGCCCGAGGTATACGCGAAGGTCAGGCAGGCGGTCGCCGAGGGGCGGTTCGTGCCGGCCGGCGGCATGTGGGTGGAGTCGGACACCAACATGCCCGGCTCGGAGGCGATGGCCCGCCAGTTCGTCCACGGAAAGCGGTTCTTCCTGGCCGAGTTCGGCATCGAGAACGAGGAGGTCTGGCTGCCGGACACGTTCGGCTTCGCCGGTGGGCTGCCGCAGATCATCAGGGCGGCCGGTTCGAAGTGGCTGCTGACCCAGAAGATCTCCTGGAGCCAGGTCAACTCCTTTCCCCACCACACCTTCTGCTGGGAGGGCATCGACGGGAGCCGGGTCTTCACCCACTTCCCGCCGATCGACACCTACAACTGCTCGATGCACGGCCGTGAAATCGCCCACGCCGCCCGCAACTTCAGGGAGAAGGGCCGGGCCTCGCACTCGCTGGCGCCGAGCGGCTGGGGTGACGGCGGCGGCGGGACGACCCGGGAGATGATTGCCAAGGCGGCCCGGCTGCGCGATCTGGAGGGCTCCGCCACCGTCCGCTGGGAGAAGCCCGCCGACTTCTTCGCCAAGGCCCAGGCCGAGTATCCCGAACCACCGGTCTGGGTCGGCGAGTTGTACCTTGAGCTGCACCGCGCCACGCTGACCAGCCAGGCGCGCACCAAGCAGGGCAACCGGGCGAGCGAGAACCTGCTGCGCGAGGCCGAGCTCTGGTCGGCCACCGCCGCCGTGCAGGCCGGACTCCACTACCCCTATCAGGATTTGGACCGGCTCTGGCAGACCGTGCTGCTGCACCAGTTCCACGACATCCTGCCCGGCTCCTCGATCGCCTGGGTCCACCGCGAGGCCGAGCAGACGTACGCCGCCGTCGCGGCGGAGCTGACCGGGATCATCGCCACCGCCCAGCGGGCGCTCGCCGGTGACGGCGCATCGGGCGGTGAGGTCGTCTTCAACGCGGCCCCGCACGAGCGCGCGGGCATCGCCGCCGGCGCCGGTGCCCTGCGGCCGCCGGGCGCACCGGGCGTGGCAGCCGGGGCGGCCGGCGGCTGCTCACTGCGGCCGCGCGCCGAGGGCGGGTTCGTGCTGGAGAACGGCCTGCTGCGGGTCGAGGTGGACGGGCGCGGCCTGATCGTCTCGGTCTACCACCACGCCCGGCAGCGCGAGACGATCGCCCCCGGCGCGGCCGCCAACCTGCTCCAGCTCCACCCGGACTTCCCGAACATGTGGGACGCCTGGGACGTCGACCGGTTCTACCGCAACACCGTCACCGACCTCACCGCGCTCGACGAACTCGCCGTCGCCGACGACCGGCCGGCGGCCGTCGCGGTGCGGGTGGTCCGCTCCTTCGGCGCCTCGCGGGCGGTGCAGACGATCACGCTGAGCGCCGCGGCCGCGCGGGTCGACCTGGAGACGGCGGTGGACTGGCACGAGAGCGAGAAGTTCCTCAAGGCCGCGTTCCCGCTCGACCTGCACACCGAACGCTACGCCGCCGAAACGCAGTTCGGCCACCAGTACCGCGCCACCCACACCAACACCAGCTGGGAGGTGGCCAAGTTCGAGGCGTGCAACCACCGCTTCGTGCACTTCGCCGAGCCCGGCTGGGGCGTCGCGCTGGTCACCGCCTCCACCTACGGCCACGACGTGACCCGCACCGTGCGCGCCGGGGACCACGGCACCACCACCACGGTGCGCGCCTCGCTGCTGCGCGCCCCGCGCTTCCCCGACCCGCACACCGACCAGGGCGAGCACCGGTTCCGGCACGCGTTGGTCCCCGGCGCGGCGATCGGCGACGCGGTCCGCGAGGGCTACCTGATCAACCTGCCCGAGCGGCGGGTGCCGGGCGACGCCGAGGTCGCCCCGCTGGTGACGGTGGACGACGACGCGGTCGTGGTCAGCGCCGTCAAGCTCGCCGACGACCGCAGCGGCGACGTCGTGGTGCGCCTCTACGAGTCGCGCGGCGGCCGGGCCCGGGCCGAGCTGCGCGCGTCCTTCCCGTTCACCGGCGTGCTCAGCTGCGACCTGCTGGAACGCCCGCTCGGCGCCGGCTCGCAGCTGCGCGGCGACGCGGTGGAGTTGCGCGCGGGCCTGATCGTGCTACGGCTGCGCCCGTTCGAGCTGGTCACCCTCCGGCTGTCACGGCACCTGCGGCAGGACGGAGTTGGGGCTGACTAGAAGGTCCGGCGGACAGCGCGCACGATGGGGGGTGAGGTGATGTCCATGAAGGCTGCGCCCGTTCGGCCGCCGGCAGGGTACCGGTCCTCGCGGTTCTTCGCGACGGCGCTGAGGCGAGCACCGGCGCGCGCACCGGCGGGGGCGCTGGTCGCGCTCGCCACCGGCACCGCGCTGCTGCTGTCGGGGTGCGGCGGCAGCTCCCGGGCCCCCACCAAGCCCTCGCCCTCCCCCTCGGCGTCCGCACCGTCCTCCGCCGCCGAGTCACCGACGACCACCGCCCCGTCGAACGTCTCGCCGCTCACCGGACTGCCCGGCGCTGCGGGCCGGATCCTCGCCGTCAAGGTGGACAACATAGTCAACGCGCGACCGCAGACCGGCCTCGGCGCCGCCGACGTGGTGTACGCGATCGAGGTGGAGGGCGGCCTGTCGAGGTTCCTGGCGATCTACGACTCGAACCACCTGCCGAGCGGCGACAAGGTGGGCCCGGTGCGCAGCGCGCGCGAGAGCGACCTGCCGATCCTCCAGCAGTACGGCAAGGTCGCGTTCGCGTACTCGGGCGCGCTCAGCAAGTTCCTGCCGATCCTCCAGCAGGCCGACGTCTTCAACGCCTCACCCGACCAGCAGCCCACCGCCTACGCGCGCGACTCGTCCCGGCCGGCCCCGTTCAACCTGTACGTGAAGCCGTCCACCGTGCTGAACAACATCCCCGACTCCGCGCAGGCCAAGGACATCGGCTTCCGGTTCGGCCCGGCGCCGGACGGCGGCGTGCCGACCGGCTCGCTCACGGTGCGGATGCCGGCCGCCTCGTTCGTCTTCAGCTGGTCCGCCGACCAGCAGAAGTACCTGGTCGCGATGGACGGCCAGCCGGCCCAGAGCACCGACTCCGGGCAGCTCGGGGCGCCGACCATCGTCGTGCAGCACGTGGCCGAGACCACCTCGCCGCGCGGCTTCATGGACTCGCCCGGCGTGCTCTCGCCGTACGCGCCGACGGTCGGCAGCGGCAACACGACGATCCTGCGCGACGGCAAGGCCTACAACGGCACCTGGTCGCGCACCGATCCGAACGGCGGCACGACCTTCAGCTACAACGGGCAGCCGATGAACTTCGCCCCCGGCCAGGTGTGGGTGGTGCTCGACCCCCAGTAGGCCATGCGCAGGCGGGGAGTCACCCGGGGGTCGCCGTCGTGGTGCCGCCGCCGGAGCAGCCCGGCTTGTTTCACTGGTTGCTCCACCGGCAGCGAAGGGCTCCGCATGACCCACCGCACCCGCTCGGCCACGGTCGGTGCCGTCCTGCTCGGCACTCTCCTGCTGGCGGCCATGACGACGGCAGCCGCGCCGGACACCGCTCCGGGCACCACCGCCCCACCAACCATCATCACCGTCTCCAACCCGCACCCCGAGCTGGTCAGCGGCGGCGAGGTGCTGCTGCGGATCACCGCGCCCGGCGGCGCCCCGGTGCGGGTGACCGCGAACGGACGCGCTCTGGACGGCTTCGTCCGCCGCCCCGACGGCTCGCTGCTCGGGCTCGCCACCGGCCTGAATCCGGGCGCCAACCGCATCACGGCCCGCTCCGGCGCCCGGACCGCCGAGCTGACCGTGGTCGACCACCCGACCGCAGGCCCGGTCTTCTCCGGCCCGCAGCAGCTCCCGTTCTACTGTGAGACGGCCGCCTTCGGCCTCGCCCCGGCCGAGCAGCCGCAGTGCGCCGCACCGACCGTGGTCCGCTACCGGTACCGCACCACCGGCGGCGTGTTCGAGCCGCTCGCCGACCCGGCCGCCCGCCCCGCCGACCTCGCCACGGCGACGGTCGGCGGGCGTTCGGTGCCGTACGTCGTCCGGGTCGAGACCGGCACGCTCGACCGCGCCGTCTACGAGATCGCCGCGCTCTATGACGGGACCGACCCGTCGCCGCTGCGTCCCGACACGAGCTGGAACGACCGGCTGATCGCCACCTTCGGCGGCGGCTGCGACGGCGGCCACCACCAGGGCCGCAGCACCGGCGGGGTGCTCGACGACCTGTTCCTCTCCCAGGGCTACGCGGTCGCGTCCTCCAGCCTCGACGTGCTCGACAACAACTGCGGCACGGTCATCTCGGCGGAGGCGGCGATGATGGTCAAGGAGCACTTCATCGACACCTACGGCCCGGTGGCGCACACCATCGGCTGGGGAGTCTCCGGCGGCGCGATCCAGCAGTACGACCTCGCCGACGCCTACCCGGGCATCCTGGACGGCATCGTGCCCGGGGCCGCGTTCCCCGATCCGTTCACCACGATGGCCGTCGCGGCCGACTGCCGGCTGCTCGACCGGTTCTTCGCCGGGCCCGGCGCCTCGTTCGACGCCGCCGAGCGGCAGGCGGTGGCGGGCTTTCGCGACTACGACAGCTGCCTCTCCTGGGACGGCTCCTTCGCCGACCGGATCACCCCCGCAGACAGCTGCGGGAAGCAGCTCCTCGCGAACGACGACGTGATCCCGGCCGCGGCGATCTGGAACCCGGTGACCAATCCGACCGGCGTGAAGTGCAGCGCCGCCGAGCAGTACGCCAACGAGTTCGGCCGCGACCCGGCGACCGGCTTCGTGCGCGGCACACTCGACAACACCGGCGTGCAGTACGGCCTCGGCGCGCTGGAGCACGGCCGGCTCAGCGCGGCGCGGTTCGTCGCGCTGAACACCGGGATCGGCGGCTTCGACACCGCCGGCACGCCGGTCGCGCGGCGCGGCCGGGCGGACCCACAGGCGGTGCGGGCCGCCTACCGCGACGACATCGTCATCAGCGGCGGCCAGGGGCTGCGCGACACGCCGATCATCGACCAGCGCGACGACCTGGACACCGCCGGCCCGCTCCAGGACATCCACACCACCCAGTGGTCCTTCGTGCTGCGGGCCCGGCTGCTCCGGGCCAACGGCACCGCCGCCAACCAGGTGATCATCGAGAACCACAACACCCCCGCCGAGACGGCCGCCGCCGGCACGTACGAGCTGGCCGCGATGGACCGGTGGCTGACCGCCATCGAGGCCGACCACTCCCCCCGCAGCCGAGCGGCCAAGGTGCTCGCCGACAAGCCGGCCGGCCTCGCCGACGGCTGCTACCTCTCCGCCGACCACCGCATCCGGGAGCCGCTGACCGACCCGGCGAGCGGCCGCTGCGCCGCCGACTACCCGCTCGGCTCGGACCCCCGCCTGCAGGCCGGCGCCCCGCCGACCGAGGACGTCCTCGCCTGCGCCCTGCGCCCGCTCGACTTCGCCGCCTACCCCGTCCCCTTCACCCCCGCCGAGCAGACCGCGCTGCGCGAGGCATTCCCGACCGGCGTCTGCGACTACACCCGCCCCGGCCCGGACCAGCAGCCCCCGACCGCCGAGTGGCTCGACTACGGCGAGTGAACCATCTCCTCCCTCCCGGAGGGGTCAGCTCATCTCCGTGCCGCTGATGTAGTAGACCTCCATGGTCGCCGTCCCGTGCAGGAACTGCTCGACCACCGCGCCGTTCTTGTCGCCCCGCGCCCACGCGGCCTGCGCCTTCGGGCTCAACTCCCGCAGGCCGAGCCCGGTGCTGTTCGGGCGGACGAGCTGCTCGGCCCAGCCGGCCACACGCAGGTACGCCTCCAGTGTGGCGCCGACGCTCGCCTTGCACTCCAGGTACCGGTGCGGCGGCAGCCCGTCGCGGTTGCCGATCGGCTGGCCGCCGAGCGCCTTGGTCAGCACCGCGCGCGAGGCGGTGTTCCAGCCGATGTTCCCGTGCTGCAGGGCGGACCAGCTCGCGCCCTTCTGCTGAGCAATCGTCAGATCGCTGGTGGTGATGCTGCGGAGGATGAAGTGGCCGGCCATGTCACTGCCTTTCGTTGACGGTTGTCCGGGTGTGCGAGGGCATGCGCCTACTGACTACCAGGGCACCTGGCCCAGGTACTCCAACTCGCCGTCCCCGAAGGAGCACCAGCTCATGGTGGCGATTTCGTTGCCCCACGGGTACGCGAGGTAATGCAGGCACTCGCCTCGCTGGAGCGGAACGGAGAGGGTGACCGGCTTGTCGGCGGCGACGTTGTCCGCCTCGAAGGTGTCGAGCAGATCGTTGTAGTCGCTGCCCTCCGCCCGAATCCTGAGCTGGACCTGCCCCGCACCGCCCCCTGTCGCTGTCGGCTGGTAGGTCACCACCGCAACCCCGTCAGTGGTCGCCCGCCAGTCGCCACTGGGCGGCATCGCGATCCGGGGGTGACGGCGCAGGATCCGGGTCTTCCCCAGGACGTCGAGGTCGCCGACTTTGAGGTCGGGGAGCTCGACCATGACGGCGGTGGTGAGGGTGTGGACGAGCGTGTTGTCCTGGGCGGCCGTGGCCTGAACCATGAAACCGGTGACGTTGTGCAGCGGCTCCGAGGTCCACGGGCTGGTCACGCCCTGCTTGGAGTCGTTGTCCCAGAAGACCTCGCAGGTCGCACCCTGCACGTCCCAACTGAGAGTGATGCGCTCGCCGTTCTGGACCATGATCTTGTTGGGCCGCAGGTTCCGGAACACGAACCCCGCCGGGAACTTCACCACCGGCAGCTCGATGTCCTTCGAGGTGTACCCGCTGGTCGTCGGGGAGGTCTCCTCGACGACCACGACATCGACGGTGCCGGGGGTGTTGTTGATCTCGATCTGGGAGATGGTCAGGGTCAGTGCCCAGCTCCCGTCGAACTTTGCCGCGCGTCCGGGTGCGGGCTTGAAGGGGAAAACCCGGAACTTGCCGTCAGGCGTGGTGGTCGGCGTCCCCGGCGTCCAGCCACCCCCCTGACCGGGCTCCTCGCCACCCGTGACACCGACGCGGATCGCGTCCGGCTTGGTGGTGAGCTGCTCCTTGCCCGTACCCAGCGGGATCTTGACGGTGAGCTGCTGGCAGTAGGCGGTGGTGGTCATGTTGCGGCCGATGGTGAGGTCGAGCCGACCGGTGGACGGATCCTTGTCGGTACTGACGGTGAGCGGGTCGGGAGTCGGCTTCAGGGGCGCGTAGTTGAGCAGCACATCGCCGACGGCACGGGGGTGGATGGGCATGGTCGACTAGGCCCCCAGCTCCAGGTAAAAGTAAGTGAGGTACGTTTTTCCACTGACGGATCCGGTCGGCATAAACGTCAGCGTGGTCCCCTTCCGCACGGGGATGGTGAACGGCACTCCTTTGGGGGCAGTGACGACAGGCCGCGAGGTCCCGATCTCGACAGTGATTCGCAGGTCCCACTCGAACCCGCCGCAGACGAAAATCCCATCGTGCTCGTACGTCTGGGACACGCCGGCTTGTGCGATCTGAAAGCCCCCAACGAGAAATCCGCCGCCGAAGATCTGGGCGGTGAGCTTGCCGTTGACCGTGAGGTTGCCGACATCGAGGTCGGGCCTGGCGACGGTCACAGCGGTGGTGAGGGTGTGCACGAGCGTGTTGTCCTGAGCGGCCGTGGCCTGGACCATGAAGCCGGTGACGTTGTGCAGCGGCTCCGAGGTCCACGGGCTGGTCGCGTTCGGCTCGGAGTCGTTGTCCCAGAAGACCTCACAGACCGCGCCCTGCACGTCCCAGCTGAGGACGACGCTCTCGCCGTTCTCGACCATGATCTTGTTGGGCCGCAGGTTCCGGAACACGAACCCCGCCGGGAACTTCGTGACCGGGAGAGCCACCGTCTTCGCCGTGTAACCACTCGTGGTGGCCGAGGTCTCCTCGACGACCTCGATATCCACGCCGCCCGGCACCAGGTTGATCGGCAGCTGCGAGATCGTCAACGTCAACGCCCAGGTGCCATCGAACTTCGCCGGACGCCCGGGCGCCGGAGTGAACGTGATGACGCAGAACTTCCGGTCCGGCGTCAGCGCCGGCTCGCTCTTGCTCCAACCACCACCCTGCCCCGGCTCCTCACCACCCTCCACACCCGCCCGGTACTACAGCCTCAGATCTTGAAGTTGTGATCGAGTCGGTTCGTTTCGTCGCCAGGCGCGGAGTCTTGCGGGGAGTGGGTCGTCGCGTCGGTCGTAGTGGCTGACAGTGGCTCTGGTCTGGTGTTCG
>NZ_JBWXUE010000051.1:0-47682 GCF_057158765.1 Kitasatospora sp. NEAU-69
ACGCTGTTGAGTTCTCAAGGAACGGAGACTTCCTTCGAGCTGCTCTCGCAGTCCCTCCGGGCCTTTCGTTCTTTCGTGTTTCAAGCTTATCAGATGTTTCCCGCGCCGTTTCCGGCTTCGAATTTCATTCCGATTTGCTTTCGCCTTTCGGCGCTCCCGAACTCTAGCAGAGTTTCTCGACCCGTTTTCCCCGCTCGAATCGGAATTCGAAACGGAGCCGCGCGGTCGGCGGGGCAACCCGGAGAACATTACGCACCGGGCTGCCCCGCGTCAAATCAAGCCATCGGGAGCGACGGCTGTGGTCAGACCTCGACCACGACCGGCAGGATCATCGGCCGGCGACGGTAGTTGTCCGCCACCCACTTGCCGATGGTCCGCCGCACCAGCTGCTGCACCTGGCGCACCTCCAGCACGCCGTTGTCGGCGGACTTACGCAGCGCCTCCTCCAGCTTCTGGACGACCGGGCCGAAGGCGTTGTCGTCGATGCCGGAGCCGCGCGCCTGGATGGTCGGGCCGCTGACGATCTTCCCGCTGCTGGAGTCCACCACGACGAAGACCGAGATGAAGCCCTCCTCGCCGAGGATCCGGCGGTCCTTCAGGGAGGACTCGGTGATGTCGCCGACCGAGGAGCCGTCGACGTACACGTACCCGGCCTGCACCTTGCCGACGATCTTCGCGACGCCGTCGACCAGGTCGACCACGACGCCGTCCTCGGCGATCACCGTGCGGTTCTTCGGGACACCGGTCTTGATGCCGAGGTCCGCGCAGGCCCGCAGGTGGCGCCACTCGCCGTGCACCGGCATCAGGTTCTTCGGCCGGCAGATGTTGAAGAAGTAGAGCAGCTCGCCGGCCGAGGCGTGGCCGGAGACGTGCACCTTGGCGTTGCCCTTGTGCACGACGTTGGCGCCCCAGCGGGTCAGGCCGTTGATCACCCGGTAGATCGCGGTCTCGTTGCCGGGGATCAGCGAGGAGGCCAGGATCACGGTGTCGCCCTCGACGATCCGGATCTGGTGGTCGCGGTTGGCCATCCGGGACAGCGCGGCCATCGGCTCGCCCTGCGAACCGGTGCAGACCAGCACGACCTCCTTGTCCGGCAGGTCGTCGAGCTGCTTCACGTCGACGATCAGGTTGCCCGGGACCTTCAGGTAGCCGAGGTCGCGGGCGATGCCCATGTTGCGGACCATCGAGCGGCCGACGAAGGCGACCTTGCGCTTGTACTCGTGCGCGGCGTCCAGCACCTGCTGGATGCGGTGCACGTGGCTGGCGAAGGAGGCGACGATGATCCGCTTGTCGGCGTTCGCGAAGACGTTGCGCAGCGCGGCGGAGATGTCCCGCTCGTGCGGGATGAAGCCGGGGACCTCGGCGTTGGTGGAGTCCACCAGCAGCAGGTCCATGCCCTCCTCGGCCAGCTTGGCGAAGGCCGGCAGGTCGGTCAGCCGACCGTCCAGCGGCAGCTGGTCCATCTTGAAGTCACCGGTGGCCACGACCATGCCGGCCGGGGTGCGCACGGCGACCGCGAGGGCGTCCGGGATCGAGTGGTTGACCGCGATGAACTCGCAGTTGAACGGGCCGATCTGCTCCCGCTCACCCTCGGCGACCTCCAGCACGTACGGCCGGATCCGGTGCTCGGCGAGCTTGGCCTCGATCAGCGCGAGGGTCAGCTTCGAGCCGATCAGCGGGATGTCCGGGTTCTCCCGGAGCAGGTACGGGACGGCGCCGATGTGGTCCTCGTGGCCGTGGGTCAGGATGATGCCGTCGACCTTGTCGAGGCGGTCCCGGATCGAGGAGAAGTCCGGCAGGATCAGGTCGATGCCGGGCTGCTCGTCCTCGGGGAAGAGCACGCCGCAGTCGATGATGAGCAGCCGGCCGGCGTGCTCCAGCACCGTCATGTTGCGGCCGATCTCCCCGAGGCCGCCGAGCGGGGTGATCCGGATCGCGTTCGGCGCGAGCGCGGGGGGTGCGCCGAGTTCGGGATGGGGGTGGCTCAAAAGACTCTCCTTCACGCCGCACGCCATATGCCCGGGGTTCCGTCCCCTGCCGACATATGGCGCGCGGCTTCGCTGGCTACCTATCTGTACGGTCCGCCCGTCGCCGAGCGGTTGGTCGCTGTGCACCGCGCCGTTCGTCCCGGTCCGGCGGCGGGTCCCAGCGGCGGCTGGGGCCCGGCGATCCGGGGGCGCGCACGTTCGTTTCTGCTACAGGTGTACCCCGCCGGCGGCGAGATCCTCCTTCAATCGGGCGATCTCCTCGGCCGTGGCGTCGACCAGCGGCAGCCGGACCGGACCGGCGGGACGGCCGCTCAGGTTCAGCGCCGCCTTGGTGAGGATCACGCCCTGGGTGCGGAACATTCCGCTGAAGACCGGGAGCAGGCTCTGGTGGATCTCGGTGGCGCGGGCCACCTCGCCCGCGGTGTGCGCCTCGATCATCTCGCGCAGCCGGCCGGCCACCAGGTGGGCGACCACGCTGACCGTGCCGACGGCACCGACCGAGAGCAGTGGCAGGTTCAGGATGTCGTCGCCGGAGTACCAGGCCAGGCCCGAGCGGGCGATCGCCCAGGAGGCGGCGCCGAGGTCACCCTTGGCGTCCTTGTTCGCCACGATCCGCGGGTGCTCGCCGAGCCGGACCAGCGTCTCGTGGCTCAGGGCCACGCCGCTGCGCCCGGGGATGTCGTAGAGCATCACCGGCAGGCCGGTGGCGTCGGCGATCGCGGTGTTGTGCCGGTACAGGCCCTCCTGCGGGGGCTTGCTGTAGTACGGCGTCACGACCAGCAGCCCGTGCGCTCCGGCGGCCTCGGCCTGCCGGGCGAGCTCGACGCTGTGCCGGGTGTCGTTGGTGCCGACCCCCGCCAGCACGTGGGCGCGGTCCCCGACCGCCTCCACCACGGCCTGGACGAGCTGCGCCTTCTCGGCGTCGGTGGTGGTGGGCGACTCGCCGGTGGTGCCGTTCAGGACGAGACCGTCGTTGCCGGAGTCGACGAGGTGGGCGGCCAGGCGCTGGGCGCCGTCGAGGTCGAGGCCGCCGTCGGCGGTGAACGGGGTCACCATCGCGGTCAGGACCCGGCCGAAGGGCGCGTGAGGGGTGGAGATCGGAGCCATGGGTCCAAAAATACTCGTAGCCGATGAGGAGGCCGTGGGTCCGGTCCAGTGTTCGGACGGAATGGCCGCTGACCGGGGGACAGAAACCGGACAAATCATAGAATTCCGGTGCTACCTGCTCGGGGGTTCAAGCAGCACCGGAATCCGTGTTCTGAGCCTAGGGAGCGCTCTGAACCGTCGCAATCCAGACATGCCGGGGCAATGCGCCCATATGCCTATCTGCCCAGGTCAGGGTGCGACCCGGCCGTGCTCGTTGAAGGCCGCATGGGTGAGCGGCATCAGCTGGGCCCACTGGGCCTCCATCTGCTCCGCGACCATCTCGATCTCGCGCTGCGGGAAGCTCGGCACCTTCGCCCGCTCGTCCTTGGTGCGCAGCGAGAGGAAGTGCATCAGCGAGCGGGCGTTGCAGGTGGCGTACATCGAGGAGAAGAGACCGACCGGCAGCACCGCGCGGGCGACCTCGCGGGCCACACCGGCGGCCAGCATCTCCTGGTAGCGGCGGTAGGCGTCGAGGTAGGACGCCTGCATCGCCTCGGTCACCGTCTTGTGCTGCTCGGGCGTGCCCTCGTGGAACTCGTACTTGCCCGGGCGGCCGACCTGGACCAGCTTGCGGTCCTCGCCCGGCACGTAGAAGACCGGCTGGAGCTCGCGGTAGCGACCGCTCTCCTCGTTGTACGACCAGCCGCTGCGGTGCCGGTGGAACTCGCGGAAGACGAAGATCGGCGCGCTGATGAAGAAGGTCATCGAGTTGTGCTCGAACGGCGTGCCGTGCCGGTCCCGCATCAGGAAGTTGATCAGGCCCTTGGACTTCGCCGGGTCCTGCTGGAGCGCCTCCAGCGACTGCTCGCCGGCCGTGGAGACCCGGGCCGCCCAGAGCACGTCGGTGTCGGTGGCGGCGCTGCGGACCAGCTCGACCGTCACGTCGGAACGGAACGTGGGGGTGGCCGCTGCTTCGGCGGTCACGGAGTCGGTCACGGGTTGCTCCTCAACTTGATGGCGTGGTGCATGGTCTTGCGGGCCCGCGGCGTGTCGCCGGCGTCCGCGTAGGCGACGGCGAGGCGGAACCAGACCCGCCAGTCGGCCGGTTCGGCCTCCGCCTCGGCGCGCCGCTTGGCGAAGACCTCGTCGGCCGAGGCGCGGTCGATCCGCCCGCCGGAGGTGCGCTTCAGCTCGTCCACCGGCAGGCCGCCCTCGGCCTCCAGCTCGCGGGACATCGCCTCGGTGGTCCGCCCGAACCGGATGGTCTGGCGCAGGAACCAGATCCCGATGCCCGGGATGATGAACGCGCAGATGCCGATCCCGATGCCGAACGGCTTTCCGGTGGCGATGAGTTGGACGCCCTCGCCGATGCAGACCAGGGCGACCAGGAAGAGCACCCCGGCGAGGATGAAGAAGCCGGTGCGGGAGGTCATCACAGGTCCAGGAAGTGCTCGAGGCCGAAGGTGAGCCCCGGCGTCTGCACCACGCGGCGCACGCCGAGCAGGATGCCCGGCATGAAGCAGCTGTGGTGCAGCGAGTCGTGACGGATCGTCAGCGTCTCGCCGGTGTCACCGAAGAGCACCTCCTGGTGCGCCAGCAGGCCGCGCAGCCGCACGGCGTGCACCGGCACGCCGTCCACGTCGGCGCCGCGGGCACCGGGCAGCTCGTGCGTGGTCGGGTCCGACTGCCGGGGCAGGCCGGCCGCGTCCCGGGCCGCCGCGATCAGCTGGGCGGTGCGGGTCGCGGTCCCCGACGGGGCGTCGGCCTTGCGGTTGTGGTGCAGCTCGACGACCTCGACGGACTCGAAGTACTTGGCGGCCTGCTGGGCGAACTGCATGGTGAGCACGGCGCCGATGGAGAAGTTCGGCGCGATCAGGCAACCGACCGGTCCGGTGGTCGTCCCGGGCGCGGCGGCCAGCCAGCCGGTCAGCAGCTCCAGCCGCTCGGGCGTCCAGCCGGTGGTGCCGACCACCGTGTGGATGCCGTTCGCCGTGCAGTACTCCAGGTTGCGCAGCACCGAGTCGGGGTGGGTCAGTTCGACGGCCACCTGGGCGCCGCTCTTCACCAGGGTCTCCAGCTCGGAGTCCCGGCCGAGCGCTGCGACCAGCTCCAGGTCCGGAGCGGCCTCGACCGCCTTGACGGCCTCCGAGCCGATCCGGCCGGTGGCGCCGATGACGGCTACACGCAGAGTCATAGCGTTCCTTACTTCAAGAAGTCCACGAGCTTGGCGGCCCGCTTGTCGGCGATCGGCCCGATCAGCGCGAGCGAGGGCCGGTTCGCGCCGAGCACGTCCCGGGCCACCGCGTGCACGTCCTCCAGCGTGACGCTCGCGATCCTGGCCAGCATCTCGTCCACCGAGAGGTGGTGGCCGTAGCTCAGCTCGGCCTTGCCGATCCGGTTCATCAGCGAGCCGGTGTCCTCCATGCCGAGCACGGTGGAGCCGGAGATCTGGCCGATCGCGCGGCGCAGCTCCTCCTCGGTGATGCCGTCCGCGACGACCTTGTCGAGCTCCTCGCGGCAGATCCGCAGCACCTCCTCGACCCGCTTCGGCTGGCAGCCGGCGTAGATGCCGAACAGGCCGCTGTCCGCGTAGGAGGAGGAGTAGGAGTACACCGAGTAGGCCAGGCCGCGCTTCTCCCGGACCTCCTGGAAGAGCCGCGAGCTCATCCCGCCGCCGAGCGCGGCGTTCAGCACGCCCATCGCCCAGCGCCGCTCGTCGTGCCGGGGCACGCCCGGGACGCCGAGCACCAGGTGGGCCTGCTCGGTCGGCCGGTTCAGCACCTCCAGGTGACCGGCGGTGCGCACCGCCTTGACGCCACGACGGGCCTCGGCGGGCGCCGCGTCCGACTTGGCGAGCAGCGGCGCGAAGGCTGCCTCGACCTGCCGCACGACCGCCTTGTGGTCCAGGTTGCCGGCCGCGGCCACCACCAGGTGCTCGGGCTTGTAGCGGCGCCGGAAGAAACCGGCGATCTGGTCGCGGGTCAGGCCCTTGACCGTCTCCTGGGTGCCCAGGATCGGCCGGCCGAGCGGCGAGGAGCCGTAGATCACCTTGGCGAACAGGTCGTGCACCACGTCGCCCGGGTCGTCCTCGGCCATCGCCATCTCCTCGAGGATGACGCCGCGCTCGGCCTCCACGTCCTCGGGGCGGATCAGCGAACCGGTGAGCATGTCGCAGACCACGTCGATGGCCAGCGGCAGGTCGAGGTCCAGCACCCGCGCGTAGTAGCAGGTGTTCTCCTTCGCGGTGAAGGCGTTCATCTCACCGCCGACCGCGTCCAGGGCCGCCGAGATCTCCAGCGCGCTGCGCCGCTCGGTGCCCTTGAAGAGCAGGTGCTCCAGGTAGTGCGTCGCGCCGTTCAGCACCGGGGTCTCGTCCCGGGAGCCGACGCCGACCCAGATGCCGAAGGTCGCGGAGCGCACCGTCGGCAGGGTCTCGGTGACGACCCGCAGGCCGCCGGGAAGGACGGTGCGCCGCACAACGCCGGCGCCGTCCACGCCCTTGAGCAGAGTGCGAGTGGTACCGGGGCGCTGCTTCGCCGCCGAGGCCTGGGCCACGAAAGTTCCTCTCAACGAACAACAGGGTGCGGCCCGTACGCCGCGAGGGCGTACGGGCCGCTGGAGACTACCGCGGGCGCGTCACTCCGACGCGGCCTCGCCACCCTCTTCGTCCTCGACGACCGGGATCAGCGAGAGCTTGCCGCGCGGGTCGATCTCGGCGATCTCGACCTGCACCTTGGCGCCGACGGCCAGCACGTCCTCGACGTTCTCCACGCGCTTGCCACCGGCGAGCTTGCGGATCTGCGAGATGTGCAGCAGGCCGTCCTTGCCCGGCATCAGCGAAACGAACGCGCCGAACGTCGTGGTCTTCACCACGGTGCCCAGGTAGCGCTCGCCGACCTCCGGCATGGTCGGGTTGGCGATCTGGTTGATCGTCGTACGGGCAGCCTCCGCCGAGGGACCGTCGACCGCACCGATGTAGATGGTGCCGTCGTCCTCGATGGTGATGTCCGCGCCGGTGTCCTCCTGGATCTGGTTGATCATCTTGCCCTTCGGGCCGATGACCTCACCGATCTTGTCCACCGGGATCTTGATGGTGATGATGCGCGGCGCGTTCGGCGACATCTCGTCGGGCGCGTCGATGGCCTCGTTCATCACATCGAGGATGTGCAGACGGGCGTCCTTGGCCTGCTTGAGGGCAGCCGCGAGGACGGAGGCCGGGATGCCGTTCAGCTTGGTGTCCAGCTGGAGGGCGGTGATGAAGTTGCGGGTACCGGCGACCTTGAAGTCCATGTCGCCGTACGCGTCCTCGGCGCCCAGGATGTCGGTCAGCGCGACGTAGTGCGTCTCACCGTCGATCTCCTGCGAGATCAGGCCCATGGCGATACCGGCGACGGCGGCCTTCAGCGGCACACCGGCGTTCAGCAGCGACATGGTCGAGGCGCAGACCGAGCCCATCGAGGTGGAGCCGTTGGAGCCCAGCGCCTCGGAGACCTGACGGATCGCGTAGGGGAACTCCTCGCGGGTCGGCAGGACCGGGATCAGCGCGCGCTCGGCGAGCGCGCCGTGGCCGATCTCGCGGCGCTTGGGCGAACCCACGCGGCCGGTCTCGCCGACCGAGTACGGCGGGAAGTTGTAGTTGTGCATGTAGCGGCGACGCGTCTCCGGGGAGAGCGTGTCCAGCTGCTGCTCCATGCGGAGCATGTTCAGCGTGGTGACACCCAGGATCTGGGTCTCGCCGCGCTCGAACAGCGCCGAGCCGTGCACCCGCGGGATCGCCTCGACCTCGGCGGCCAGCGTGCGGATGTCGGTGACACCGCGGCCGTCGATGCGGACCTTGTCCTTGATGACGCGCTCGCGCACGATCTTCTTGGTCAGCGCGTTGTAGGCGGCGCTGATCTCCTTCTCGCGGCCCTCGAACTCCGGGAGCAGCTTCTCGGCGGCGACCGCCTTGACGCGGTCCAGCTCGTTCTGGCGCTCCTGCTTGCCGGCGATGGTCAGCGCCTTGGCCAGCTCGTCCTTGACGGCGGCGGTCAGCGCGGCCAGCACGTCGTCCTGGTAGTCCAGGAAGACCGGGAACTCGCCGGTCGGCTTGGCGGCCTGGGCGGCGAGGCGGGACTGCGCGTCGCACAGCACCTTGATGAACGGCTTGGCGGCGTCCAGACCGGAGGCGACGACCTCCTCGGACGGCGCCTCGGCGCCACCCGCGACCAGCTTGATGGTCTTGTCGGTGGCCTCGGCCTCGACCATCATGATCGCGACGTCGCCGTCCGGCAGCACCCGGCCGGCCACGACCATGTCGAAGACGGCGTCCTCGAGCTCGCTGTGGGTCGGGAAGGCCACCCACTGGCCCTTGATCAGCGCGACGCGGACGCCACCGATCGGGCCGGAGAACGGCAGGCCGGCCAGCTGGGTCGAGGCGGAGGCGGCGTTGATCGCGACCACGTCGTACAGGTGGTCGGGGTTGAGCGCCATGACCGTGACGACGACCTGGATCTCGTTGCGCAGGCCCTTGACGAAGGACGGGCGCAGCGGGCGGTCGATCAGGCGGCAGGTCAGGATGGCGTCCTCGGAGGGGCGGCCCTCACGACGGAAGAACGAGCCGGGGATCCGGCCCGCGGCGTACATCCGCTCCTCGACGTCCACCGTCAGCGGGAAGAAGTCGAAGTGCTCCTTCGGCTGCTTGGAGGCGCTGGTGGCCGACAGCACCATGGTGTCGTCGTCCAGGTAGGCCACGGCGGAGCCGGCGGCCTGACGGGCCAGGCGGCCGGTCTCGAAGCGGATGGTACGGGTGCCGAAGGAACCGTTGTCGATCACGGCCTCGGCGTAGAACACGTTCTCTTCCACCTGGAAGATCTCCTCTTTCGTACGTCTCCGGGAGAGCGCCCCCGCGCTTGCCTGCCGGTGGCCCTGACCTGCCGGGCCGGTCTTCGATCGAAGCCCCCGGGCCATCCCGCTTCGGTCTGCGGGAATCCCGGCGGCCACTACCGAGGACCGGCGCCTCTCGGCTGCCAGACCTCGCGGCGGTGGGCGTCTGGACGCTCTCCTGGATGCGGGCGGCTTCCGTTTGAAGCCTGCGGCCCGCTTTGGGGTCATGCGTGCTGCTCGGGTGGGGCGCGTCGTCCGCGCCACTTCCCGGCATGCCCACAACCCTACGGTGCGAATCTCGGCCACCTCGGGAGGCGGACCGGAAATTCTGGGGGGTGGTACGCGCGAGGGGCGGCTCCCCGGTGTGGGGAGCCGCCCCGAGCGGCGGTCTTAGCGGGCGCCACCGGCGGCACCGCGGCGGATGCCCAGGCGGTCAACGAGCGTACGGAAGCGCTCGATGTCCTTCTTGGCCAGGTACTGCAGCAGACGGCGGCGCTGACCGACCAGGATCAGCAGGCCACGACGGCTGTGGTGGTCGTGCTTGTGGAACTTGAGGTGCTCGGTCAGGTCCGAGATACGGCGCGACAGCATCGCGACCTGGACCTCGGGGGAGCCCGTGTCGCCCTCCTTCTGGCCGAACTCGGCGAAGATCTGCTTCTTGACGGCGGCGTCGAGGGCCACTGCAACTCCTTCAGGGTGACCGAGCGATCCTGGTCTACGTCACAGGCTCGAAAAGACTCGGCAGCCCCAGGGTACCAGTCAGCTGGTGGCGCCCCGCACCCGGGCATAGACGTCGAGTACCGCGAGGGCCAGCGGCACCAGCGAGAGAAGCAGCAGGCCGTCCAGCATATCGAGCAGTCGGCCCCAGAACGGCGAGACGCCCAGGCGCGGGACGAGCAGCGCGATCGCGGTCAGCAGCGCCGCGCCGAGCGCGATCGCACCGGCCAGCCAGAGCGTGTGCAGGTCCGCCGCGCTGCCGCCGGCCGGCAGCGGCGGGCGGGACCCCGTCGACAGGCCGAGAACGAGCAGGGCCAGGCCGAGCAGTCCGGCCGCGGTCAGGCTGAGCACCTGCGCGGTGCGCCGGAACAGCCGGGCCCGCAGCATGGTCGCCAAGCCCAGCGCCAGCGCGAGCAGCTGCGGCAGCGCCCGTCCGGTGGAGCCGAGCACCGCGCACGCCACGACCGGGACCGCGGCCGCGCCGCCGACCAGGCCGGCCAGCAGCTCGTGCCCGCGCCTGACCTGGAGCGCGATCCGCTCATAGGGCACGGCCGGCGGCACGGCCGGCGCACCGCCACCGGCCGCATCGCCGCCGGTCATGCGGGTGCGGCTCTGGCTCTGAATCTGGCCGGGCGCGGTGAAGCCAACCGGCAGCCGGGCGAAGCGGGCCGCGAGGGCCGGCAGGAAACCCACCGCGGCGACCGCGCAGACGCCGGCGACGGCGGCGATCCGGTCGGGCGCGGTGCCCGGCATCAGCACCGCGACGAACGCGGCCAGCGTGCCGGCGCCGCCCAGGAAGGCGGCGGCGACGAAGACCGAGTCGCGCTCCGGCAGTAGCCCGGCCAGCAGCACCGCAACCACCAGCACGCTCGTGCAGCCGACCAGCAGCTGCAGCCGGCCCGGCCCGTCACCGGGGTGGCCGACCGCCAGGATCCCGCTGCCCGCGATCAGCGCGTGCGGCAGCGCACCGGCGCCGAGCGTGAGCGCGGCGCCGTGGTCCGCGTACACCCGGGCCCGCACGGCCGCGAGGGCGATCAGCAGCACGGCGGCCACGCCGCTGAGCAGTCCGGGCAGGCCGTGCATGTCGTGGCGCGGGCCGGCGGACCAGAGCGCGAAGCCGAGCAGCACGAGGAGCAGCCCGGCGCCGGCCAGGCCGAAGACGCGGGTGGGCTCCGGGCCCCAGAACCGGCGGTCGGCCGCGACCGCCCCGGCGATCGCGTCGGCGACGTCGTCGTGGACGGCCGGCGGCAGCGACTCGGCGAACGGGCGCAGGCTCAGCAGGTCGCCGTCGCGCACCTGCTGGGCGTGGAGTGGCAGGCCGCCGTCCAGCACCGTGCCGTCCCGGCGGACCAGGTGGAAGCCGGTCGGCGCGCCGGCCGCCTGGGTCAGGCCGGAGAGCCGCAGCACCTCGGGATAGATGTCGGCGAGCGGGACGTCCTCCGGCAGCGCGACGTCGATCCGGCTGCCGGGTGCCGTGACGGTGACGCGGCAGAAGCCGGTCGTCGTGTCCCCGTGCACCGGCGTCCCCCTCGCTTCGCGGCCGCGCGCGGGTCCGCGCGGATCTGGCGCTGCGTCACCTTACCGCCCGTGCACGGACGGTGGCGCGGTGCGGCCCCCAGATCGATAGGATCGACGACTGCGCGGAGCTGCCGGGGTCGAGGACGGACTGCCGGGTCGGGGACGGGACAGGGGCGGGGACGGCATGGGTTTCGTTACGGTCAAACGTCCGGCCCGCGCCTATCCGCCGGCGGTGCCCGACCAGCCGGTGGAGCTGGCCGCGCCGCCCGACCTGGCCCGCGGCGGCGGCGAGGACTGGCTGATGAGCATGCTGCCGCTGCTCGGCATGGGCGGCTCTTCGGCGTTCTTCTTCATGCCCGGCCAGCAGCCGATGATGAAGATCATGGGCGCGCTGATGATCGCCTCCACCGCGGGCATGGGCGTGGCGCAGCTGGTCCGGGCCCGCCGGGGCGGCGGCGCGGGCCTGGCCGACCAGCGCCGTGACTACCTGAAGTACCTCCAGCAGATGCGCCGCCAGGTCCGCGGCACCGCCGAGCGGCAGCGCGACGCACAGCTCTACCTGCACCCGGCGCCGGACCAGCTCTGGTCGGTCGTCGCCGAGGGCCGCCGGCTCTGGGAGCGCCGGGCGGGCGACCCGGACTTCGGCCAGATCCGGGTGGGCCTGGGTCCGCAGCAGCTGGCCACACCGCTGATCGCACCGCGCACCGCGCCGATCGACGAGCTGGAGCCGCTCACCGCGGAGGCGATGCGCGGCTTCCTGCGAGCCCACAGCACGCTGGCGGACCTGCCGCTGGCCGTCTCGCTGCGGGCGTTCTACCACCTGACGGTCTGCGGCGACCCGGACGCGGTCTACGGCAACGTCCGCGCGATGATCGCCCAGCTGGCCACCCTGCACTCCCCCGACGACCTGGTGATCGCGGTGGCCGCGGCGCCCGGCGCGCTGGAGGAGTGGGACTGGACCAAGTGGCTGCCGCACACCCAGCACCGCAGTGAGAGCGACGGCGCCGGCTCGCGCCGGCTGATCGCGCCGGGGCTCGGCGAACTGGAACGGCTGCTGGCCGAGGAGCTGGCCGGCCGCCAGCGGTTTTCCCGGGACGCCGCACCGGTGCCGGAGCAGCCACACCTCGTGGTGGTGCTGGACGGCGCGGCGGTGCCACACGACTCGCTGCTCGCCGGCGTGGACGGCGTGCACGGCGTCACCGTGATCGAGGTGGTGCCGGGCGAGCCGGACGAGCCGACCGGCCACCTGCTGGTCACCGTCGGCCGCACCGCACTGCGGCTGGACTCGGCCTCCGGCGCGTCCTACACCGGCACCCCCGACACGCTGACGCTCTGGCAGAGCGAGGCGCTGGCCCGACAGCTCGCGCCGTACCGCAGCTCGGCCGGCGGCGACGACGAACCGCTGCTCTCCGACCTGGACTTCACCGAGCTGACCGGCGTCGGCGACGCCGGCTCGGTGGACGTCTCGCGGACCTGGCGCCCGCGCGCCCGCCGCGATCGGCTGCGGGTGCCGATCGGCGTCGGCGCGGGCGGCGAGCCGGTGCACCTGGACCTCAAGGAGGCCGCCTTCGAGGGCATGGGCCCGCACGGCCTGGTGGTCGGCGCGACCGGCTCGGGCAAGTCGGAGCTGCTGCGCACGCTGGTGCTCGGCCTGGCGATGACGCACTCCTCGCAGACGCTCAACTTCGTGCTCGCCGACTTCAAGGGCGGCGCGACGTTCGCCGGCATGGCGGAGCTGCCGCACACCTCCGCGCTGATCACCAACCTGGAGGGCGAGCTCACCCTGGTCGATCGGATGCGGGACGCGATCGAGGGCGAGCTGAACCGCCGCCAGGAGCTGCTCCGCTCGGCCGGCAACTACGCCGGCCTGAACGAGTACGAGCGGGCCCGGGCCGCCGGCGCGGCGCTCGACCCGCTGCCCTCGCTGCTGGTGATCATCGACGAGTTCTCCGAACTGCTCACCGCCAAGCCGGACTTCATCGAGATGTTCATCCAGATCGGCCGGATCGGCCGGTCGCTCGGGGTGCACCTGCTGCTCGCCTCGCAGCGGCTGGAGGAGGGCAAGCTGCGCGGTCTGGACACCTTCCTCTCCTACCGGATCGGCCTGCGCACCTTCTCGGCCGCCGAGTCGCGGGCCGCGATCGGCGTGCCGGACGCGTACCACCTGCCGCCGGTGCCGGGCGTCGGCTACCTGAAGTTCGGCACCGAGGCGCTGACCCGCTTCAAGGCCGCGTACGTCTCCGGGCCGTACCGGGCGCCGGGCCGGCAGCGCTCGTACGACCGGGTCGCCGGTGCCCGGCCGGTGCTCTTCACCGCGGCCGAGGTGCCGGTGCAGGCACCGGCCGAGCCGGCGGACGACGCCCAGGCGGACACGGACGCTGTGCTGGTGGACGGCGCGCCGGCGGACACGGTGCTGGACGTGATCGTGCAGCGGCTGGCCGGCCAGGGCCCGGCGGCGCACCAGGTCTGGCTGCCGCCGCTGGACCGCGCGCCGAGCCTGGACCAGCTGGTCCCGCCGCTCCTGGCCACACCCGAACGCGGCCTGACCTCACCGGAGTTCGGCGCGCTCGGGCGCCTGGTCGTGCCGGTCGGCATCGTGGACCGGCCGCGCGACCAGCGCCGCGAGGTGCTCTACCAGGACTACGCGGGCGCGGCCGGGCACGGCCTGGTGGTCGGCGGCCCGCGCTCGGGCAAGTCCACCGCGATCCGCACGCTGGTGGCCGGCTTCGCGCTCACCCACACGCCGGCCGAGGCCCAGTTCTACCTGCTGGACCTGGGCGGCGGCGGGTTCCAGGCGCTGGACGGACTGCCGCACGTCGGTGGCGTCGCCGGCCGGCTGGAGGCGGACAAGGTCCGCCGCACGGTCAGCGAGGTGCACGGCGTGCTGAACCGGCGCGAGGAGCTGTTCCGCTCCGCCGGGATCGACTCGATCGGCACCTACCGCGCCCGCCGGGCGGCCGGGCGGCTGCCGCAGGAGCGCTTCGGCGACGTCTTCCTGGTGATCGACGGCTGGCTCAGCTTCCGCCAGGAGTTCGAGGCGCTGGAGCCGGTGGTGGCCGACCTGGCGAACCGCGGCCTGAACTACGGCGTCCACCTGGTGCTCACCGCCTCCCGGTACGCCGAGGTCCGCCCGGCGCTCAAGGACCTGCTGCAGAACCGCACCGAGCTGCGGCTCGGCGACGCGATGGAGTCCGAGATCGACCGGCGCGCGGCGCAGAACGTGCCGGCCGGCACGCCCGGGCGCGGTCTGACGGCCGGCAAGCTGCACCTGCTCACCGCGCTGCCGCGGCTGCACGACCCGGCGACTGCTGTGACGGCCGACGCGGTGACGGACGCAGTGACGGATGCGGTGACCGGTGGCGAGCCGGCGGCCGGGACGGCCGCCCTGGTCGCGGCGGTGAACGCCGCCTGGCACGGCCCGCGGGCGCCGCGGGTGCGGATGCTGCCGCCCGTGCTGGACGGCCATGAGCTGCCCAAGGGCTTCGAGCACCCCGAGCTCGGCGTGGCGTTCGGGGTGGACGAGGCCGAGCTCGCGCCGGTCTTCGTCAACTTCGAGAGCGACCCGCTCTTCACCGTCTTCGGCGAGAGCGAGTCGGGGAAGTCCGCGCTGCTGCGGCTGCTGGTCAAGCAGCTCACCGAGCGGTACCCGGCGGACGAGATCGGCATCGTGGTCGGCGACTACCGGCGCGCGCTGCTCGGCGCGGTGCCGCCGGAGTACCTGGTCGAGTACGCGGCCGCGCAGCCGGCGATGAGCGCGGTGGTGGAGATGCTGCGCGGGGCCTGCGCGCGCCGGCTGCCCGGACCGGACGTCACCGCCGAGCAGTTGCGCAACCGCAGCTGGTACAGCGGCCGGGACATGTTCCTGATCGTCGACGACTACGAGCTGGTCGCCACCTCCGCCGGCAACCCGCTGGCGCCGCTCGCCGAGTTCCTGCCGTTCGCCCGTGACATCGGCCTGCGGGTGATCGTCGCGCGCGGCTCGGGCGGCGCGAGCCGCGCGCTGTTCGAACCGGTGATGCAGCGGATGAAGGAGCTCGGCGGGCAGGGCGTGCTGCTCTCCGGCAGCCGGGACGAAGGGGTGCTGCTGGGCACCGCCCGGCCGCAGGCGCTGCCGCCGGGCCGCGGCGTCTTCGTCTCCCGGCGCGTGGCCGGCGGGCAGCTGGTGCAGACCGGCTGGCTGCCGCAGCAGTAGGCGCGGGTGGCGTGGCCCGGCGGCGGGCGTCCGGCCTCCGGCGGCGCGACCCGCCGTCGCCACTGAGGGTGAGCGAGGGTTCGGACACGCAGCGTCGTATCCGGCGCCGCGACGTCTCAGCGGCTGAAAAGTTTCGGATTATTTCCGGCCACTGAGCTGCGGTTATCGTCGCGCGCCGGGTGAGGCCGGTGGGACCGCCGGGGTGCATGGACATGCCTGGGCCAGCACCAACCCACCCCGCCCTGAACCTTCGATTCGAGCGACGCAATCGAGGTTCGCCTTTGATTCATGCCCCGTTTGCCAAAGGTAACAAGTCGGACATCTTTTGCCATCACTGAATGTGATCTTCGCTTCGGATGGTTATGCGGCTCAGTGCAACGGATTCCGAAGGCAGAGCGGCATTGACGCGATCTATACGCCCCCGCACCATGGCGATCCGGGAGCGACAGAACCAGCAGACCCAGGCGACCCCCTTCGGAGGCGATACCGCTCCCGCCCCCAGCACCGCACAGTCCGCGCTCGTCGCGCTGAGCCGATCGGATCCCCCCAGTCATGACCGACACGCTTCGCCCACCCGCCACCGCCCCCACGGTGACGGTCAGTACCGCCGATGCCCCGCGCAAGCTCAACCGTTCGCTCGGCGTCGTGGGCGGAACGCTGCTCACGCTCTCCTGCGTCACCCCGGCCTCCTCGCTCTTCGTGCTGGTGCCGACGCTCTTCAACTCGCTCGGCACGGCGACCGCGCTGACCATCGGCATCGGCGCGATCATCTGCGTGGCAGTCGCCTTCTGTTACTCCGAACTCGGCACCCTGATCCCGAGCGCCGGCGGCGAGTACGCGATGGTCGGCACGCTGGCCGGGCGGTTCGCCGGCTGGCTGGTCTTCATCCAGTCGCTGCTGGTGGTGATGATCGTGCCGGCGGTGATCGCGGTCGGCACCGCCGCCTACCTGGCCCCGATCGTGCACGTCAGCGGTCCGGTCGCCGGCGCCGGCGTGATGATCGCGGCGACCGTCGCCGGTCTGCTCGACCTGCGCGCGAACGCCTGGATCACCGGCATCTTCCTGGTCCTCGAAGTGATCGCGGCCGGCGTGGTCTCGGTCCTCGGCTTCGCGCACAGCCAGCGCGGCGTGGGCAGCCTCTTCCACGGCGTGAGCGCCGACCCGCACGGCGTCACCAGCCCGGTGGGCCTCGGCGCGATGCTCGCGATGATGGGTGTCGCGCTCTTCGTCACCCAGGGCTTCAGCACCGCGATCTACCTCTCCGAGGAGCTGGAGAACCCGCGCCGCAACGTGGCCCGCACGGTGCTGTGGACGCTCGGCCTCTCCGCGGTCGTCATCATGGTCCCGGTCATCGCGATCACCCTGGGCGCCCCCGACCTGGCGACGCTGACCGGTGGCGACATCTCCGGCATGGTGGCCGGCTGGAGCGACTCCGCGCTCGGCACCTTCATCAGCCTCTGCATCGCGCTGGCGATCATCAACGCCGGCATCGTCATGGTGATCCAGAACTCCCGGGTGCTCTTCTCCTCCGGCCGTGACAAGGCCTGGCCCGAGCCGGTCAACAAGGCCTTCGGCACGCTGAACCGGTTCAACGCCCCCTGGATCTCCACCCTGGCGGTCGGCATCCCCGGCGCCGCGCTCTGCTTCGCGCCGCTGACCCTGCTGACCAACGTCACCGGTGTCGCGGTCGCCGCGCTCTACCTGCTGGTCGCCATCGCCGCGCTCTTCTCCCGCCGCGGCGCCCACAAGAACGCCCCCGCCTGGCGCCAGCCGCTCTGGCCGGTGCTGCCCGCGCTGCTGGCCTGCGCGCTCGTCTACACGCTGACCCAGCTGGACCACACCGCGCTGATCTGGACCGTCGGCATCACCGCGGTCGCCTCCCTCTACTGGGTCTTCTACCTGCGCCCCCGCCAGGACGAGCGCTGGGTGATCACCCTGCCGGAGGACGAGCAGGTCTGACCGGTCACCCGAACCGGTACGACCTGACTGACCCGCACGACAGAAGCGGCCCGGACACCCTGCTGGGGGGTGTCCGGGCCGCTTTCGCTTGCGTCTCGTGCGTCCCGGTTACGAGTCGGCCCAGTGCGGCTGCCAGACCGGGCTGGTGGCGATCGCGGTGAGCTGCTCCCGGGTCAGCACCGGGGCGGAACGGGTGGTCGGCAGCAGCGGACCGGGGCCGTTGTACGCGGAGGCGATGAGCTCGGTGCCGTCCTTGCGCAGCACCCGCACCGTCTCGCCGAAGAAGCTGCCGCTCCCGGTCCCACTGCTCGGCGGGATCGGGACCACCAGCACCCGGGAGCCGTCGGGCAGCGTGCTCGCGCCCGCGTACTGGTGGTTCAGCAGGTCGACGTTCCCGGCCGGGATCGATCCGGGGGAGCCCTCGACCGAGACCTCGACCAGGCCCGCGCCCCTGCCGTCATCGACGGTCACGTGTGCCTTGTCCTCGCCGCCGACCATGCCGGCCGTCCTCAGCTTGGCGGGGATCAGGCCGGCCAGATCGGTCTGCATCTGCTGCTCGTCGATCACCGGCAGCGTGTTGACCGGGACCGGCGTCGGTGCCGTGATCCCGGCCAGTACCGGACTCCAGGACTGGCTGCGGGCCACCACGGCCAGCTGCTCCGGCGTCAGCGGCGGGTTCTGCCGGGTCACCGGCGCGCCCCGCTCGGTCGGTGCGTTCCACTCGTCGACCTGGATCAGCCGGCCGTCCGGGCCGTACCGGGTGGCGGACCAGTCCTTGGTGCCCTGCTTGTCGGGGGACGTGTAGCCCTGCAGCAGGGTCAGCACCGAGCCGTCCGGCAGCGTGCTCGTGCTGCACGCGTCCACGGGGAAGTAGACCGGATCCGGGCAGGCCCCGTAGTTCGCTCCGGCCCGCGCATCGACCCGGCTCAGCCGGACCGAGATCTTCGCGCTGCCGTGGCCGTCGTCGAAGACCAGGTTCACGTTCGGCGTGTCGTCCATGCCGTTCACGGTGTCGGCCGCCGCCACTCCGCTCTCGTAGGCGGTCTGCCCGGGCGGGAGCAGCGCCTTGAGCATCGTCACCAGCTGCCGGCCGGTCACCGTGGACGGCGTCGCCGCGCTGAACGGTGGCGGCATGGAGCCGTGCGGGAGCGGCCCGGCGGTCGGCGAGGAGGCGACCGAGCGCAGGGCCGACGGCTCGGCGCCGCTCGGCCCGGTGGGCCGGCCCGGGTGGCCCAGGCCGCCCGCCAGCACACCGCCCAGGCCGACCACGGCGATCGCGGCGGTGGCGCCGACCATGGCATTGGTGCGGCGGCGGCGCAGTCGGCGGCCACGGGCCAGCCCGCCGACGACCAACGCGTCGATCTCGGGCCGGAACGCCTCACCGGCCTGGGCGAGGACTCCGATCAGCTGCTCGTCGTCGGTCGGCCGCTGCGGCCTCGGGTCTGCGGACATGCGTGATCACCTACTCTCGGGGCGAAGGCTCGGGGTGGAACTGAGGGGCTGTGCGACGGAGTACGGCGCGGCGGAGCGCAGGGCCACAGGCGGCGGGACGGCGGGCGGGGGGACGGCGCGCGGTGGGACGGTCGAGCGCAGCGCGGCGGCCTGCGGGGTCACGCCGGCGAGCAGGTCGCCGAGCGAGTCGCCGAGCAGCGCACGCAGCCGGGCCAGCGCCCGCACGCTCTGGGTGCGGACCGCGCCCGAGCTGAGCCGCAGCGCCTCGGCCGTCTCCTCGACGCTGCGGTCCTCCCAGTAGCGCAGCGTCAGCACCGCCCGGTCCCGCGCGGAGAGCCGGGCGAGCGCGTCCAGCAGGGTCAGCCGCAGCTCCGGATCACCCTCCCGGGCGGGTGCGTCCGGGAAGTCCTCGGTGGGCCGCTCGGTACTGCTGCGGCGGCGCTGGTGCGAGAGGAACGCGCGGACCAGCACGGTGTGCGCGTAGGCGGCGGGGTTGTCGATCCGGGTCGCCCCCATCGACCGGCCGGTCCGCCGCCACAGCGCGTACATCCGGCCCAGCGTCTCCTGCACCAGGTCCTCGGCGAGATGGGTGTCCCCGCCGGTCAACAGACAGGCCGACCGGTAGAGCTGCCCGGCCCGGCCGGCGGCGAACTCCAGGTATTCGGCCTCACGCGCCGCGCTGCTCCAGATCACCACTGACCCCCCTGCTCACACCGCTCGCACTGCTCCGACACTCAGATGACGCGTGGACGGGCGCGGGATGTTACAGCGGGGGGGCGGCCACCGGGCCGGGGCCCGGAGCTGGGCTGGGCCGGGCCTAGGAAGAGCGGCGGCGGTCGCGCAACACGACCGTGCCACCGGAGAGCAGCGCGACCAGCAGGACGCCGGTGGCCAGCACGTACGTCGCGGTGCGCCGGTCGCGGTCGGCCCGGGTCTCGCCGAGGCCGAGCGGCTGCGGGCGGATTGGACTGGCGGCAAGGCGCACCGGCGCGTCCGGGGCGGCGTCGTCGGCCGGCGGGTCGGTGTCGGTGACGGCCTTGACCGGGTCGACCACGCCCCAGCCGAGGTACTCGTCCGGCCCGCGCCCGGTGCGCTGGGCGGTCTGCTCGATCCGGGCCCGGATCTGCCGGGCCGTCCAGTCGGGGTGCGCGGCGCGCAGCAGTGCGGCCACCCCGGCGACGTACGGCGCGGCGAAGCTGGTGCCGTTGTCCACGCACTGGCCGCCGCCGGGCACGGTGGAGAGCATGTCGACGCCGGGCGCGGCCACCTTGACGAAGCCGCCGTACTCGGAGAACGCGGCCCGCTCGTTGTTGCGGTCGGAGGCGCCGACCGCGAGCACGGTCGGGTAGCCGGCCGGGTACGTGGCGCCCTGCCGGCCGTCGTTGCCGGCGGCCGCGACCACCACGACGTTCGCCGCCTCGGCCGCCGCGATCGCCCGGCTCAGCCGGTCGCCACCGACGAAGTCGGCACCGGTACCCGCGGCGCGGACGTCCTGCGAGATGTTGATCACCTGGGCGTGCCGCTGGACCGCGATGCCGATCGCCTGCACCAGCGTGTCCACATCGCCGCTGCCCGCGTCGTCGTTCTGCCGCACGGAGAGGATCGTCGCCTGCGGGGCCAGCCCGACGAAGCCGACGCCGGCCCGGTGCCCGGCCGCGATGATGCCGGCCACCTTGGTGCCGTGGCCGACCGTGTCGGTGAGGCCGTTCCCGAGCACCTTCGGGCTGCCACCTCCGCCAGTGCCGGTGTCGAGGAGCAGCGAGCCGCCGTCCAGCACCCGCCCGGCCAGCTGCGGATTGCTCGCGTCGACGCCGGTGTCGATCACCGCGACCGTGACGCCGGCGCCCTGGTTCCCGTTCTGCCAGAGCTGGTCGAGCAGCACGCGCTGCAGCGCCCACGGCATGGCCGGGACGTCGGGCGAGGGGAACGTGCAGTCGCCGTCCGCACCGGCGGCCGGTGCGGCGGCAAGTGCGGCCAGCAGGCCGAGCGTGGCCAGTACCGCCGCCGCCCTGACCCCGCTCCCGCTCCCGCGTGCCACCCGAACTCCCCCCGGTGCGTGGCTCAGCCCTGGTACCAGATGTCGGTGTTGGCCTTCTCGGTCGTGGTGTAGCCCTCGTGCGCGTGGTCCAGCGCGTCACCGATCGCGAGCAGCGTGGTGTGCAGCTCGGCCGCCTTGTCGTCCCAGATCTTCTGGCGGGCGTCGTAGCCGTCCTTGGCAGCGCCGGTCCAGGACTCGGCGATCTGCGTGACGCCGGTGCGCAGTTCGTCCAGGTGGGCCTGGATCCGGCGGGCCGAGGCGCGGACCTGGTCACCGGCGTCCGAGATGGTGCTGAAGTTGACGAGGATGCGGCCGTCGTCGGTCATGGCGGTCTCCTAGCGGGAACGGGAACGAGGGAACGGATCGTCAGGCGCGGCCCACCGCACCCATGTTCGTGCGCTGCTGCTCCTCGGTGACGGCGTAGTTCCTGGTGGTGTGGTCGATCGCCCGCCGGATCTCGTCCAGCACCTTGTTCAGCGCGGTCGCATCGTCGTTCCAGGTCTGCTGGAGCTGCTGGTAGGCGGTCGCGGCCGCGCCCTGCCAGCCGCCGGCCGTCCCGTCCAACAGCGCGTGGAGCGTGGCGATCTCGCTCTGGATCTGGCCGTTCACCTCGACCATCCGGGCCGAGAAGGCCTGCATCTGCTCTGCCGTCATCGTGAACCGACCGGCCATCTGCCACCGTTCCCATCGGACGGGCGACTCCGGCCGCGTCGTCACTGTGCACGCCCGGAGGACATCACGGAGTGATGTTCTGCCAGCACTGTAGCCGCAGCCGGTGACGGACCCAACACCCAACTCGGGAGGATCCGGCTCCACTTCGGCCACGCTCAGGAGTTCTGCGCCTGGGTCGCGGTGGTGGTGCTCAGAGTCGGGCCGGCCGGCACCAGATCGGACCAGGCCCTCGGCACCGGCACCGGTGTGGTGGTCCGGTAACCCAGCCTGTCCTGGGCCTCGTTGACGCCCGGCTGACTCGACTCCGGTGTCGCTGCCGGCGCCGATGTCGGTGTTGTTGTCGCTGTCGGTGTTGGTGTCGAGGGCCCGGTCGCCACCGTGCCGTCGCTGCTCGCCGGCACGTCGTAGCGCAGTCCGGTCTCGGTGATCAGGTAGTCGCTGCCGGATCCCCCGGTCGAGTTGTCCACCGCGCGGTAGAAGAGGCCGTGCCCGGGGCTGACGTGCGCGCTCGCCACCCCGAGCATGAGCGGGGCCGGGAAGTCACCGTCGGCCCAGACACTGCGCCGGACCGTGTCGCCGGTCATCCCGTCGTACGTGCTGCACACCACCTGGCGGCCGGCGCCCGGATCGGCAGCGTCGCCGTTGACCGGGGCGGACGGCTTGGCGAGCGGCCAGTCGGCCGGCCGGGCCAGCGGCCCGCTGGTCTCGAAGTCCCGGGTGAAGCGGGAGTTGTCGGCCGGCGGGATCTCGGCGAAGCCCGGCTCCTGCTGGTCGTAGGCGGTCTGGGTCAGCGGGTTCTGCCGGATCAACTCCGCCTGGAACGCGGTCACCTGGTAGAGGCGGTCGGCGCCGACCACGTAGTACGCGTCCCCGGAGGTGACCAGCCGGCCGACCACCCGCTGCGCCGGGTCGGAGAGTTGGACGCTGGACGGGGTCTTCGTCGCGGTCAGGCCGGGGACCTGCGGGAAGCCGATCGCGCTGCCCGGCGCCAGCGTGGCCAGCCACTCCGCGGTGACGTGCTCCGGCTTGGCCTGGGTGCCGAACAGCGCGATCCGCAGCGCCCGCAGATCGGTGTCGGACATCCCGGGCACGCCGATCAGGTGCTCGCGGCCCTGCGGATCGACCAGGTACTGCGGGCCGTCCGCGCCGCTGCGCCGCGGCCCCTGGACGTACAGCGACTGGCCGCCGGCCAGCAGCTTGCCCGGCTTGGCCAGGGTGTCCGCGTCGGCGCCCGCCGCCACGAAGACGCCCTGGTCGGGGTGGTCGTCGTCGGCGCCCGGCCGGTCGCAGACCGACCACTTCTTCGGCCGTCCCGCATCGACCGGATCGGGCAGCTTGTCGGGCGCGTACGGGATGCCGATGGTCGCGCCGTGGTTCTTGTACGCGTCGAGCACCTGGTCCGCGACGATCACCACCTGGGAATCCACCGGCAGCACCAGTTTCGCCGAGGCCATGTTCAGCACCGGGTGCAGCACCTTGGCGCCGTCGGCACCCGGCAGCACCACGTAGCGGGTGGTCGACTCCTTGCCCAGGATCACGTTCCGGCCGCTGTCCCACTGCAGCGGCGCGCTCGGCCTGATCAGGCCCCAGGCGCCGAAGCCGGCCACCAGCAGCGCGGCCAGCGTGAGGGAGGGCAGCAGCGCGCGCAGCGGCCGCGGCGCGTCCTCGTCGCCACCCCCGCCGGCCGGCTGCAGGAAGGCGCCCACCGTGCGCCTGCGGGCGAAGGTGTAGGCGTTCAGCTCGTCGCGGCGCGAGGCCATCGGCTCCCCTGTCTCCCCGGTCACGGCTCGTGCGGTCGCGCGTTCACCACGGCGTTCGCGACGTGCCCGAGTCTGCCATCCGGCACGTATGACGCCCCGTCAACCCTCTACGATGCGGCAGACGGTGAGTACCGTACGGTCACGGAGCAGAGAGGGTCACCCGGGGAATGCCGAGTCAGACCACTCCAGGGCGACGCAGCACGACACCCGACCGGACCGGCCACGGCACGGTGCCCGGACCGGCGACCACGCCGACCGCGGCACCGGTCGAGGCACCGCGCGACGGGGCGGCAGCCGTCGAGGGAGCGGTGCCGACCCGGGCCGCGGCTCCGGTGCTGGTGAGGCTGCTCCCCCGGCCCGGTCTGCTCGGCGGGCGGCTGCGGCTGTACCGGCTGGTCCTGGTCGAGGCCGCGGTCGCGCTGGTCGCGGTCGGCTGGACGATCGGCCGCACAGCCACCGTGGCCGCCGCGGTGCCCGCCGTGCTGCTGCTCGCCCTCGCGCTGGTCCAGGTCGGCGGACGCCCGCTGCCCGAGGCGCTGCGGATCCGCGCCGCCCAGCGGGCCCGCCGGCGGCAGCTGCCGCCGGATCCGCCGCCCGGCACCGACCCCGCGCTCGCGCCCGTGCTGGAGCTGGCACCCGCACTGCGCACCTGCACGCACGCGACCGAGACCGGCTTCGTCGCCGGCCGCCCGGTCCGCCGGGAGACCGGCATGATCGGCGACGGCGGCTTCCTCACCGCCGTGCTGCTGGTGCAGGCCAAGGACCAGCCGCTGCGCCCGCTCCGCACCGCCAACCCGCTGCCGCTGGAGCTGCTCTGCTCGGCGCTGACGGTGGACGACATCACCCTGGAGTCCGTGCAGCTGGTCCAGTACACCCAGCCCGCACCGGCCCCGCACCTGCCCGACCAGGCGCTCGCCACCCGCGCCTACCAGGAGCTGCCGGACGGCCCCGACACCCCGGCGCTGCGGCTGACCTGGGTCGCGCTCAAGCTCGACCCGGAGCGGGCGGCCGCCGCGGTGCTGGCCCGCGGCGGCGGCGAACAGGGCGCCCGCAAGGCACTGCACCGGGTCACCGAGCAGCTGGCCGGCCGGCTGAGCGCGGCCGGGCTCTCCGCCACCGCGCTGGACGAGCGGGAGCTGATCGCCGCACTCGCCATCGCCGGCTGCGCCAACCCACTGGCCACCGCAGGCCGCCAGGGCACCGGCGGCGGCGGCAGCGGGCTCGGCAGCGTCGGGCTCGGCAGCGGCGCCGCCCGTCGCACACAGGAGAGCACCCGGTTCTGGCGGGTGGACGACCGCTGGCACAGCACCTACTGGATCGCCCGCTGGCCGAGACTCACCCGCCCCGGCGGCGCGCCCGGCGCGATCTCGGCGCCCGAGCTGGTCAACCTGGTCACCGGCACGCCGGCGCTGGCCGGCGTCTTCAGCCTGACCGCGCGGGCCGGCTCCGGCGGCTCGGTCGCGCTCACCGGGCACGTCCGGGTGGTCGGCCGCAGCGAGGCCGAGCTCGGCCGGATCGGCCGGCTGCTGGAGCAGCGCGCCCGGCGCGCCGGGCTCGGCCTGGCCCGGCTGGACCAGGAGCAGGCGCCCGGGCTGCTGGCCACCCTGCCGCTGGGAGGGGCCGCCTGATGGCCCGCCAGAGCACCCCGGGCCGGGCGGCCGCGCTGCTCCGGACCGGCTTCGGCCTGCGCGGGCCGCGCCGGGAGCAGCACGTGCTCGGCGCCGCGGACCTCTCCGCACTCAGCTTCCCGGTCAGCGACGACGGCGTGCTGATCGGCCAGGACGCGCACCGCGCACCCGCCGTGCTCGGCCTGTTCCGCCCGAGCGCGTACGACGTGGTGCTGGTCGGCGGCCTCTGGCTGGCCCAGCTGCTCGCGCTGCGGGCGGCCGCGACCGGCGCCCGGATCGCCGTCGAGACCGCCCGGCCGCAGGTCTGGGCGCCGCTGGCGCAGGCCGCCGGCGGCGGCCAGCCGTGCGTGACGGTGCACCCGATGGGACGCCTCGGCGCCCAGGGCGCGTCGGTCGGCGCGCCGGTGCTGGTGCTGCGCGACCTCGGACCGCGCCCGCCGCGCACCCGGCTGTCCGCCGCGCCGTGGCAGTCCACGCTGACCCTGCTGCCGTTCCTGGCCCCGAACGCCGCCCGGGTGCTCGGCGCCGCCGACCTGGTCGGGGTGCAGCGAGTGTCACCGCCGGAGAGCGAACTGACCGGCCGGGTGCTCGGGCTCGGCTCCCAGGACGTCGCCGCACTGCCTTCCCTGGGGGACGATCTCACCCTGTGGGCCACCCGGACCCGCCGCCAGTACGTCCGCACCGAGCCCGGAGCCGCCGAGCTCCAGCTGCTCGGACCGGCCCGCCGGGTTGACTAGGGTCTGCCCGGCGTCGCGTGCCCGGCAAGAACGGCCGGACAGAGCCTAGGAGAGACTCGGACCGTGAACACGTACCAGCAGGGACCCGGCCCCTACCAGCAGCAGCCGCAGCAACCCCAGCAGTCCTGGCCGCCGTCGCAGCCCCTGCCGCAGCAGCCGCAGCCGCAGGCGCAGTCGGGCCACCGGGCGGCAGCGGCGCCGGCGGGCAGGTCGTCCATGTTCGGCCCGGTCAACTGGCGGGTGGTCCGGATCTCGATCCCGATCAGCGCGGCCGTGCTCGGCCTGCTCACCGCGCTCTCCTGGCCCGCCATCAGCAAGCAGATCCACCAGGTCACCACGCACACGCTGACCGCCCGGAAGACCGTGGTGATGCGCGGCCAGACCCTCCAGCTCGTCCCGCCGACCGCCGCGGACCGTCCCGGTACCGACGCCGAGACCGCGCAGACCGGGCGCAACAAGCAGTTCGTCGGCCTGGTCCGGATCGAGCTGACCTACAGCCCGGACGGCACCCGCGACACCCCGCCCGGCTACCAGGTCTTCGCCGGCTACGGCACCGTCAGCGATCCGGCGGAGCGGATGAAGCTGACGACCGACAACCTCAAGCTGGTCGGCGCCCAGGAACTGACGCCGCTGAAGGAGTTCCCGGCCCGGGCCACCGGCTCCGGCGACGTGCCGATCGAGTGCGCCGTCATGCAGATCACCCCTGGCCAGGCCAAGATCGGCTGGTGCGCCTGGTCCAACCGCAGCAGCGTCGGCGAGGTCACGCTGATCCTCGGCCCGAACCTCGCGCAGGACACCGAGGACCTCAAGCAACTCGCCGTGGACACGGCCTCGATGCGCGACCAGCTGTACGCAAAGTCCTGACGCCGGGCCAGCTCCGGTGCTCCAGGCCCACGTTCTAGTCTTGTGCGTACGGCACCGCGCAGGCGGCGGCGAACACGAGGGAGCCCAGCGTGAGCAGCGATCGGGACGGCGTCTACGTCGGCGACAGCGGGGCGGAGGACGAGGACGAGTGGTCGGACGCGCCCGACTACACTCCCCCGGCCTGGTACACCCAGGGCGCAACCGAGCCGGCCGCCGCGACGGTGCGCGAGGCGCCTGCGGACGTGCCGATCGCTGAGAGGTCCGGCGTCGAGAGGGCGGGTGCCGAGCCGGGTGCTGCCGCGGACGCACTGCCCGGGCAGGCCGGGGCGGTCCCGGTGCCCGCGCCGGTCGACGGCCTGGCCGACTTCCCACTCCGCGCCGCCGCGCCGGCCCCGACCCGCGAGGTGGCGGCAGCCGTCCCGCTCCCACTCCCACTTCCACTCCCGCAGCCGCTGTCCGATGCAACCGGCGGGCCCGGCCGGCCGGGCGCCACGCCCTTCATCGGCGCACCCCGCCCGCCCGCCGCGCCGGCCGACTGGCCCCGGGCGGAGCAGCCCGGGTATCCCGTCGGGCCGCCGCCCGGCACGCTCCCGCCGCCCGGCTACAGCCAGGGCCACGGCTACCCGGGGCAGCCGTACCCGCAGCCGGCCCCGCCGCAGGCCGGACCGGACGGCGTCCCCGCCCCGCCGCCGGCGCCGGGCACCCCCTGGCCCACGCACCCGGGCGCGCCACAGCCCGGGTGGCCGGCGCAGCAGGCCGCCGCTGCGCAGCCCGGCCCGCCCTTCGCACCCGCGCCCGCACGCACGCCCCCGCCCGTCGCACCGGCACCCGCACCCGCACCGGCGCCCACCGCGCCGCTCGACCCCCGCCAGGGTGGCTGGCCGCAGCAGGCCGGCGTGCCGCAGGCCCCGGCCGCCTTCCGGCAGCCCGGCACCCGGCCGCCGACCGCGACCGGCGCCCCGCTCGGCTACACCGCGGCCGTCGAGCTCTCCTCCGACCGCCTGCTGCGCAACCAGCCGAAGCCGCAGCGCCAGCCGCGGCTCAAGTTCGGCGGCAAGGCCGCGCAGGCCGAGCGCGAGCGGCGGCTCGCCCTGATCCGCACCCCGGTGCTCAGCTGCTACCGGATCGCGGTGATCAGCCTCAAGGGCGGCGTCGGCAAGACCACGACGACCACCGCGCTCGGCGCGACGCTGGCCAGCGAGCGCCAGGACAAGGTGATCGCGATCGACGCCAACCCGGACGCCGGCACCCTCGGCCGCCGGATCAAGCGGCAGACCGGCGCGACCATCCGCGACCTGGTGACGGCGATCCCGCACCTGCGCAGTTACATGGACATCCGTCAGTTCACCTCGCAGGACGACAACTCCGGCCTGGAGGTGCTCGCCAACGACGTCGACCCGGCGGTCTCCACCACCTTCAACGACGGCGACTACCGCCAGGTGATCGACATCCTGGGCCAGCAGTACCCGATCATCCTGACCGACTCGGGCACCGGCCTGCTCTACAGCGCGATGCGCGGCGTGCTCGACCTGGCCGACCAGCTGATCATCGTCGCCACCCCGAGCGTGGACGGCGCCAGCAGCGCCAGCACCACGCTCGACTGGCTCTCCGCCCACGGCTACGCGGACCTGGTGCAGCGCAGCCTCACGGTCGTCTCGGGGGTGCGCGAGACCAGCAAGATGATCAGGGTCGAGGACATCGTCGCGCACTTCGAGACCCGTTGCCGGGGCGTCGTGGTGGTGCCGTTCGACGAGAGCCTGGCGGCCGGCGCCGAGGTCCGGCTGGACATGATGCGGCCCAAGGTCCGCGAGGCGTACTTCCGGCTGGCCACCATGGTCGGCGAGGACATCGTCCGGGCCCAGGAGGCCGCCCAGGCCGCAGCGGCCAACGGCTGGCAGCAGCAGCAGCAAACACAGCAACCGGCCCCGCACCAGGTCGCGCAACAGCAGCCGTGGCCGGGCCACGAGCAGCCGCCCGGGCCGCCGACACGACAGGCCCCGCCGATCCCCGCCCAACCCGTGCAGCGCCCGCCGATGCCCGGCCTGCAACCGCCGGGCCGGCCGTTCCATGGCCACCCGGGACAGCCGGGCTCCGAGTACCCCGCCCCCGGCCACCCCGTCCCCGGCCCGCCTGCCTATGCCTACCCGCCGCAGGATGCCGGACGGCCCTGGGAGGCCCAACCCGCCGGCAGCCCCTGGCCTGCGCAGCCCGGTGCAGCGCCCGTTCCGCCACCGCCGTACGGCGCTGCGGAGCCGGACGGCTACGGCTACGGCTACCCGCCGCCCGCCGCCCCACAGCCCCCGGCACTGCCGGACTGGGCCCAGCCCCCGGCAAGCGCCCACCCACCGCACCAGCCGCCGCCGGACGGCTACAGCCACCCGCCCGCACAGCAGTAGCGGCCCGCCCAACCGGCCGCCCTCACTGAGGCACCATCACGCCGGCACAGCGTCAGCTCCCCGCGCCGGATCCCCGCGGTGAGCCCTCGGCGTCAGTCCTCCGCGGTCAGTTCCCGCGCCTGCTTCACGTCCGCCGCCATCCGGTCCAGCAGTGCCTCGATCGAGTCGAACTTCTCCATGCCGCGGAGGTAGGCGAGGAACTCCACCGCCACGTGCAGGCCGTAGAGGTCCAGGCCGACGCGGTCGATCGCGTACGCCTCGACGGTGCGCGTGGTGCCGTCGAAGGTCGGGTTGGTGCCGACCGAGATCGCGGCCGGCATCCGCTCGCCGTCGGCGGTCAGCCAGCCCGCGTACACCCCGTCGGCCGGGATCGCGCTGTGCGGCACGGTGTCCACGTTCGCGGTCGGAAAGCCCAGGTCACGGCCGCGCTGCGCGCCGCGCACCACGATCCCCTCGACCAGGTGCGGCCGGCCGAGCACCTCGGCCGCGCCGCTGACATCGCCCTCGGCGACCAGCCGGCGGGCCAGGCTGGAGGAGAACGGCACGTCACCGCCGACCTGGAGGTCGGCCACCTCGACTTCGAAATCACCGGCCCGGCCCAGCTCGGCCAGCAGGGCGACGTCACCTGCGGCCTTGTGGCCGAAGCGGAAGTTCGGGCCCTCGATCACCAGTCGCGGGTGCAGCGCGTCCACCAGCACCTGCTGGACGAACTGCTGCGGCGACTCCTGCGAGAGCTCGGGGGTGAACGGCAGCACCAGCACGGCGTCCACGCCCAGCGCGGCGAGCAGCTCGGCGCGGCGCGGCTGCGGGGCCAGCAGCGGCGGGTGGCTGCCGGGGCGGACCACCTCGCGGGGGTGCGGGTCGAAGGTCACCACCACGGACCGCGCGCCCAGCTCACGGGCCCGCGTGACCACCCGGTTGATGATCAACTGATGTCCCAGGTGCACCCCGTCGAAGGAGCCGATGGTGACGACGCTACGTCCCCAGTCGCCGGGAATCTCCTCCAGGCCACGCCAGCGCTGCACCCTGACCGCTCCTTCTCCGCTCCGAGTCCACCCGGGGCGGGTGACTCAAACACTCGAACTCAGACCCCTATAGCCTGCCATGCGCCCGTCCGGGCCCCGGCACCGGAACGCCCGCTGCGGCCAGCCGTCCACCGTCCGTGCTCGCGAGTGCGCCACCCGCCACACCTGGCACACCCGCCACACCCACCACGCCCGGTGCAGTCGCCGGTGCACCGGTGACCGGCGACCGTTCGGCCTCGGCGGCTGCGTACTGCGGGTCGCGCCCCTCGGCGGCCAGTTCCCGCATCCGGGCCAGCAGCGGTCCGCCGGCCGGTGGGCGGTCCGCCGTCGGCCACTCGGCGAGCAGCCGGGCGAAGGCGGCGCTGCGGCCCGCGCAGCGCACCAGCAGCGCGTCCAGCCCGCCGGCCGGCGCCGCGCCGCGCTCCCAGGCGTCGGCGGTCCGGCGGACCAGCACGCGCAGCCGCTCGGGCTCGCGCTCGGCGGCGGTACCGGCGAGCCGCTCCAGCAGCGGGGTGAGCACGGCCGGGTCCTGCTCGGTGAGCAGCAGCCGGTCGAGCAGCTCGGCACCGGTCCCCTGCCGGTGCTCGGCCAGCATCAGCGCGAAGGCCCGGCGCACGGGGACCGGCCGTTCCGCCGGACGAGCGCCGAGCAGCGCGGTCAGGTCGCCCGAAGCAGCCCGGCCGGCCAGCAGGCGGCGGTGCAGGTAGCCGGCCGCCGGCTCGGCCCGCTCCGGACGGTCCCGCAGCAGCCGGCCGACGAGCCGGGTGGCCGGATCGGGCAGCCCACCCGGGACGGCCGAGCGGCCGGGCGGCGCCGGAGCGTCGGCCAGCACCCGCAGCACCGCCGCCGCATCGCCGCCGGAGTGGGAGTCCTCCCGGCCGGAGTCCGGGCGAGCCAGCCGGGCCTCGAAGGCGGCCAGCACGGCCTGCTGGTCGGTGGCCAGCGCAAGACCCAGCACCTCGGCGGTGACGAAGGGATCGTCGGCCGCGTAGGCGGCGAGCGCGGCGGGCAGCTGCCCGGCCCTGGTCCGCGGATCGCGCACCAGCAGCGCGAGCGCGGCGCCGTGCAGAGCCGGCTCGTCCTCCCGGGCGAGCAGCGCGAGCGCGGTGTACCGCAGCAGATCCGCCCCGGCCCCGGCGGCGTACGGCGCGGTGCGCAGGGCGTGCACCGCGGCCGCGACGTGCCGTTCGGGGCGCGGATCGTGACTCCACCGATCGACCGCCCGGCAGAGCGCGGACGGCTCCTCGACCGCGAGCACGGCCAGCAGCGCGTCCGCCCGCGGGTGCGCCGCGGCCACCAGCGCCTCGGTCAACTCATCCACGGCCAGGGATCGGTGGGCGTAGAGCAGATCCTGGGCAAGGTCGGCCGCGCTGCCACCGGGGAGGCCGGGCAGCGCGCGGACGTCCTCGAACCAGCCACAGAGCAGCGGCTGCACGGTCACGGGGTCAGCCCGCAACCGCTCGGCGGCGAGCGCGAGGAAGCCCTGCGGGGTGAAGCCCTGCCCCTTCAGGCCCGGAACAGGCCGGTCCGCACGAACGAGCGTGCGCAAGAGCTCCAGCAGCCGATCGGGCGGCAGCTCGAGCGCCGCCCAGAAGGCCGGCCCGAAACCAGCCTGCCAATCCAGGTCGGCGCAAGCGCCGACTCCCGTCCCCAGCAGCGGTCTCGGATCCTCATCTCCCCCGGCGATCCGCGCCGCGAGCGCGGCCAGCAGCTCCGCGTGCCGGGTCGGCTCCGGGCTCGCCAGCAGGGCGGCGGCCAGCAGCCGGCCGGCCCACCAGCGCGGCTCCGCGTCATCGGCCCGCAGCGCCTGCCAGAGCCGGTCCAGCCATCGTTCCAGCTCGCCCGAGCCGTGCTGCTCGGCGAGCGTGCGCAGCGCGGCCTGCACCGCGCCGATCCGGTGTCGCGGCACCGGGCGCCGGGGCGGGCCGGCCTCCGCCAGCAGCAGTCGCAGCGCGGCGTCCAGGTCCAGGTGCAGGCCCTGCAACCAGTCGGCGAGTTCCTCGTGGGCGAACCGGTAGCCGTCCCCCGCCGGGACGAGGAGTCCGTCCGCGAGCACCGCCCGGGCCCAGCCGCCCGCCGCCGGGAAGAGCTCCGCGAAGGCGTTCTGACCGAGCCCGCCCTGCCCGGGGCCGAGCATCCGCCGGGCCGCCTCGTGCACCCGGCCCGCCACCACGGCGGCCAGCCGGCGCACCTGTCCGGGCGTGGCGGCGAACCGGTCGGGCGGCACGCTCCCCCGGCGGTGCGAGGGCGGCGGACCCGCGGCGGCCTCGTCCGCGATCTGCTGCGCGATCCGCAGGCAGCTCAGGTCGAGCCGGGCGGCGGCCAGCTCCAGCAGGCTGCCGGCCGGCTGCGTTACGCCCGCCGCGTGCAACTCCCCGGCCAGCCGCAGCGCGAGCGGCAACACCGCCTGCGCCTGCGCCTCCCTCGCCTGCGCCGCCGCTGCCCGCACCACCTGCTCCGCGACCCCGTAGCGCCGGGCCACCCGCGCCAGCGCGTCGCCACGCAGCGGGCTGAGCCGGTGCAGCTGCGGCAGGCCCACCCACTCGGCACCCACCACCCACTCCGCACCCTCCGCGGCGCCCTCGCCGCTCTCGCAGCCCGGCGCGTACTGTTCCCAGCTCTCCGGGCGGCAGGCCAGCAGCAACCGCAGCTGCGCCGTCCGCAGCCAGTCCAGCGTCTCGCGCCACCAGGCCGGGCCGAGGGCGGCGAGCGCCTCCTCCGGGCCGTCCAGCACCACCAGCAGCGGCCGCCCGGCCGCCGCACAGACCCGCGCCACCGCCTCGACGGGCGGCGCGGCGGCTCCGGCGACCGCCGTCAGTGCCCGCTCCAGCGCGGCGGCCGGGGTCCGGTCGCCGGCCCGCAGGTCGGCGCCGCGCAGCCAGAGCGTCGGCAGCGGACGGACGCCGCCGGCCCGGCGGACCGCGAGCGCGGCCAGCTCGGTGGTCCGGCCGCTGCCCGGTTCGCCGACCAGCACGGTGAGCGCGGCGCCCGGCTCCTCGCCGGCCAGCCCGTCCGCGCGGTCCACCCGGTCGGCGGCCAGCTCGGCGATCCGGCCGGGGCCGGCGCTCGCGAAGGTCAGTTGACGGGAGGTCAGCCGCAGCACGCCGGCCAGGTTGAGCGCCCGGCCGTAGCCCGGCGCGGTGGCCGCGTTGCGGGCCGCCGCCTCGTGCAGCGCGGGGTGCGCGAGCGGCAGCGGCAGCGCGGCGGTCAGGCCGGGCGGCAGGCCGCGCAGGCCGGGGGCGAGCAGGCCGAGCACCGCGCCGTCGGCGGCGTCCAGCACGGGGCGCCCGGCATCGGCCGGACCGGCCGGCGGCAGGTCGAGCAGCAGCACCCCGGGCAGCAGGCGGGCCGGTCCGGGGCGCCCGGCCAGTCCGGTCGCGGTGCCGAGCACGCTGCCGGCGAGCGGGGGGCCGCCGTCGGGCACCGGCAGCAGGACCGGGTGACCGTGCTCGACGACGCCCGGCCAGAGCGCGGTCGGATCGCCGAACAGCTCTCCCCGCCAGAGCTCCTGATCGACCGTCAGCAGCGCCAGGCCGAGCTCGGGCAGCGCGGTCAGCTGCTCGGGGCCGAGTTCGAGTCGGCCGCCGGCGGCGCTCTCCAGCACCAGCCGGTCGGCGCCGGCGACCACCTCGTAGCCGGTCAGCACCGTGCCGCGGTCGTCGATCGGCAGACCGAAGCCGCGCACCCGCCCGTCCGGCTCGCCGATCCGCAGCACCGACCGCCGACCGACCACCGCGGCACCGTCACCAGCGCCAGCGCCAGCGCCCACAGCACCTGCACCAGCACCAGCACCAGCACCAGGGCGGTGGTCGTCCCGCTCCCCGCCCGCCAGGCCACCCGTCATCCGTGCCGCCCTCCCCGGCGGCACGCGCGGGGCTCCTGCCGGGCCCGTCACCGTTGCCGTGCTCACCGTGGGGGAGCCTGCCCGCAGCACGGCCCGTGCGACCCCCGGCCGCCCCGTTCACCACGGCCGTTCACTCCGCGCGCTCGCCCGGACGGGTGAGTCCCGGTCACTCCGGGTGAGCCAGGGCCGCACAGGGCGATACAGGGCGCTAGAGGGCTAAAGGCCCAGGGCGATACAGAGCGCCGGTCTCAGCCGACGAAGACGGCGACCGGCTTGGCCTGGCCGCCCTTCTCCTCCACCAGCGCGAGGAACCGGCCGTCCGGCCCGAAGACCGCGATCGGCCCCTCGACACCGAGCCCGGGAGCCTTCAGCCGCACGCCGGTGGAGAGCAGCCTGGCGTCGTCCTCGCCGATGTCCCAGCGCGGGAAGGCGGCCGCCGCGGCCTCGCCGATCGGCAGCACCGCCAGCTTCTCCTCCAGCTGCTCCAGGGTGTGCGCCGACTCGACCGAGTACGGGCCGACCCTGGTGCGCCGCAGCGCGGTCAGGTGCCCGCCGACGCCCAGCGCCGCACCCAGGTCACGGGCGAGCGCCCGGATGTAGGTGCCCGAGGAGCACTCCACGGTGACGTCCAGGTCGAGCACCGGCGTGCCGTCCTCGGCGACCGCCGCGCGCTGCCCGTGCACCGTGAAGGAGTGCACCGTGGTCGGCCGGGCCGGGATCTCGAAGTCCTCGCCCTCGCGCACCCGGTGGTACGAGCGCTTGCCGTCGATCTTGATCGCGCTGACCTTGGACGGCACCTGCATGATCTCGCCGGTCAGCACCGCGATCTCGGCCGCGATCGCGTCGGCGTCGACCGCGTCGGCGGGCACCGAGGCGGTCACCTCGCCCTCCCGGTCGTCGGTGATCGTGGTCTGGCCGAGCCGGATCGTCGCCTCGTACGTCTTCGCGGTGAGCATCAGGTGCCCGAGCAGCCGGGTGGCCCGCTCGACGCCGATCACCAGCACGCCGGTGGCCATCGGGTCCAGCGTGCCGGCGTGGCCGACCTTGCGGGTCCCGGCCAGCCAGCGCAGCTTGGCGACCACGCCGTGCGAGGTGATGCCTTCGGGCTTGTCCACGATGACCAGGCCGTCGGGCCCGGTGCCTTTGCGCTTCATCGGTACTTTCTCTGTGGAACCAGTGGAACCTGCGGAACCTGTGGAAACGAAGGTCAGCCCAGCGCGGCCCGGAACCGGGCCACCGCGGTGAGCACGTCCGTGCGCACCGAGAACCCGGCCGCGTAGACGTGCCCGCCGCCGCCGAGCGTCGCGCAGGCGGCGGCCACGTCGACCCCGCCCTTGCTGCGGCAGGAGCCGCGCAGCGTGCCGTCCGGGTCCTGCTTGAGCACCAGCGCGACCTCGGCCTCGGCCGGGCGGCGCAGGATGTCGATCAGGCCCTCGATCTCCTCCATCGTGACGCTGAACAGCGCCAGGTCCTGGTACGGCACCCAGGTCCACACCAGGCCCTGGCCGCCGGCCGCGTCCGGCTCGTAGGCCGCGCGGTCCAGCGCGGCGGCGAGCACCTTGAGGTAGCCGAAGGAGGAGGTGTCCCAGAGCCGGCGGGAGATCACGTCGTGCCGGATCCCGGTGGCCAGCAGCCGCCCGGCCAGCTCGTGGGTGGCCGGGGTGGTGGCGGCGTACTTGAACGAGCCGGTGTCGGTGGCGACGCCGGTGTACAGGCAGGTGGCGATCGCCTGGTCGAGCGGCACCCGCAGACGGCGGAGCAGCTCATCGACCAGGACGGCGGTGGCCGGCGCGCTCGGATCGATGATCCGGTGCGTGCCGAAGCCCGGGTTGGAGGCGTGGTGGTCGAGCACCACCAGGGTCCGCGCGGCGAACGCCTTCCCGTGCAGCAGCCCGAGCCGCCCTTCGGAGGCGACGTCGAAGCAGAGCACCAGCTCCGGCTCGTCCGGCACCTCGGCGGCCGGCACGATCAGCTCCTGGCCGGGCAGGAAGCCCAGCGACTCCGGGATGATCTGCGGGTCGTCCCCGAAGGAGACCCGCACCTCGTGGCCGAGCCCGCGCAGCGCCAGAGCGGCCGCCAGGGCCGAGCCGAGCGCGTCGCCGTCCGGCGTGATGTGGCAGATCAGGTCGATCGACCCGGCCCTGCGGACCGCCGCGACGATCCGCCGCCACTCCCCCTCGAAACCGACCGGTGACCCCTCGCGAGGCCCCGGAAGCACCGCAAGGGCGTCCTCCACCGTGCCGGTGACAACCGTGCCGGTGGAAGACGCCCCCGCAGAACCGGCCGCCGCCGGCTCACCTGCCATGACTACTCGTCCTCGTCCGCGTCGTCGCGGTCGGCCGCGGACTTGTACGGGTCGGCGTCGCCCGCGTACTGCGCGCCGGTCGCCGCGGTGCGCACCGCGGCGTCCGAGACCCTGACCCGCTCCAGCAGGTCGTCGATGTTGCGGGCGTTGTCCGGCAGCGCGTCCGCGATGAAGGTCAGCGACGGGGTGAAGCGCACCCCGGTCTGCTTGCCGACCTCGGAGCGGAGCACGCCCTTGGCGCTCTCCAGAGCTGCCGCGGTCGCCTCCCGCTCGGTGTCGTCACCGAAGACCGTGTAGAAGACCGTGGCCTCCCGCAGGTCCCCGGTGACCCGGGTGTCGGTGATGGTCACGAAGCCCAGCCGGGGGTCCTTGATCCGGCGCTCCAGCGTCTCGGCGACGACCACCTGGATACGGTCGGCGAGCTTGCGCGCCCTTGCGGTGTCGGTCACGTTGCCTCCTCGTGCAGTGGGCACGGTCCTGCGATCGACTGATTGCGGTCGATCGCACCCATCGGGGCCCATGCCCCAAAGTACCGGCCCGCGCCCAGCCTTGTGGACGCTCTCGGTTGTGATCGGTACGACAGTGGCGAGGTCACGCGGCCACCGCGCCCGGTCTCATTCATCGTCGTCGTTGTGATGGCGCCTCCGTGCGGAGAGCAGCATCACCTCGGGGCGGCCGGCGACCAACCGCTCACAGCTGTCCAGGATCTCGGTCACGTACCCGGCGTCGCCGGACACCACCGCGAGGCCGATCTCGGCCCGGCGGTGCAGATCCTGGTTCCCGACTTCAGCAGCGCACACGCTGTACTTGCGCTGCAGCTCGGCCACGATGGGCCGCACGATCGAGCGCTTCTCCTTGAGCGAGTGGACGTCGCCGAGAAGCAGGTCGAAGGTGAGTGTTCCCACGAACATGTATGACAGGTCTCGCCGACCTGAAGGCCTCGTAGGGCGCCTCTCGAACCAGCGAAAGGCTCGTGCGAGGACCCTACACAGCGAGACCGGGGCCGGTCGACGGGAATTCCCGCCGACCGGCCCCGGTATGAAACCGCTACGAGCGCGGCTTCTCGCGCATCTCGAACGTCTCGATGACGTCGTCCACCTTGATGTCGTTGAACGACCCCAGGGTGACACCGGCCTCGAAGCCCTCGCGGACCTCGGTCGCGTCGTCCTTGAAGCGGCGCAGACCCTCGATGTTGAGGCTCTCCGCGATGACCTTGCCGTCGCGGATGAGGCGGGCCTTCGCGTTGCGGCGCAGCAGACCCTCGCGGACGATGACACCCGCGATGTTGCCGAACTTGGAGCTGCGGAAGACCTCGCGGATCTCCGCGGAGCCGAGGCGCACCTCCTCGTACTCCGGCTTGAGCAGGCCCTTGAGCGCGGCCTCGATCTCCTCGATCGCCTGGTAGATGACCGAGTAGTACCGGACATCGACGCCCTCGCGCTCGGCCGCCGTGCGAGCACGGCCCTCGGCGCGGACGTTGAAGCCGATGATGATCGCGTCCGAGCCCATCGCCAGGTCCACGTCGGACTCGGTGATGGCACCCACACCGCGGTGCAGGATCCGGAGCTCGACCTCGTCGCCCACGTCGAGCTTGACGAGCGCGTCCTCAAGGGCCTCGACCGAACCGGAGACGTCACCCTTGATGATCAGGTTGAGCTGCTGGATGCCACCCGCCGCGATCGCCTGGTCCAGGTTCTCCAGGGAGATCCGCATCGGACGCTTGGCGAACATGGCGTTGCGGTCACGGGCCGAACGCTTCTCGGCGATCTGGCGCGCGGTGCGGTCGTCATCGACGACGATGAAGCTGTCGCCGGCGCGGGGCACCGAGGTCAGACCGAGCAGCAGGACCGGACGGGACGGACCCGCCTCCTCGACGTTCTTGCCGTTCTCGTCGAGCATGGCGCGGACACGGCCGTGCGCGTCGCCGACGGCGATCGAGTCGCCGACCCGCAGCGTTCCACGCTGGACCAGGACGGTCGCCATGGCGCCGCGACCCTTGTCCAGGTGCGCCTCGATGGCGATACCCTGCGCGTCCTGCTCCGGGTTGGCCCGCAGGTCCAGCGAGGCGTCCGCGGTCAGGACCACGGCCTCCAGCAGCTGGTCGATGTGCAGGCCCTGGCGCGCGGAGATATCGACGAACATGGTGTCGCCGCCGTACTCCTCCGCCACCAGACCGAACTCGGTCAGCTGACCGCGGACCTTGGTCGGGTCGGCGCCCTCGACGTCGATCTTGTTGACGGCGACCACGATCGGCACACCCGCGGCCTTGGCGTGGTTGAGCGCCTCGACCGTCTGCGGCATGACACCGTCGTTGGCCGCGACCACCAGGATCGCGATGTCGGTGGACTTGGCACCACGAGCACGCATGGCGGAGAACGCCTCGTGACCCGGGGTGTCGAGGAAGGTGATCCGGCGCTCCTCGCCGTTCACCTCCGCCGCGACCTGGTAGGCACCGATGTGCTGGGTGATGCCACCGGCCTCGCCGGCCACGACGTTGGACTTGCGGATCGCGTCCAGCAGTCGGGTCTTACCGTGGTCAACGTGACCCATGACGGTGACGACCGGCGGACGCGGCAGCAGCTCGTCCTCGTCGCCCTCGTCGGCGCCGAAGTCGATGTCGAACGACTCCAGCAGCTCGCGGTCCTCGTCGTCCCGGCTGACGATCTCCAGGGTGAAGCCCATCTCCTGGGCCAGCATCTGGAGCGTGTCGTCGGAGACCGACTGGGTCGCGGTGACCATCTCACCGAGGTTGAACATCACCGAGACGAGCGCGGCCGGGTTGGCGTTGATCTTCTCCGCGAAGTCCATCAGCGAGGCACCACGCGACAGACGCACGGTCGCGCCGTTGCCGCGGGGCAGCATCACACCGCCGACGGACGGGGCCTGCATGGCCTCGTACTCCTGGCGACGCTGACGCTTCGACTTGCGGCCACGGGCCGGGCGACCGCCCGGGCCACGACCGAACGCACCCTGCGTGCCACCACGGGCACCCGGGCCGCCGGGACGGCCGCCGAAGCCACCGGGACGCGGGCCGAAGCCACCGCCGCCACCGGGGGCGCCGCCACCCGGACGGGGGCCGCCGAAGCCGCCGCCACCGGCCGGACGCGAGCCCGGACCGGCCGGACGACCGGCGAAGCCCGGACGGGCGCCGCCACCGGCACCACCCGGACCACCGGGACGGCCGCCGGGACCACCGGGGCCACGGCCGCCGGGGCCCGGACGCGGGCCGGTGCCCGGGCCGGGACGCTGCGGCATCATGCCCGGGTTCGGACGCGGCATGCCGGACGGGCTGGGAGCACCCGGACGCGGGCCGGCCGGACGCGGCATGCCGTCGGGACGCGGCGCGCCACCGGGACGCGGAGCACCGGCGCCGGGGGCACCGGCGGGACGCGGACGGTCGCCACCGGGACGCGGCGCACCGGCACCCGGGGCACCGGCGGGACGCGGACCACGGTCACGGTCGCCACCGGGACGGGCGCCGCGGTCGGCACCGGGAGCACCGGCGGGACGCGGACGGTCGCCACCGGGACGCGGGCCGCGCTCGGCGCCGGGGGCACCGGCGGGACGCGGGCCACGGTCGCCGCCCGGACCGGCCGGACGACGCTCGCCCGGACGGGCCATGCCGGTCGCACTGCCCGAGGTGAACGGGTTGTTGCCCGGACGCGGGCCGGCCGGGCGCGGGCCCGGACGGGCACCGGCACCGGCGGCGGAGCCACCGGCCGGACGCGGGGTCTGCGCGGCCGGAGCAGCCGGGGAGGCGGCCGGACGCGCGGGGGTCTCACTGGCCGGAGCCGGCGAGGAGAACTCGGCCGCCGGAGCAGCCGGGGCCGCAGCAGCGGCGGGACGCGCCGCCGGGCGCGGGCCCGGAGCGGCCGCGGGACGCGGCGCGGCGGGCGCGGCCGGAGCAGCGGCAGCCGGCGCGGCGGGGGCGGCCGGGGCGGCGGGAGCCGCGGCGGCCGGGGTCGGACGGGGGCCGGGGGTGGCCGCGGGACGCGGACCCGGCGTGGGGGCACCCGGCTTGGGTGCGGCTGCACCACTGGGCGCGGGGGTGGGCGCCGCGGGCTTCCGCGGGCCAGGCTTGGCGGACGCGCCACCGGCAGGCGGCGTCGCTCCCAAAGCGTCAGTCAACTTGCGCACGACCGGCGCCTCGATCGTCGAGGACGCCGAACGGACGAACTCGCCGAGCTCGGTGAGCTTGGCCATGACGGCCTTGCTCTCCAAGCCAAGCTCCTTGGCGAGTTCATATACCCGGACCTTAGCCACTTCGCTCCTGTCTATAAGTCCGGGGTAGTCGTCCGCCGGACCGTCGCTACTTCATGGGCGTACTCATCGCGTACTCATCGAGTGCTCATCGCAATCTCGACCTACTTCCATCTCGCGAGGTACCTGGCTGTGGCGCGGCCGCACCGAAGTGCGCGCGCCGTGCTTCTGTACGGTGGTTCACCCCCGCGGTCGCGGGGGCCGTGCCCTCCGGTCGGACCCGAAGGCGCCGGCGTTTCTCCGGACTTTCAGGGCGCCGGGGCGCTGTCCGCCCGAGCCTCGACGTGCTCACGCAGCGCATCCGAGTCGAGCGTGCCCTGGAGCCGGAAGGCCCTCGGGAACGCCCGGCGGCGGACCGCCAGATCGAGACAGGTCGGGTCGGGGTGCAGGTACGCGCCCCGGCCAGGCAGCGCGCCGCGGGGATCGGGGACGCAGAGGCCCTCAACCGCCGTGACACGCAACAGCTCGTGCTTGGCCGCCCGCTTGCGGCAGCCCACGCAAGTGCGTTCTGGGCATGCGCGGACACGCGTCCGGCCGGACACCATCAAGTCTACCCCTCCGGAGGGAGTGACGGCGGCCCCGCCGATCGGGGCAGGGCCGCTACTACTACATGACAACACGATCAGTCGGTGTCGGATTCCCTGCCGCGGTCGCCCTCGGACCCCTCGCCGGAGGCCTCGGTGTCCGGGCGGATGTCGATCCGCCAGCCGGTGAGGCGGGCGGCCAGGCGGGCGTTCTGGCCCTCCTTGCCGATCGCCAGCGACAGCTGGTAGTCCGGCACGATCACCCGGGCGGAACGCTGCGCGTAGTCGACGATCTCGACCTTCGTCACCCGGGCGGGGGACAGCGCGCTCGCCACCATCTCGGCCGGGTCCTCCGACCAGTCGACGATGTCGATCTTCTCGCCGTGCAGCTCGGCCATCACGTTGCGCACCCGGCCGCCCATCGGGCCGATGCAGGCGCCCTTGGCGTTGAGGCCGGCACGGCGCGAGAAGACCGCGATCTTGGTGCGGTGACCGGCCTCACGGGCGATCGCGGCGATCTCGACGGAACCGTCGGCGATCTCCGGGACCTCCAGCGCGAACAGCTTGCGGACCAGGTTGGGGTGGGTGCGCGAGAGCGTCACCGAGGCGCCGCGCACGCCGCGGCGAACCGCCACGACGTAGCTGCGCAGCCGGGTGCCGTGCTTGTACTCCTCGCCCGGGACCTGCTCCTGCGGAGGCAGGATGGCCTCCAGCTTGCCGATGTCCACCAGCACGTTCTTGGGGTCGTTGCCCTGCTGGACGACACCGGTGACGATGTCGCCCTCCTTGCCCGCGTACTCGCCGAAGGTCTGGTCGTCGGCGGCGTCGCGCAGGCGCTGCAGGATCACCTGCTTGGCGGTGCTCGCGGCGATCCGGCCGAAGCCGCTCGGGGTGTCGTCGAACTCCTTGGGCTCGACGCCCTCGTCCAGCTCGCTCGGGTCCTCCAGCGCCCACACCGTGACGTGCCCGGTCTTGCGGTTCAGCTCGACCCGGGCCCGACGGCGCGAGCCCTCGGTGCGGTGGTACGCGATGAGGAGTGCCGACTCGATCGACTCGACCAGCAGGTCGAACGGGATGTTCTTCTCGGTCACCAGCCCGCGCAGGGCACTCATGTCGATGTCCACGGCTACGCCTCCTCTGCTCTTCTGTTACTCAGTGCTCGTCGGTGGCGGTGCCGGCGGCACCGCTGTCGTCGGTGTCGGCGTCATCGAGGTCCTCAAGGTCCTCGATGTCCTCGTCACCTTCGGTGTCGTCGGCGTCCTCCGCGTCGGCGAGCAGCTGCTCGTCCTCCTTGCGGTTGAACTCCACCTGGATCCGCGCCTTCGCGACCTCGGCGAACTCCAGTCGGCGCTCCTTGGCCCGGCCGCGGCCCTTGACGGGCTGCACCTCGACCAGAGCGCCGTCCTCGTCGGTCTCCAGGATGCGCGCGACGATCTCGCCACCGTCGGTGAGCTGGATCTTGACCAGCCGACCGGTGTTGCGCCGCCAGTGGCGGGGCAGGGTGAGCGGACGGTCCACGCCCGGCGAGCCGACCTCCAGCACGTACGCGGCGCTGCCCATCACGTCGGACTCGTCCAGCGCCTGACCCACCGAGCGGCTGAACTCGGCGATCGCGTCGAGGTCCACACCGCCGTCGGCGTCCACGTCGATCTGCACCTGGCGGCGGCTGCCGGCCTGGCTCACCTTGAGGTCCTCAAGGTCCAGGCCCGCCTGCTCGGCCAGCGGCTCCAACAGGGCACGCAACCGATCGGTGGGGGTGGTGCTCATCCGGGTGACTCCTCGGCCGCGTCTGCTGTTGTCAGAAGGTCGTAACTCGACCCAAAGCCTATCGGGTCAACCCCCGAACCGCCGATTCCGATCATCACGGCACAACCCGGAGTGTCCGGCCACCTGGCCGTCGACGAGCTGCCGCCCGGCCGTCGCCGGTCGGCCGGCGGTCGGCCGGCGACCCGCGCTAGGCAGCTTCGGGGGCGGACGGTACGGTCCAAGGGGGCGGGCACAGGATGTTCACTTCCGTCCCGGCAAGCATGCACGAAACAGCTACAGCGCCGCGGGGGGCCGGGAGGGCTTCCGCATGACCTCACGGGAGCACGTCGATGCAGTCCCCCAGCCGGCGGACCCTGCTGGCCGCCGGAGCACTGGCCGCGTCCGGGCTGCTGGCCGGCTGTACGAGCTCCGGATCGGGAGACGCCGGCCACGGATCGGGAGCGGCCGGGGGCGGGGGTGGCAAGGCTGCCAAAAAGCCCGACCCGGACCTGCCGCTGCGCACCCGGGCGGTGGCGGCGACCGACGCACTGCTCGCGCAGTACGCGGCGGCGGGCACCGCGGCGCCGCTGCCGGACCTCCAGGCCGAGCTGGTCGCGCAGCGGGCGGCGCTGGCCGTGGGCCTGCCGGCCTCGGCCTCGCCCGCCGCTTCGGCGGCGGCGTCCTCGTCCGGGAGCCCGGCGAACCCGGCGAGCCCGGGCGGTGCGAGCAGCCCGGGCAACCCGGGTAGCCCGGCCGCTGCCGCGGCGCCGGTGACGCCCGCCGTGCTGGCGGCGGCCGAGTGGACCACCGCGCAGGCCAGGCTCGCCGACCTCGGGGCCGCCTCCGCCGAGCTGGCCCGGCTGCTCGCCTCGGTCTCGGCGGCGGGCGCGCTGCACGCGGTCCGGCTCGGCAACCAGGCCCCGCTGGCCGCGACCCCGGCCGACCCGACCGCGAGCACCGCGCCCGCGAACGGCGCCGCACCGAGTCCCTCCGCAAGCGCCTCCGCGAGCACCTCCTCGAGCGCCTCCCCCACTGCCTCCGCCGCTGCCTCCGCCGCTCCGCTGCCGTCCGGCACGGCCACCGCGCTGCAGGCCGCGCTGGCCGCCGAGCACGCGGCGGTCTACGGCTACGGGGTGATCGGCGCCCGGATACCGGCCGGCGCCAAGCGGGACGACGCCCGCGCCGACTACGCCGCGCACCAGGCCCGGCGCGACGCCTGGAGCCGGCTGCTGGCCGCCTCCGGCGCCACCCCCGCCGCGGCCGCCCCCGGCTACCAACTCCCGTTCGCCGTCCCGGACGCCGCCACGGCCGGCCGGCTGGCCGCGCTGATCGAGACCCGGCTGACCGCCGTCTACGCCGACCTGGTCGCCGCCGCCACCGGCCCGCTGCGCAGCTCCGCCGCCACCGCGCTGCGCGACTGCACGCTGCGCGGCAACAGGTGGGGCGCCGCCCCCGCGGCCCTGCCCGGCTTCCCCGCCCCCTCATCCACCTCACCCACCTCGGCGGCCTCCCCCTCCGGCACCGCCAGCCCCTGACCCACCCACCCGGCCACCCCCACTCGCCCCGCTGACCAGCGCGTCTGTGGCGCCCGGACGGCGGCCATGGCCGACAATGGACGGGTAGCGCACGGGGGAAGCACGACCGGAAGGCCAGCATGTCGGCAGCAGCAGGACAGTTCAGCGTCCCCGAGCGGCTGCGCGGCAGCGTGCTGGGGCAGGCGGGTGCCGACGGCGCCGACTGGCTGGATCGGCTGCCGGAGCGGTTCACCGCGCGGCTGGCGCAGTGGCGGCTGACGCTGGAGCGGGTCTGCGAGCCCGGCGGGCGGCTCAGCCTGGTCGGCTACGTGCGCCGCGAGGACACCTCACCCGCGGTGCTCAAGGCCGGCCTGGTCATCCCGGAGACCGCGCAGGAGCACGCCGCGCTCAGCCACTGGGCCGGCCGCGGCGCGGTGCTGCTGCTGGACGCCGACCCCGCCGCGGGCTTCCTGCTGCTGGAGCGCCTGCACGGCGACATCCCGCTGCGCTCGCTCGCCGAGGCGAAGGCGATGCTGGAGGCGACCGCACTGCTGCAGCGGCTGTGGACCGCGCCGGGCGACGGCCACCCGTTCCGCACGGTCGCCGACCAGGTCCGCGCGCACACCGAGCTGCTCGGCGAACGGCGCCCGCTCGCCGAACAGTTGGACGCCCTGCCGCTGCTGGACGAGGCACTGGAGAGCGCGGCCGGGCTGCTCGCCTCCGAGCCCGAACGGTTCCTGCTGCACGGCGACTTCCACCACGGCAACGTGATGGCCGCCGACCGGTCCCCCTGGCTGGCCATCGACCCGCGCCCGCTGGTCGGCGAGCGCGCGTACGACCTGGCCTGGCTCGCCCAGGACCGCAAGGAGACGCTGATCGCCGCGCCCGGCCCGCAGGGCGCCACCCGCCGCCGGCTGCACCAGCTCTCCGAGGCGCTGGAGGTGGACCGGGACCGGCTGCGCGGCTGGACGCTGTTCCGCACCGTCGAGGCCGGCCTCGCCGCCCTCGCCCTCGGCGACCGGACCAGCGCCGAACTCCACCTGGAGTTCGCCGGCCGGCTCTAGCCGCGGCCCGGAAGCCGCCGACTAGCCTGCGCGCAGCGGCAGTCGGGCACCCATCACGGCGTACGGCCGGTCGGTGTTCGGGAACCGGACCGCGCGGGCCAGGTCGCGGTAGCCGAGCGAGCGGTAGAGCCTGCGGGCCGGGGTCTCGGCGTCGATCGCGGAGAGGATGCTGCGCGGCAGCCCGGAGTGCGCGCAGAGCGTGCGGATCAGCGTGCTGCCGAGCCCGCGCTGCTGGAAGTCCGGGTGCACGTGCAACTCGGTGACGGCGAAGACGTCGTCCAGCCAGTCCCCGTAGCCCTGCGCCTCCAGGTGCGGCTCGATCACCGTGCTCCACCAGTGCTCGCGCCGGTTCGGCATCCCGTACCCGAAGCCGACCAGCCGGCCCCCGCTGAGCGCGCCGAGCGCGAGCACACCGGGCTGTTCGGCATGCCGTCCGACGATGTGCAGCCGGACCGCGATCTCCTCCGGCGAGAGCCCGAAGGCGGCCGACTGCACCTCCAGCGCGTACGGCGCCCAGGCCGCAAGGTCGATCGGCTGGATGGTCACCTCGGTCAGCTGCTCCATGCCCGGGACGTTACTCCAGCACCACTCAGAAAAGCACCGACATGAAGGCACCGACCTCGCGGAAGCCGACCCGGTGGTAAGCGGCCCGGGCCGGCAGGTTGTAGTCGTTCACGTAGAGGCTGACCACCGGGGCGACCTCGCGCAGCGCGATGTCCAGCACGGCGGCCATACCGGTCTCGGAGAGCCGGCGGCCGCGGTGGGCGGGCGCCACCCAGACCCCCTGGATCTGGCAGGCGCCCTGGGTGACCGCGCCGATCTCGGCCTTGAAGACGACCTCGCCCTGCTCCGTGATCCGGGCGAACGAGCGTCCGCCGCTGACCAGTTCGGCCACCCGGGCCTGGTAGAGCAGGCCGCCGTCGCCGGCCAGCGGGGAGACCCCGACCTCCTCGGTGAACATCGCCACGCAGGCCGGCATCAGCAGGTCGATCTCGTCCCGGCGCACCCGCCGCACCAGCGGGTCCGGCGCGATCTCGGCGGACGGCTCGGTGGTGGCCAGCAGCGGCTGGTAGCCGCGCACTTCGCGGGCCGGCCCCCAGCTGCGCTCCAGCAGTGCCCAGAGCCCGGCGGTCGCCTCGGCCGGTCCGACGATCGAGGAACAGCGCCGGCCCTGCCGGCGGGCCCGCTCGGCGAACGCCCGGACGGCCTGCGGGCCGGCGTTGATCGGCACCAGGTTCGCGCCGGCGTAACAGAGCGACTGGAGCCGCCCGTCCTGGTCGAACCAGCCCCACATCTCGCCGCCGAGCCGCCACGGGTCGAGGCCGACCGCCTCGACCCGGGTGGCGACGAACGCGTTGGCGACCGGGTCGCGGTGCAGCACCTCAAGGGTGTCGTCGAGATCCGGCCCGTCCAGCACCCGGGTAGCGGCCACCGCCCGCGCAGCCTGCAGCGAGCTGGGAAGCATCACACCTCGATCGAGCACAGCACCTCATTCACACCGCGTCACCCGACACGTGGTCAGTCGGCGGCAACCACGGTGGGGCTGCCGGACTCCACACCCTCGGCCTGCATCTGCTCGGCGAGCTTCAGGGCCTCCTCGATCAGGGTCTCGACGATCTTCGACTCGGGAACGGTCTTGATCACCTCGCCCTTCACGAAGATCTGCCCCTTGCCGTTGCCCGAGGCCACCCCCAGGTCCGCCTCACGCGCCTCGCCCGGACCGTTCACGACACAGCCCATCACCGCGACCCGCAGCGGCACCTCCATGCCCTCCAGACCGGCGGTGACCTCCTCCGCGAGCTTGTACACATCCACCTGCGCCCGCCCGCACGAGGGGCACGACACGATCTCCAGACCACGCTGACGCAGGTTCAACGACTCCAGGATCTGGATCCCGACCTTGATCTCCTCCGCCGGCGGCGCCGACAGCGAAACCCGGATCGTGTCCCCGATCCCCTCCGCCAGCAGCGCCCCGAACGCCACCGCCGACTTGATCGTCCCCTGGAACGCCGGACCCGCCTCCGTCACACCCAGGTGCAACGGGTAGTCACAGGCCGCCGCCAGCTGCCGGTACGCATTGATCATCACGACCGGGTCGTTGTGCTTCACCGAGATCTTGATGTCGCGGAAATCGTGCTCCTCGAACAGCGAGCACTCCCACAGCGCCGACTCGACCAGCGCCTCCGGCGTCGCCCGGCCGTACTTCTCCAGCAGCCGCTTGTCCAGCGAGCCCGCGTTCACACCGATCCGGATCGGCACACCCGCGCTCTTCGCCGCCTTCGCGATCTCGCCGACCTTGTCGTCGAACGCCTTGATGTTGCCCGGGTTCACCCGGACGGCCGCGCAGCCGGCGTCGATCGCCGCGAAGACGTACTTCGGCTGGAAGTGGATGTCCGCGATCACCGGGATCTGCGACTTCTTCGCGATGATCGGCAACGCGTCCGCGTCGTCCTGCGAAGGCACCGCGACCCGCACGATCTGGCAGCCGGACGCGGTCAGCTGCGCGATCTGCTGCAGCGTCGCGTTGA